>CAXTUZ010000064.1:2937-8586 GCA_964247525.1 uncultured bacterium
GGGCGCCGGCACATCGGGATCGGCGACCCGCCGCTGCGCGTCGAGCGAGGGGGCACCGGTCAACGGCAGCACCCAGACGATGCGCAGCGGGTTCTGTGGCACGTCCGGGAAGTACGGGAGAAACGTGTCGGCCTGCCCGAGGCTGGTCCGGCGACCCGAGTCGAACCGGACCTGGAAGGGGTACACGGTGGGGCGCTGCGAGGCAAGCCCGGAACCCTCGACGTCGAAGGTGAGCCGAAAGGATCCCGACCCACCGGGTCCCAGTGACTGGGGCGCAGCCAGGCTGGCGGGACGCAGCGCGAGCGCGAGGACCGGCGCCTGGGCGAGGTCACGGCTGAGGCCGTCGCGAGAGTCGATGTGCGGGCCGACGCCGAAGGTGACGCTCAGATCGTCGAGGGGCTCGCTGCCGCGGTTGGTCACAGTGCCGGCGACCGTCACCGTGCCGGTCGGCCCGATGCTCACCGGCTGCATTTCGGTGATCACGACCCCCAGCGGGTGGTCACCGTCCGCCGCGGGTGCGGCAGACGCGTCCGGGAGGGATCCGGCGATGCCGAGCACCGCCGGTGCTACCGCCAGTACTGCCGCCAGTACTGCTGCAAGCATCGCTGCCGGTAGCACCGACCGGGCGCGGCTCACCCTGCTTCCGCGAGAAGCGCCGGCACCTTCGCGAGCAGCGAGCGTTCGGTCGCGTACGCGAGCCGCTGCGCGGCCCGGTCGAGCGGCACCCACGCGACAGCGCTGACTTCGACATCCGCGTCCGAAAGCTCGCCACCTTCGGCGAGCAACAAGAAGTGGTGCACGGTCTTGTGGATGCGCTGACCCTCTGCCGTGAACCAGAAGTCGATGGTGCCCAGCGGCGCGAGGATGCGCCCACAGATCCCGGTCTCCTCGGCGACCTCGCGTACCGCCGCGTCCTCGCGACTCTCACCGGCCTCCAGATGTCCCTTCGGCAAGGACCACAACATCTGGCCGAGCCGGCCGTCGCGCCCGATCAGCGCACCGCTCGCGGCGGGCGACCATCGATCGAGGACGAGTCCTCCGGCAGAGGTCTCCTCCACCCGACGGGATCGAGCCGATCCACGGCGAACCGGCTGCTGTGCCATTCGGTGATCGTAGACACGGCCCCGCTTCACGCGGAGCTTCTCCGGACCACGGTTTGCGCACGTCCGTACGCTCGAAACTTGTGTCCACCATCGACCTGCTGTCGCCGCGCGACGGCTCCGAGCGCGCCATCGCCGACCTGCTGCGAATCCCGCCGGTCGCGTCGGAGCTCGGTGCCCGCTTCGCCGCGGGCGGCTTCGAACTCGCGCTCGTGGGCGGGTCCGTCCGCGACCTGATCCTCGGCCGGTCCCCCGAAAGCCCCGATCTCGACTTCGCCACCGACGCCCGTCCCGAGCAGGTCCTCGAGCTGATCCGCGGCTGGGCGCACGATCAGTGGGAGATCGGGATCGCGTTCGGCACGGTGGGGCTGGTACGTGACGGGGTGCGCTGCGAGGTGACGACGTACCGATCGGAGATCTACGACCGCACCTCGCGCAATCCGGTGGTGTCGTACGGAACGACTCTGCTCGAGGACCTCGAGCGTCGCGACTTCAGCGTGAACGCGATGGCCGTGGCGCTCACCCCGCCCGGTCGCGCGGTGTTCGTGGACCCATTCTTCGGTCTGCGCGATCTTGCCGCCGGGGTCCTGCGCACACCCGGTCCGCCCGAGACCTCGCTCACCGACGACCCGCTTCGGATGATGCGGGCGGCGCGGTTCGCCGCAACCCTGGGCGTGCGTCCGGTGCCGGAGCTGGTGGCCGCGATGCGCGCGTACGCCGAGCGGCTCGCGATCGTCGCGGTCGAGCGGATCCGGGACGAGTTCGTGAAGACGATGCTGGGCGATGATCCGGTGGCGGGGCTGGAACTGCTCGTCGACACCGGGCTCGCCGACGTGATGTTGCCCGAGCTTCCGGCGATGAAGCTGTCCATCGACGAGCATGCACAGCACAAGGACGTGTACGTCCACAGCCTGACCGTGCTCGCGCAGGCGGTAGCCCTCGAACAGCGCCTGCCCGACGGAGGCCCGGACCTGGTCGTACGTCTCGCCGCCCTGCTTCACGACATCGGCAAGCCGTCGACCAAGCGAGCCATGGAGGGCGGCAAGGTGTCGTTCCACAAGCACGAACTCGTGGGCGCCCGGATGGCGCGGCACCGACTGCGCGAGATGCGTTTCGGCAAGGAGATCATCGCCCCGGTGTGCGAGTTGATCTCCCTCCACTTGAGGTTTCACGGCTACGGCGAGCAGGCGTGGACGGACGCCGCGGTGCGCCGCTACGTCGTCGACGCGGGCGACCAGCTGGAGCGGTTGCACGTGCTCACCCGGAGCGACTGCACGACGCGTAACCGCCGGAAGGCGGCCCTACTCGCGGCAGGTTACGACGCCCTCGAGGAACGGATCGCCCGCCTCGGCGAGGAGGAGAACCTCAGGGCGATCCGGCCGGACCTCGACGGGAACGCGATCATGCGGATCCTCGGCCTCGGTCCCGGGCCCGCGATCGGGCGCGCCTACGCGCACCTGCTCGAGCTGCGCCTCACCCGCGGACCGATGACCGAGTCCGAGGCCGAGGCCGCACTACGCAGCTGGGCGGCGACCGCCCTGCCGTAGCGCCTAGCGCTCGATCGTCCCGGCGATGAAGTCCTCGACCGACTGGCGTGCCTCGTCATCGGAGTACTGCACGGGCGGGCTCTTCATGAAGTACGACGACGCCGACAGAATCGGGCCGCCGATGCCGCGGTCCTTCGCGATCTTCGCGGCGCGGATCGCGTCGATGATCACTCCGGCCGAGTTCGGCGAGTCGTGGACCTCGAGCTTGTACTCGAGGTTCAGTGGGGTGTCTCCGAACGACCGCCCTTCGAGCCGGACGTACGCCCACTTGCGGTCGTCGAGCCACGGCACATGGTCCGACGGTCCGATGTGTACGTCCGCGCCGCGCATCTCGTGCGGGATCTGGCTGGTCACGGACTGCGTCTTGGAGATCTTCTTCGACTGAAGGCGTTTGCGCTCCAACATGTTCTTGAAGTCCATGTTGCCGCCGAAGTTCAACTGGTAGGTACGCAGCAATTCGACGCCGCGGTCCTCGAACAGCTTGGCGAGCACGCGGTGGGTGATGGTCGCGCCGACCTGGCTCTTGATGTCGTCCCCGACGATCGGGACGCCCGCGTCGGCGAACTTCTGTGCCCACACCGGGTCGCTCGCGATGAAAACCGGCAGGGCGTTGACGAACGCGACCTTCGCGTCGATCGCGCACTGTGCGTAGAACCGGTCGGCCTCTTCCGAGCCGACGGGAAGGTAGGACACGAGCACGTCGGCCCGGCTGTCGAGCAGGACCTGGACCACGTCGACGGGTTCCTCGTCCGACTCCTCGATCGTGTCGAGGTAGTACTCGCCGAGCCCGTCGTAGGTCGGCCCGCGTTGCACGACGATGCCTGTCGGCGGCACGTCGCAGATCCTGATCGTGTTGTTCTCGGAGGCGACGATCGCCTCGGACAGGTCACGTCCGACCTTCTTGCCGTCCACGTCGAAGGCGGCCACGAACTGCACGTCGGAGACGTGATAGCCGCCCAGTTCGACATGCATGAGACCCGGCACCCTCACCTCGCTCGAGGCGTCCCGGTAGAACTCGACCCCCTGGATCAACGAAGACGCGCAGTTACCGACGCCCACGACAGCGACGCGAACGGATGGACGATCGGATCCCATGGGGAACTCCTTCGTAGACGACGTTCCGGCCGTGAGCCGGGTCATGGGCGGGTGGTGCTTCTTTGTACGGCGTGCTCCGCGGGTGCGGGCCCCGACGCGCCGCTCGCCGGAAGGTGCGCCGCGGCAGTGGAGTCGTGCCGCTCGGAGTCGATGAGTTCGCTGAGCCAACGGACTTCGTGCTCCACGGCTTCGAGGCCGTGTTCCTGCAACTTCAGGGTGTAATTGTCGAGACGTTCGCGCGTACGGGCCAGCCCCGAGCGCAGACCCTCACGGCGTTCCTCCACACGGCTGCGCCGCCCCTCGAGGATGCGTAACCGGGTGGCCGCGTCCGTCTGCGCGAAGAAACGCATGTGGACGCCGAACGACTCGTCCTCCCATGAGGAGGGACCGCCCTCCCCGAGCAGGTCGGCGAACTGCTCCTTGCCCTCCGCGGTCAGGGTGTAGACCACCTTGCTACGGCCGGACAGGCGAGCCGCGGCGTCGCTGTCGTCGACGGTGATGAGGCCGTCGTGCTGCAACCGGCGCAAGCACGGGTAGAGCGACCCGTAGGAGAAGGCACGCAAGGAACCCAGGGAGGTGTTCAGGCGTTTGCGCAGTTCGTAGCCGTGCAGCGGCGATTCGTGCAGCAGTCCGAGCACGGCGAAGTCGAGGACGGCGACCCGAGAACCGGCATGGGTGCCGGAGCCGCTCGGGGTGGTTCGCACGAAGGTCTTCCTCACGTCGGTGTTGCCGGGACCGGGAGTGACCCGGCGATGTATCGAGACGATAGGTCAGGACGATACGACACGAAGCGAACCGGAAGCAAACACACGGTGACATGGGCGCGTCGCGCGAGCCCGACGTAGCCTTGGGCGGTGGTCGCAGAGCGTCCCCGCCCCCGTGAGCGGGTCGATTACGCACTGGCGCGCCGAGCGACGCTCGCGGCGCTGTTCGGCGGCCGGGCGAGCGGTGCGGACGTCTGCGACGCCCATCCGTACCTGTTGCGGGCGGCTCGTTACCACGGCGAGCCGAGCACGACTCCGTGTCCGATCTGCCTGCGTGGCCAGGAACGGCGCAGCCAGCCCCTCACCCATGTCACCTACGTCTACGGCGACATGCTCGGCGTCGCCTCGGGGCGGGCCCGCGCCACCCGCGACCTCCCGGCGATCGCCCGGCGGTATCCGGGCATTGCGGTGTACGTCGTCGAGGTGTGCCGGACCTGCGGGTGGAACCATCTGGTCAGTTCTTACGTCCTAGGGGAGAAGGCAAGCGGACCGCCGCCTCGCGGTCGGCGTGCCGTTCAGCGCTAGCCGCTCGTCGGCACGAAGATTGCCGGCACCCCGACCGAAGCGACGTGAGGTGTATGAGCCCGACCCCGTTCGGCCGGCGGCCGGACCGACGTTGAGGCGTCCGCGGCCGATGCGGGCCGTGGGCGGCTGGTGGTCGCGCCGCCGGCGCCGTACGAAGCTCGCGTTGCTGGGCAGCGTGCTCGTGGTGGTGGGCGGCTTCATCGGGCTCTGCGCGATCGTGTATTCGGCGGTCCGGATCCCCTTGCCGGCCAATGTCGCTCTGCCGCAACAGATCGTGGTGACCTACAGCAACGGGCAACGGCTGGACACGATCGGTTCGGTCAATCGCACCGACGTCGATCTCGCGCAGGTGCCGGTCGGGGTACGGCGGGCGGTGCTCGCCGCCGAGGACCGCCACTTCTACTCCGAGCCCGGCATCTCGGTTCGCGGGATAGGACGGGCGCTGGTCGCCGACGTCAGCGGCGGCGGCATCAAGCAAGGCGGGTCGACGATCACGCAGCAGTACGCGAAGAACGCGTACCTGGGAAAGAGCCGTACCTTCACGCGCAAAATCAAAGAAATCGCGCTTGCCGTGAAGATCTCGCGCACGTACTCGAAGGACCAGGTGCTCGGCTTCTA
>CAXTUZ010000064.1:8596-10089 GCA_964247525.1 uncultured bacterium
CGTCTACAACGCGCGGCAGAAGACGTTCAAGCGGAAGATCACCGAGGCCTTCCTGGCGATCAAGATCAACAAGAAGGTGCACAAGGACCCGATCCTCGAGCGCTACCTGAACACCATCTACTGGGGTCGTGGCGCGTACGGCATCCAGGCCGCAGGCGAGGCCTATTTCGGCGTCCCCGTACAGCAGCTCACCACGGCCCAGGGCGCGGTTCTCGCCGGGCTGATCCGGGCGCCGTCGGTGCTCGATCCGCGGGTGAGCCCGAATGCGGCCAGAACGCGCTGGAGCGAGGTCATGGATCAGCTGGTCGCCGATAAGGCGCTGAGCGCGGCCGATCGCGCCTCGACGGCGTATCCGGTGACCGTCCCGATCCAGACGGCCGCGGCCAGGGCCGCGCAGCGGGGTCCGCGGGCCTACATCGACGACCAGGCCGCGACCTTCGTCAAAGGCCAGCTCGGCGACGCGCGGGTGGCGTTGGGCGGGCTGACGGTCACCACGACGATCGACGAGACGTCGCAGGCGGCGGCCGAGGCCGCCGTTGCGGCGCAGAGCGTGGGGGCCCCGCCGGACCAGCGCGCGGCCCTGATCGCGCTCGACCCCCGGACCGGCGCGATCCGGGCGTACTACGGCGGGACGCAGGCCGGTCGGCTCGACGCGGTGAGTTCCCTGACCCAACCACCGGGGTCGGCGTTCAAGCCCCTCACCCTCGCTGCCGCGCTCCAGAACGGCGCTTCGCTCGACGACACACTCGACGGATCCTCGCCGCAGACCTTCGGCAGCGATGTTGTCCGCAACTTCGACAACGAGCAGTTCGGCCGCGTATCCCTGCGTACCGCGACGGCGGACTCGATCAACACCGCGTACGTCCATCTCGCGCAGGACACCGGCCCCGCGAAGGTCGTCGCGCTCGCTCGAACGCTCGGGGTGCCGGGCACAGTGCAGCTCGACGCCGTCCCCGAGATCGCACTCGGTCCGAACTACGTCCACGTGCTGGACATGGCCCGTGCCTACACCGCCTTCGCCAACGAGGGCGCGAGCTCGGCGCCGTACTTCGTGCAGAAGATCACCGATCGCAAGGGGAATGTCCTGTACGAAGCACGTCCCGAGCACACACAGGTGCTCAGCGCGCAGACCGCCGACGATGTGACGACGGCGCTGCGCGGGGTGCTCACCGGCGGCACCGCCGTCGGATCGCAGCTCGCCTCGGGGCGTCCCGCGGCGGGCAAGACCGGGACCACGTCCGGGACGGTCCCGAACATCGCGGCGTGGTTCGACGGGTACACCCCGCAGCTCCTGACGGTGGTCGCCTTCACGCGGCCCGGGCCCGGCGGTGCGCTGCAGTCACTGACCCCGTATCCGGCCTGCTCCTGCGGCGAGGTCACCGGCGCCACCCTCCCGGCCCAGACCTGGAAGCGGTTCATGGACGCCGCGCTCGCCGCAGAGCCCGTGATCGCCTTCGCCGGAAACGCTCCGGGCCCGGAGTCGTCCACCGCGC
>CAXTUZ010000065.1:0-9778 GCA_964247525.1 uncultured bacterium
CGACTGAGCGAGGTGGCCGCAGCGGCTTGACAAACATAGGAGCGTCAAACGGCCTTCTGCGCCAGTACTTCCCCAAGGGCACCGACCTCGCCCGCTGGACAGCGGACGACATCGAGGCAGTCGCGCACGCACTGAATACCCGGCCTCGTAAAACGCTCGGCTGGAAGACCCCCGCCGAAGCCCTCGACGAACACCTAAGATCACTCCAACAACCCGGTGTTGCGTCGACCCCTTGAGCCCAGTCAATTTCGTTCTCACGCCTACGTCCATGAACTGCGCATCGCCGGCCTGACCGGGTCGATGGGCCGGGTCGGCGCGTGCGCGGACAACGCCGCCATGGAATCGTTCTTTTCTTTGCTCCAAAAGAACGTGTTGAACCGGCGCCGGTGGGAAACCCGCGACCAACTCAGAGTTGCGATCATCGTCTGGATCGAACGGACCTACCACCGCCGACGGCGCCAAGACCGCCTCGGCCGACTCACACCCATCGAATACGAGATAATCAACCCGGCCACTCACGCGGCCTGAAAACCCCTACCCGAACGAGTCAACCAAAGTAGGGGCAGACCCGATGAGTTTTCGGCACCCAACAGGTTTCAGGACCAGCGGGACAGCGGCCACGCCGCGTAACCGCGTAACCGCGTAACCGCGTAACCGCGTAACCGCGTAACCGCGCAACGTGCCAATTGGTACGGGCGCGTCGGACGGCCAGCCGTAAACCGTCTGCGGGATCAGCGCGAACATCCTGAGGTGGCACGACTGGTGGCACGACCGCCGTAATCAGGACATTCTTTAGGGCCGGGGAACGCCGTCAATCCGCCCCTGACCTGCAGTTATGCACATGTGCCCCCGGAAGGATTCGAACCTTCGCACACGGTTTAGGAAACCGACGCTCTATCCCCTGAGCTACGAGGGCGGGCTGAGTACACCCGCGATGATGCCGAGACTCAGCCGCCCATCACCGCGGCGGCCCGCTTGCGCATCTCGTCGTCCGGAACGTCCTCGATGTGGGTCATCACTGACCACTTGTGCCCGAACGGATCGGTGATCTGCCCGGCGCGGTCGCCGTAGAATTGGTCCGCCACTTCGCGCGTGACCGTGGCTCCGGCCGACACCGCCTTCGCCACCACCGCGTCCACGTCCTCGACGTACAGCGTGATGGTTACCGGTGATCCGCCGAGTGCACCCGGCGCCACATTGCCCATGTCGGGAAATGAGTCCGCGAGCATGACGAGCGAGTCGCCCAACTCCAACTCGGCGTGCCCAATCTTGCCGTCCGGTGCCGCCATTCGGAGCCGTTCCTTCGCTCCGAACACGGTCGTGTAGAAGTCGATCGCCGCCGTGGCCCCGTCGATCGACAAGTACGGGATCACGCGCGGGTACCCGTCAGGAATGGGCTTCACCGTGGACATTGCGCCTCCAATCAATGAGGCGCCGAGCCTACCGATTCGGCGACGCCCGCGAGCGTTCCTGCCGTCCCGAAGATCTCCGCCAGGAGGGCGTACGACCGGCGGCGCGCCAACGGGTCGTGAACGAGGGTCGTCACCATCAGCTCGTCGGCGCCGGAGTCCTCGATCAGGCGGTCGAGGCGCCGGGCCGCGGGCTCAGCTGCGCCGATGAACTGGCTCCCCCGACGGGCCTGAATCTGAGCGAGATCAGCCGCGGTGTACGGGTACTCGGCAGCCTCTTGCGGGCTCGGCAACGGACCCGGCCTGCCCGCCCGGAGCCGTAGAAAGGACAGATCTGCTGAGGTGGCCAGAAGGCTGGCTTCTGCATCGGTGTCCGCCACGACAACATTCACCGCGAGCATCACCTGCGGCTGTTCCAGCAGCGCGGACGGACGGAACTCGCGCCGGTACGCCTCGAGGGCGGGTTGCATGTTCGGTGCGCTGAAGTGGTGGGCGAACGAGAACGGCAATCCCAACGCCCCGGCCAAGCGGGCGCTGAAGTCGCTCGACCCGAGGAGCCACACCTGCGGGTGCTGGCCGAGGCCCGGGGTCGCGGAGATCTGCCGGAACGGATGGTCGGCGGGAAAGTTGCCGGAGAAGAATCCCAGCAGCTCGAGCAGGTGCTGGGGGAAGTCGTCGGCGCTGAGCGCCTCCACGCTGCGGCGCAGCGCATACGCGGTGATCTGGTCGGTGCCGGGCGCCCGCCCGATACCGAGGTCCACCCGGCCCGGATGGAGCGCATCGAGCATGCCGAACTGCTCAGCCACGACGAGCGGCGGATGGTTGGGAAGCATCACACCGCCCGAGCCGATCCGGATTCGGGCGGTGGCGCTCGCTACGTGCGCGAGCAGCACCGCAGGCGCCGAGCTTGCGATGCCCGGCATGTTGTGGTGCTCCGCGACCCAGAAGCGTCGGTAGCCGAGCTCCTCCGCGTACCGCGCGAGCGCGATGCTCTCCCGCAGCGCGTCCGCGGGGGTTGACCCGCTCGGCACCGGCGAAAGGTCGAGTACGGACAGCGGGACGGGCGCGCGATCGATCACACCTCCCCAACGATCCGGGTCGGCGCCGGCTTCCCGACCCGACGTACCCTCGGGTGATGACCGTGGCGCAGGTTCACCCCGCCGCGCCCGCGACAGCGAAACGGCGATGGCCCGGCGGCCGACGCCGGCCCGGGCCGGCCGACCTGCTGTGCGTCTTCGGCGTCGCGATCTGGTTCGCGAGCGGCTACGTCTTCAGCGCCATCGTCGGGTTCATGCTCAACCACCCGCTCGCGCACCTGCTGCTCACCGGGTCGATCAGCGCGCAGGTGACCGGCGGCGCGTATGCCAGGGACGGCAAGATGTCGCTCCTGGTCGTCGTGCTCGCCGCGATCGTCGGCAGCGCCATGTTTGATCCGCTGTTCTACTGGTTGGGCCGCCGTTACGGAGATCAACTCGTGCGGGCGCTGACCCGCGGTCGGCTCATAAGTCCCAAGGTCGCCGCGCGGGGCGAGCGTCTCATCGCGCGCTTCGGGCCGTGGGCGGTCTTGTTCTCGTGGTATCTCCCCGTACCGAATACGCTCATCTACGCCGCGGTCGGAAACACCGGCATGAGCCTGCCGGCCTTCCTCCTGCTCGATGTCCTCGCGGCGCTGCTCTGGTCCGCGCTGGTGGTCGGGCTCGGCTACGCGATCGGCCACCCGGCCGTGGCACTCGCGATCCAGATCACCCACTACGCCTGGTGGATCTTCGGCGTCAGCACCGCGCTGACGATTGGGTACCTGCTGTGGCAGCACCGGGACCGATTCGGCATTCGCGCGTAAATCAGGACATTTCGGGCGTCTACGCTCGCTCTTTGAGCTCATTTGCCCGCAACCGGCCGCTGATGTGCCATGCTTTTATGCACCGCGCGGTTGGGCGGGTCCGTGATGTGCGGATGCTCTTCCACCGCAAACAAGAAATGCGCATTTGCGCGAGGAGAGTTCCGTGGCACAGGGCACTGTCAAGTGGTTCAACGCTGAGAAGGGGTACGGCTTCATCACCCCCGACGACGGCAGCAAGGACCTTTTTGTTCACTTTTCGGAGATCCAGGGCAGCGGGTACCGCAGCCTCGACGAAGGTCAGAAGGTCGAGTTCGAGGTAGGGCAGGGCCAGAAGGGTCCGCAGGCCCAGCAGGTCACGGCCGTCTAGTCGCCGCCACCTGATCGATCCGCGGCGGTGACGTCGCTTTCAGTACGCCCCCCGCGCAACGAAGCCGGGGGGCGTATTGCATGTCGCGAGGCGTTATCAGCTCGCGCGGTAGCGTCGGCCAGGTGAGGCGCCGCCGGGCTCAGCGTCCGTCAGACGGGCCCGCTCCGCGCAGCCAGGATCGGCCAGAGCCCGTCGCGGCAGATCGGTCCAGCGACGATCGCGACACCGGCTGGAACGAGCAGCCTGTCGCCGCGGACGAGGATCGCTACCTCGGCGACCGCCCTCCCCACCACGGGGACCCGTAGAACGGATCTACTGGGCGACGGTGCAGAAGGCGCAGCGCGTCGCGGCGACGGGAATGGAGGACAGACATTCGGTGCACTCCTTCGTCGGTGCGGGCTCCGGCGGGGCCGACGAATAGCGGGCCATCAAAGCGTTGACCGGGACGAGCACCAAGAAGTAGATGATCGCCGCGATCGCCAGAAAGATGATGACCTTGTTGAGGAAGTCGCCGTATCCGAACGTGGCGTGGTGAATCGTGAAGGTCAGATCCCCGAACGCACCGTGGCCGCCGAAGATCGCCCCGATCAGCGGAGTGACGAAGTCGCCGACGAAGGCGGCCACCACCGCCGCGAACGCAGCGCCGATGACAACCGCGATGGCGAGGTCTACGACATTGCCGCGGAGGACGAAGTCGCGAAATCCTTTGACGTCGATCTTCATGGCAAGCCTCTCTCGTGCCGCCGGCACCACTAGTGGACGGTGACGGCGAGTCGCTCGTCAACACTCGCTCGGGCGAGAATCGGCGCAACGTTACTCGGTGCCAGCACGGTGATGAACGCTGGACTTCCCTCCTGCGACGCGGCCACGACGGTGCGTACGACGACGTTCGTCGCCACGGTGGTCGTCGGGGTACGAGGATCCGCGGGGACCGCGAACACGTCGATCCGGTCACCGGGACGGAGGGCCGCCGCCGCACCCCCGTCGGCAAGGTGCAGCGCAACCGCTGCCTGACCCGGCGGGATCCCTTCCGCCCCGGTGGCACCGGACGGCGACGCCGCGACCGCATCTCTCGCCGGCGCCGGACGCACGGCGAGCAGCATGCAGAAGACCGCGAGACCCGCGCACACCGCCGCGAGGGAGCGTCGGTGCTGGGCGACGAACCAGCGCACCGCAATCCGTCTGCTCGGCGGTGGCGGCTGCCTCACGGTGGTGTCCGCCTCACGGTTGCGGGAGTTGGCCCGCCCGCACCTCGACCACGGCTCCCGAGACACCCGGGACGAGCCCGTCGAGGGTGCGCGCGCACGGGCAGGTACGTTGGGCCGGCAACGCGGGCACCACGGCCTCGAGCACGTCCCGCAGCCGACCGGCGTTCTGCCCGAACACCCGGAAGACCTCCTCCTGCGTGACCGAAGCGCTGTGCTCGACCAGGTCCAGCCCGGCGTCGTAGTCGGTGACCAGCGCGATCGCGGTGTAGCACTGGCCCAGCTCCCGGGCGAGCACCGCCTCCGGGTGGCCCGTCATGTTCACCAACGACCAGCCCTGGGCCGCGTACCACCGCGACTCGGCGCGGGTCGAGAACCGGGGACCCTCGATGACAACCATCGTGCCGCCGTCCACAACGGGCTCAGGTCGCCGGCGGAGCTCGGCCAGAACGGCGGCGCGACCATCCGGGCAGTACGGGTCCGCGAATCCGATGTGGACCGCGCTGCTCTCGTAGAAGGTCTGCGATCGCCCACTCGTACGGTCGACGAGTTGGTCGGGCACGACCACCGACCCCGGGCCGCACTCCGCCCGCAACGAGCCCACCGCGCACGGCGCGAGCACCTGCGCCACGCCGACGGACCGCAGGGCCCACAGATTCGCGCGGTACGGCACCTGGTGCGGGCCGTACCGGTGGTCGGCGCCGTGCCGCGGCAGGAACGCGACCTGCCTGCCGCCGACCGTCCCGATCGACACCGGACCAGAGGGCGGCCCGTAGGGAGTGTCGACGTGCACGTCCTGGACGTCGGTGAGGAACGAGTAGAAACCGCTGCCGCCGATCACCCCGACATCGGCACCGGGCTTCGCGCTCACCGGGTGCACGTTAGCGACGCTCGCGGGTGCACGGCGGCCGAGGAGCGGATCTGGGGACATCAGGTCCCGGAGCTGCCACCCGACCCCGAGGAGCTGGCCGGTGCTTTCGCCGCGGGCGTCGAGGGCACCTTCGTGGCGGCAGTCTTACCTCCGCTGTCCGTACCCCCGCTGTCCTTGCCACCGCTGTCCTTGCCCCCGCCGTCGGACTTGGGCGTTTCTTTCTTTGCGCCGTCAGTACCGGCGTCGGAACCCGGTCGCTTTCCCTCGTCCCGCGAGTCGTTCCGGTAGAACCCGCTGCCCTTGAAGACGACCCCGACGCTTCCGTAGGTCTTCCGGAGCGGGGCACCGCACTCCGGGCACACGGTGAGTGGAGCGTCGGTGAACGCCTGGACCGCCTCGACGTCATGGCCGTTGGTGCAGCGGTAGGTGTACGTGGGCACGGTGAATTCCTCCAGCCGAACAGTGCTGGCACTCGATGGTGCCGACTGCCAGCGTACCTGCGGGTCCGGAGCTCAGCGTTGCCCGGAACATCGATCGGCAGTATCTTGTTGAACGTTCAACTGCAAGACCTTTCGCACAGGAGGCCGCGATGCCCGTGACCCGCCTCAACCATGCCGTGCTGTACGTCCGGAACGTGGAACGGACCGCTGCCTTCTACCGGAGCGTGCTCGACTTCGAGGTCCTGATGAGCTTTCCCGGAGCGGCGTTCCTGCGTGCGCCGGGCAGCACGAACGACCACGACCTCGGCATCTTCGAGGTGGGCGGCGATGCGGCCGCCTCTTCGGCCGGACGCGGATCGGTGGGGCTCTACCACCTCGCGTGGGAGGTGGACACCTTGACCGAGCTGGCCACAGTCCGCGATCGGCTCGTCGAGGCCGGGGCGCTCGCCGGGGCCTCCGACCACGGAACGACGAAGTCGCTGTACGCGAAGGACCCTGACGGACTCGAGTTCGAGGTGACCTGGCTGATCCCGGCTGATCGCATCGAGCGGCGCGACCTCGCGGGTCGTAGCCGTATCGACCGGCTCGACCTCGATCGGGAAATCGCGCGTTTCGGCGCCGACACGGAAGGCGGGGTGGGCGTCTCGCACGCGCGCCTGAGCTGACCGCGGGAGAATGAGGCATGCCGGCCAGCCTCTTCGCGCACGCCTTCGGCGCGAGGTACGAACTTCCGATTCCGCTGCTCGCCTTCGTGCTGGGGGGCGCCGCGGTGGTCGCCGCGTCGTTCTTCGTGGTGCTTCCGACGCGGGTGACCGCTCGGGAGGACGTCGAGGACGCCGACCCCGTGCGGCGTGCGGGACCCTTCGGTGCGGTGAGCACCGTCGTGCTCGCGCTGCTGATCTGGGCAGGCCTCGCCGGGTCGCAGGAAATTCCGGAGAACATCCTGCCCACGGCGTTCTGGGTGTATCTCTGGGTCGTCGTGCCGCTCCTGTGCGGTCTGTTCGGTGACATCAGCGCGCGGGTCAACCCGTGCGGCTGGCTGGCCGAACGCGCCGACTCACCGGCGGCGCGGCGCGCAGTGCTCGGCTCACCGGAGCCCGCGCCGTGGCCGCGGTGGCTCGGCTGGTGGCCCGCGGTCCTGCTCTTCGTCGTCGCGACGCTCGGGGAACTGGTCTTCAACACCGAGTCCACCAAACCGCGATTCCTCGCGAGCGCCCTGCTCGTGTACCTCGCGATCACGTTGGTGTTCGGGCTCGTGTTCGGCGCGAAGGCCTGGCGCGCGTACGGGGAGCTTTTCTCGGTCCTGCTCGCGCTGTGGGGTCGGCTGGGCTGGTTCCGGTTCGGCGCGGCGGGCAGGCGCGGAATCGCCGGGGGTCTGGAGAACTCCTTCGCCCGGGCGCCGAGCCGCATCGCGTTCGTGTTGATGCTGCTGGTGTCGATCTCTTTCGACGGCTTGCTCTCGACGCCTCGCTGGAACCGGTTCGAGCGCACCACGTTCTCCCTCGGCAACGGTGACCGGCTCGACCTGTTCCGTACCGGCAGCTTGTTCGTGCTGGCAGGGGTGCTGTTCGCGGTGTTCTGGACGTTCGCGGCGGCGGTCCGGGCGGCGGCGGTCCGGACGGCGGGCGCCCGCGGCGGGGACACGACCTCCGGCGGGCGCAGCTTCACCCTCGCCGGTCTGTTGCCGTCGATGGTCCCGATCGCGTACGCGTACCTGCTCGCCCACTACGCGCACTACGTGCTCGTCAACGCCCAGCTCCTCGCGCAGCTGCTCGGCGCGCCGGGCGGCAGCGGGACGAACCTGCACCTGCCGTATCCGTTCAACGACGATTACGAGGTGCATGCGACGTTCCTGCCGAACGGTTTCTACTGGTACCTCGATGTCGTCGTGATCATCGCCGCGCACGTGCTCGCGATCGTTCTCGCGCATCGCCACCTGGCTCGCGCCGGTGTCACCCGGGTCCAGTCCCGCCGAGCGGAGTACCCGTGGATCGTGGCGATGGTGGCGTACACGATGCTGTCGCTGTGGTTGCTCGCTCAGCCGCTGACGGCCGAGAGCAAACCGGCCACCACACAGGTGAGCGAGGCACCGGCCGTCCACACGGGTGTGCATTCGGCGTTCCGGTCGCGGTGAACGGCGCCGCGGCCGCTCGGCGCGTTGACCCCACCGTCCCCACGCTGCTGGCGGCGCTCGGGTGCGCGGTCGCGATCCGGGTCGGCCTCGCCGGTGTCGACGGCGCTGAAAGTGCTCGGGCCGGAGCGGTTTTCGGGGTCCTGGTGTTAGTGGTCGTATCGGCGTCCGGGTGGCGGCTTCCGTGCCCGCGGTGGCGCGACGTCGCGATCGGTGCCGCTGGATCCGCAGCGATTCTCGCGGTTCCGGTGCTGCGCCACCTCATGGCGCCGGGCACCCCTCTGGGCCGGCCGCAGATCCGGTGGCTCGCGGTGGTCGTTCTCGTCGCAGTGGCGGAGGAGGCGCTGTTACGCGGTGTTCTCTGGGACGCGATGCGCCGCCGTTACGGCGAGCCGGCCGCGCTCGCGGTCACCGCGGTCGCCTTCGCGCTGATGCACGCCCCGCTGTACGGCGTCGCCGCCCTTCCGGTTGACCTCGCGGTCGGACTGATTCTCGGCGGCATGCGGTCCTGGGCCGGTACGGCGACAGCGCCGGCATTCGCCCATGTCGCGGCCGATGTCGCCGGTTGGTGGGTTCGTTGAGCGATGCGAGCGCGGGCGGTTTGCGGACAGGACGGTTCGGGGTCGTGACGGTCGCGGCCGGATTCGCGGTTCTCGTTGCGGTGTGGCTGCTCGTCTCGCCGCGTACGCCACCGCTGTTCGACGGGGTCGGATTCCCCGACGAGCCGTACCGCTACGTCAGTGCCCCGGCCGGTATGCAGGCGACGAAGCCCGTGACGTCGGCGAGCGCCCAAATCACCGTCGTCGGCGGCACGAGTCGGAGCGGGAACGTCGCGACCGGCGAGCAAGGACCGCAGGCCGCGGTCTACCTGAACGAGGGCGCCATCGTCACGTCCGGCAAGCCTTCCACCGTTCAGCTGGACGTCGTGCCCGTGGTCGCGACGCCCGCACCGACGGACGGCACAGCCCCCGGGAACGCGTACCGGATCTCCGCGACCGGAGGGTCCGGGGCGCCTCACCTGTCCGGCGAGACGAACACCTCGACCGTCCTGTTGCGGATTCCGAAGGCCACGTCCCGGCAGGTCGCGATCGAGATCCTCGCGCCCGGGGGCTGGCAGCAGCTGACGACGTTTCGTACCGGCA
The DNA here is from genome assembly GCA_964247525.1 of uncultured bacterium. Taxonomy (GTDB): domain Bacteria; phylum Actinomycetota; class Actinomycetes; order Mycobacteriales; family CAJCIY01; genus DASYGP01. The sequence goes on from CAXTUZ010000065.1 coordinate 9,406, forward strand.
CCGATGTGTACAGCGCCAACCTGCCGGCCTTCGGGGAGGTGGCCGCCGTGATCGTCACCCGCCCCGAAGCGAGCGTCCTCTACGCGGGGGCGACGCGGTCGCACTCAGGTGGCGGGGTCGCTGCGGGGCCGTTGCTCGCCGGCGGGATCGGGCTGGGGCTCATCGCGCTCGTGCTCGGTGTCCGAGTCGTGCGCCGCCGCCAGAGCGACGACACCGCCGGGTAGCGACACCGCGTCGACCGGGACGTCGTGCGGATCGGTGGGCAGCAGCTCGACGAGTTCCCCGGGATGCAGGAGGGCGACCACCGGGGCCCCGGCGGCGCGGCGCGCGAGCGCACGGTCGTAGCTCCCGCTGCCGCGCCCGAGTCGTCCAC
>CAXTUZ010000066.1:0-7855 GCA_964247525.1 uncultured bacterium
GTGGTGATGACCGGGATGGCCGAGCCCGCCGGATGGTGGGGTTCGGGTCGCCCGGCCGAATGGTCCGATGTGGTGAGCGCGGCGCTCGCCACGGCACGGGAGGTCGGCGTGCGACTCGAGGTCCGGGCAGATCCGCACCTCCCGTGGCACCCCGGCCGGTGTGCAGGTCTGTACGCCGGTGACGTGCTCGTCGGTCACGCGGGGGAGTTGCATCCCGCGCTGCTCGAACGCCTCGAACTACCGGCACGCTCCTGCGCGGCGGAGTGGTCGCTCGAAGGTTTGTTCGACGCGGCGGCCTCGACGCCGCTGCCGTCGGTGGGTCTCGCGTCCACCTATCCGCCGGGGATCGTCGACATCGCGCTTCTGGTCGCCGCCGACGTACCCGCCGAGTCGGTGCGCAGTGCCCTCGTGACGGGCGCCGGCGAGTTCCTCGAGTCTGCCGTGCTCTTCGACCTCTATCGCGGCGCGCCCATTCCGGCCGGAACGCTCTCGCTCGCGTACACGCTGACCTTCCGCGCCCCGGATCGGACGCTGTCCGGAGCAGAGGTCAACGCGCTGCGGGATGCGGCCGTGGCGGCGGCCACCAGTGCGACCGGAGCCGTGCTGCGGGCGTGAGCCGCATTATCGATTGCCACTCATGCATTGATCTGTATATTCATACGACATGGGAACGACCGTCGCCATTGCCGGGGCAAGCGGCTACGCCGGCGGCGAACTGCTGCGCCTGCTCGCCGCGCATCCCGACGTCGTCCTCGGTCCGCTGGCGGCCGCAGCGAACGCGGGCGAGCGGGTCACCGATGTGCACCCGCATCTCGCCGGCCTCGCTCGCCGGAGGTTCGTCGCCACCGATCCCGAGCTGCTCGCCGAGTCGGACGCGGTCCTGCTCGCCCTCCCGCACGGGACCAGCGCGGCGATCGTGGCGCGGCTGCCCTCGGACCTTCCGATCGTCGACCTCGGCGCCGACTTCCGGCTGGACGACGAGGCCGCGTGGACGCGCTACTACGGCGGAACGTACGCCGGGGCGTGGCCGTACGGGCTGCCCGAGTTGCCCGGTCAACGGTCCGCGCTGTCCGGGGCGCGGCGGATCGCCGTACCTGGTTGCCACGCGACAGCGGTGGCCCTGGCCCTCGCCCCCCTGCTCGCCGCCCACCTCGTCGAGCCGACCGACCTCGCCGCGGTGTCTGTGACCGGTACGTCGGGCGCCGGCCGAAGCGCGAACGTCGAGATGACGTCCGCGCAGGTCATGGGCGACGTCAGCGCCTACAAGGTGGGCCGTCATCAGCACGTCGCGGAAATCGTGCAGAGCCTGGGCAGCGCGGCCGGGACGGCGGTCGACCTGAGTTTCACGCCGGTGCTCGCCCCGATGCCGCGCGGGATCCTGGTGACCGCGACCGGGCGCACGACCGCGACCGAATCGGCGCTACGCGGCGCGCTCGACGAGGCGTACGGCACCGAACCGTTCGTGCACCTGCTGCCCGAGGGCCGCTGGCCGCACACCGGCGCGACCGCGGGTTCGAACAGCGCGCACGTCCAGGTCACGGTGGACCGGTGCTCGGGCCGGGCGACGGTCATCTGCGCGCTCGACAACCTGGTCAAAGGAGCAGCGGGCCAGGCGATCCAGTGCCTCAACCTCGCGCTCGGGTACGACGAGGCGGCCGGACTGCCGGTCAACGGGATCGCGCCGTGAGCGTCACGGCGCCGCGGGGCTTCCGGGCCGCGGGGATCACCGCGGGGCTCAAGCCCAGCGGCAGACCCGACCTCGCGCTCGTGGTCAACGACGGTCCGCTCGCCGCCGCCGCGGGCGTGTTCACCCGTAACCGGATCGTCGCCGCATCGATACCGTGGACCCGCCAGGTCCTCGCGGACGGGGAGATGCGGGCCGTCGTCCTCAATTCGGGTACGGCCAATGCGTTCACCGGCCGGCAGGGGTTCTCCGACGTGCACGCCAGCGCCGAGCGGGTCGCGGCGGTGGTCGGCGTGTCCGCGGCGGACGTCGGGGTGTGCCAGACCGGGGTGATCGGTGTGCCGGTCGCGATGCCACTGATGCTCGCGGGCATCGAACAGGCGGGCGCGGCGCTCAGTTCCGAGGGGGGCGACGCGGCGGCAACCGCCATCATGACCACGGACACGGTCTCCAAGCAGTCCGTCGCCGCACGTGACGGCTGGTGTGTCGGCGCGATGGCCAAGGGTGCCGCGATGCTCGCCCCGTCGCTGGCCACCATGCTCGTCGTCGTGACCACGGATGCGGTCGTGAGCCCGGCAGTGCTCGACGAGGTGCTGCGGGCCGCGACGCGGGTCACCTTCGACCGGGTCGACGTGGACGGCGCGACCAGCACGAACGACACCGTCCTCCTGCTGGCGAGTGGTGCGTCCGGTGCCGCGCCTGCCGCCGACGACCTCGCCGCGGCGGTGCACGAGGTGTGCCTGGATCTGGCCCGGCAGATGATCTCCGACGCGGAGGGCGCCTCGAAACGGGTGATGGTCGAGGTCGTCGGCGCCGTCAGTGAGGACGACGCTCAGGATGCGGCGCGCGCGATCGGCCGCGACACCCTCGTCAAGTGTGCGCTGGCGGGTTCGGATCCGAACTGGGGCCGGGTCGTCGCCGCCCTCGGCATGAGCGCGGCGCAGTTCGATCCGGACCGGATCGCGGTCGCGATGAACGGGGTGCCCGTCTGCGCACTCGGCGGGGAGCACATCGACGCCGCGCCGCCGGACCTCTCCGGGCGGGACGTGACCATCACCGTCGACCTCGACAGCGGCAGCGCGAGCGGGTGGGTGTGGACCACCGACCTCACGCAGTCGTACGTGGCGCTCAACTCCGAGTACACGACGTGACCGCCCGACCGGGCGTGCCGGTGAGCCGGCTGACGGCGGCGCTGGGACGGGCGCAGACGCTGGTCGAGGCGCTCCCGTGGTTGCAGCGCTTCCACGGCAAGACGGTGGTGATCAAGTACGGCGGGAACGCGATGACCAGCCCCGAGCTCGCCGCGGCGTTCGCCCAGGACGTGGTGTTCCTTCGGTACGCGGGCCTGAAGCCCGTCGTGGTGCACGGCGGCGGCCCGCAGATCACCGCACACCTTCACCGTCTCGGGGTCGAGACCGAGTTCGCCGGCGGACTCCGCGTCACCACCGCGGAGACGATGCAGATCGTCCGGATGGTGCTGGTCGGGCAGGTCAACCGGGACGTCGTCGGTGCCCTCAACGCGCACGGACCCTTCGCGATCGGGCTCTCCGGCGAGGACGCGAACCTGCTGACTGCCGAAAAGCGGATGCCTGTCGTCGACGGTGTTCCGGTCGACGTGGGACTCGTCGGCGACGTCGTCGAGGTTCGCCCCGACCCGGTGGTGGCGCTGCTGGCGGCCAACCAGATCCCCGTCGTCGCCACCGTCGCCCGGGGTCTGGACGGTGAGATCTACAACGTGAACGCCGATACGGCGGCCGCCGCGCTCGCCGTCGCGCTCGGGGCGGAGAAGTTCATCGCCCTCACCGACGTCGAGGGCCTGTACGCGGACTGGCCGAACACGGACGAGGTGATCAGCGAGCTCGACACGATTGCGCTCGAGGCGTTGCTGCCGGACCTGGCGAGCGGCATGGTGCCCAAGATGGAGGCGTGCCTGCGAGCGGTGAGCGGGGGCGTACCCGCCGCGCACGTCCTTGACGGCCGGGTTCCGCACGTGCTGCTGCTGGAGATCGTGACGAATCAGGGTGTTGGGACGATGGTGACCCCGGCGCGGGCGGCGGGATCATGAGCACCCTGCAGGGCCGCTGGGACGCGGCGATCATGGGTACGTACGGGACCCCGCCGCTGGCGCTGGCACGCGGCGAAGGTGCGGTCGTGTGGGACGTCGACGGGAAGCCGTACCTCGACTTGCTGGCGGGGATCGCGGTGAACGCGCTGGGGCACGCGCATCCGGCGATCCGCGCCGCGGTGGGCCGCCAGCTCGACCTGCTCGGACACACTTCGAACCTCTACATCACCGAGCCCGCGGTCGCGCTCGCCGAGCGTCTCCTCGCCCTGCTGGACGCCACCGGGCCGGGTCGGGTGTTCTTCGCCAACTCGGGCGCCGAGGCGAACGAGGCGGCCCTCAAGCTGGCGCGCAGATTCGGTGCCGAACACGGCGGCCGGGTCGAGGTCGTCGCCGCGCACGAAGCGTTTCACGGCCGCACGATGGGATCGCTCGCGGTCACCGGCAACCCGGACAAGCGAGTGCCGTTCGACCCGCTGCCAGGGCCCGTCACCTTCGTCCCGTACGGGGACATCGGGGCATTGGAGAGCACCGTGGGCCCGCTGACCGCGGCGCTCATCCTCGAGCCGACGTTGGGTGAGGCGGGCGTCGTACCGCCGCCGCCGGGATATCTCGCCGCGGCCCGGCGCATCTGCGACGCGGCCGGGGCGCTGCTGATCCTCGACGAGGTGCAGGGCGGCATCGGCCGCACGGGTACCTGGTTCGCCTTCCAGCACGAGACCGGCAGGGTGGCTCCGGACGTGGTCACTCTCGCGAAGGGGCTCGGCGGGGGGCTACCGATCGGCGCCTGCGTGGCGCGTACCGGCGTCGCCGCGAACGCGCTGCGCCGCGGCCAGCACGGCTCGACGTTCGGCGGAAACCCGGTGTGCGCGGCCGCCGCGCTCGCCGTGCTGGACACGATCGAGGGCGCGGGGTTGCTCGCGAACTCGACCCACGTCGGTGCCCGGCTCCGTGACAGGATCCTCCGGCTGGGGGAGCCGCTGGTCGCCGGTGTCGACGGGGCTGGTCTGTGGCTGGGGATCGTGCTGCGCGAGCCGGTGGCCACGCAGGTCGAGGCGACCGCCCGCGCCGCGGGGTTCCTGCTCAATGCCGCTACCCCGAGCCGGATCCGGCTGGCGCCGCCGTTGATCCTGACGGCCGAGCAGGCCGACGAGTTCCTGGCGGCACTGCCGGCGATCCTCACCGCCGCCCGCACCGGTCCGCAGGCTGCGGAGCTTCGCCCATGAGGCATTTGTTGGCCGACGACGATCTGAGCGCCGAGGAGCAGACCGCACTGCTGGACCGCGCGGATGCGTTGAAGGCCGACCGGCTCGCCGATCGGTCCCTCGCGGGCCGAAGCGTGGCACTGCTGTTCGACAAGCCCTCCACCCGTACCCGGGTGTCGTTCGAGGTCGGCGTGTACGAACTCGGGGGGCATCCGTTCGTGCTCGACACGGCCGGGACGCAGCTCGGGCGCGGCGAAACGTTGCAGGACACGGCCCGGGTCTTGAGCCGCTACGCCCATGCCATCGTGTGGCGGACCGGGGGCCACGAACGGATCGTGGACCTTGCCTCGGCGTCCGACATCCCGGTGGTGAACGGGCTCACCGACCGATTCCATCCCTGCCAGGTCCTCGCCGACCTGCAGACCATCCGCGAACGCACCGGTGGTCTGCGGGGGGTGACGCTCACCTACCTCGGCGACGGGAACAACATGGCGCACTCCCTGCTCCTCGGCGGCGCGCTGGCCGGCCTGCACGTGCGGGTGGCGACGCCGGCGGCGTACGCCCCGGACCCGGACGTGCTCGCCTCCGCCCGGACGCTCGCGGCGCTCAGCGGCGGAAGTGTGGCTGCCACCACCGATCCGATGGCGGCAGCGGCCGGGGCGGACGTCCTTTACACCGACGTGTGGACGTCGATGGGTCAGGAAGCCGAGGCTCACGAGCGCATCGCGCCGTTCGGTCCGTACGCCCTTGATGCCGAGAAGGTCGCGGTGGCGACGGGAGAGGTCCTGGTGATGCACTGCCTGCCCGCCCACCGGGGTGAGGAGATCGGCGCCGACGTCGCCGACGGCCCGCATAGCGTGCTGTTCGACCAGGCCGAGAACCGGCTGCACGCTCAGAAGGCACTGCTGTCCTGGTTGCTGGGACAGCGATGAGCCTGGGAGCGCGATGAGCCTCGCCCGGCTCGCGCCGGTGACGAAGGCCGCCCGGTTGTCGAAGGTCGCCGAGCTGCTGGTGGCGCGTGCGGTTCGCACCCAGGACGAGCTCGCCGGCCTGCTGGCCGCCGCCGGCATGCCGGTCACGCAGGCGACGCTGTCGCGAGACCTCGAGGAGCTCGGGGCGACGAAGGCTCACGGCCGTTACGTTCTTGCCGGCGAGCCGGCGCCGTGGCCGGCGGCGGACGACGAGACCCGACTCGGGCGCCTCGCTCAGGAACTGCTCCTTTCCGCGGAGGCCGCCGCGAACCTGCTGGTGCTCCGGACTCCGCCGGGAGGCGCGCACCTGCTCGCCAGTAGCCTCGACCGCATCGCCGCCTCCTCCGGCAGCGCCCTGAACGCCACGGTTGTCGGCACCGTCGCCGGCGATGACACGATCCTGCTGGTCTGCCGCGACGATCGCGGCGCCCGTACCCTCGCAACCCGGCTGCTCCGGCTCGCGGAGGGTTCGGCGTGACCGTGTTCGTCCGCGTCCCAGCTCGGCCGTGGCGCCTAGTTCTGTGTACGTACCACTCCGTCTACCTGAAGGAAGTGCCGTGGTCTACCTGAAGGAAGTGCCGTGAAAAAGCGCATCGTGCTCGCGTACTCGGGCGGGCTCGACACCTCGGTCGGCATCGGCTGGATCGCGGCCGAGCACGACGCCGAGGTGATCGCGGTCGCGGCCGACGTCGGCCAAGGCGGCGAGGACCTCGACGTCATCCGGCAGCGCGCGCTCGACTGCGGCGCGGTCGAGTCGATCGTGCTCGACGCGCGCGCCGAGTTCGCGGAGGACTTCTGCCTGCCCGCGCTCGCCGCCAACGCGCTCTACATGGAGCGCTACCCGCTCGTCTCGGCGCTCTCCCGCCCGCTGATCGTCACCCACCTCGCCCGGGTCGCCACCGAACTCGGCGCGGACACCGTGGCCCACGGCTGCACCGGCAAGGGCAACGACCAGGTCCGCTTCGAGGTCGGACTCGCTGCGCTCGCCCCCGACATCACGGTCCTCGCACCGGTCCGGGACTCTGGCATGACCCGAGACAAGGCCATCGCGTTCGCCGAGGAACGGGGGCTGCCCATCGACGTCAACAAGCGCTCGCCGTACTCGATCGACCAGAACCTGTGGGGGCGCGCGGTCGAGACGGGCTTCCTCGAGGACCCGTGGAACGCGCCGATCGAGGACGTCTACTCGTACACGGCGAACCCCGCCGAGCCGCGCGACCCCGACGAGCTCACTCTCGGCTTCGCCTCCGGCGTCCCCGTCACGATCGACGGTCGTGCTGCAGATCCGCTCGCGCTGATCTCCGAGCTCAACACCCGGGCCGGTGCGCAGGGCGTGGGCCGGCTCGACATGGTCGAGGACCGGGTCGGCGGCATCAAGAGCCGGGAAGTGTACGAGGCCCCGGCCGCTCTCGCGCTCATCGAGGCGCACCGTGAACTCCAGAACCTCACGGTCGAGCGAGAGGTGGCGCGCTTCACCCGTACCGTCGAGCAGCGCTGGACCGAGCTCGTCTACGACGGGCTGTGGTTCTCCCCGCTCAAGCGGGCGCTGGACACCTACCTCGCCGAGACGAACCGCCCGGTGACGGGCGAGGTACGCCTCGCTCTGCACGGCGGTCGCGCGGTGGTCACCGGCCGCCGCAGCGACGCGAGCCTCTACGACTACGGCCTGGCCACCTACGACAGCTCGGACACCTTCGACCAGACCCTCGCCAAGGGCTTCGTCGAGTTGTGGGGTCTGCCCAGCCGGATCGCCGCGCGCCGTGACCAGCGGCTCGCGGACCGGGCGTACGCCGACCGGACGCTCCGCGGCGCGTGAGCGTCCCGTCCGGCACCCTCGGCAGCCCTGCCGGCGACACTTCCCTACCGGGTCTTCGGCTGTGGGGTGGGAGGTTCGCCGACGGTCCCGCCGCGGCGCTCGCCGCGCTCCGCGTGG
>CAXTUZ010000066.1:7865-9751 GCA_964247525.1 uncultured bacterium
CCAGTCGCTGGCGAAGGGTTTCGTACAGCTGTGGGGCCTGCCCAGCCGGATGGCTGCCGTGCGCGACCAGGCGGGCAGTTGACGCGCCAACTCCGAAAGAGCATCGCAGCGAGGGCAGCGGAGCGAGGCATGCGATGAGCGCTGGCGCTGAGAGCCATCAGCTATGGGGCGGACGGTTCGCCTCCGACGGTCCGGAGGCGTTGCAGCGGCTGTCGGTGTCGGTGCACTTCGACTGGCGGCTCGCGCCGTACGACCTCGCCGCCTCACGCGCCCACGCCCGGGTGCTCAGCGGTGCGGGCCTGCTCACCGCCGAGGAACTCGATGCGCTGCTGGCCGCACTCGACGAGCTGGACGTGGCCGTCCAGGAGGGCACCTTTATCCCGGCGCCAGCGGACGAGGACGTCCACACGGCGTTGGAACGAGGGTTGCTCGAACGTCTCGGACCCCTGGGCGGCAAGCTACGCGCCGGCCGGTCCCGCAACGACCAGGTCGCCACCGACCTCCGGCTGTACGTCCGCGCGCACACGCGTGAGCTCTGTCGCAACGTCCTCGCCCTCGCCACCGCCCTGACCGAGCAGGCCGCCTCGCACCTCGACACCCCGGCGCCCGGTCTCACCCATCTCCAGCACGCCCAGCCGGTGCTGTTCGCGCACCACCTGCTGGCGCACGTGCATCCGCTGCTGCGCGACCTCGACCGGCTCAAGGACGCTGATGCCCGCACCGCGGTTTCGCCGCTCGGCTCGGGCGCGCTGTCGGGCTCGTCGCTGCAGCTGGATCCCGACACGGTCGCGGCGGAACTCGGCTTCGCATCCGCGGCGGAGAACTCCATGGATGCGGTCTCCGACCGCGACTTCGTGGCCGAGTTCCTGTTCGTGGCGAGCCTGCTCGGAGTGCACCTGTCGAGGCTGGGGGAGGAGGTGGTGCTCTGGGCCACCCGCGAATTCGGCTGGGTAACGCTCGACGACGCGTACACCACCGGTTCGTCGATCATGCCGCAGAAGAAGAACCCCGACGTCGCGGAACTGGCGCGCGGCAAGGCCGGCCGGCTGATCGGGCACGTCGCCGGGTTCCTCGCGACGCTCAAGGGTCTGCCCTTGACCTATGACCGGGACCTTCAGGAAGACAAGGAGCCGGTGTTCGACGCCGTCGACACCCTGCGCCTGGTGCTCCCCGCGATGACCGGGATGATCGCGACCATGCAGGTCCGCCGCGAGCGGCTCGCGACGACGGCGCCGGAGGGCTTCGCGCTCGCCACTGACGTCGCCGAGTACCTGGTCCAGCGCGGCGTGCCGTTCCGGGAGGCGCACGAGTGCGTGGGGCGACTGGTGGCCTGGTGCGACCACCGCGGGCTCGATCTCGGCGACGCATCCAACGACCAGCTCGCCGAGATCTCTTCGCATCTCACTCCCGACGTGCGCGCGGTGCTCACCGTCGAGGGCGCGCTCGCGGCCAGGTCGAGCCGTGGTGGGACGGCCCGGGTTCGCGTCGCCGAGCAGCTCGAACGGGTTCGGCACGGACTGGCCGACCGGACGGAATGGGCACAAACCTGACCGAGCGCGCGGTACTACCCGACCTGACCGGTCCGGTGCACGTGGTCGCACCCGCGCTGCTCGGGACCGTCCTGACGCACGGCGGCGTCTCGGTCCGGCTCACGGAGGTGGAGGCGTACGGCGGCACCGCCGATCCCGCCTCCCATGCCGCGCGCGGTCGTACACCCCGCAACGAGGTGATGTTCGGCCCGCCCGGCTGCCTGTACGTCTACTTCGTCTACGGCATGCACTGGTGCGCCAACGTCGTGACCGGCGTCGAGGGGAGCGCGAGCGCCGTGCTGCTACGGGCCGGATCTGTCGTCGGGGGGCTGGAGCTCGCGCGCACCCGCCGTACGG
>CAXTUZ010000067.1:0-1066 GCA_964247525.1 uncultured bacterium
CTCGAGATCCTCTTGCGCGTCGTCCCAGATTGGAGAGCAACCATCCGGCGATGGAGGCGGGGCTGTTCAGCGCCCACATTACGAACCTCGGCTCAACATACCCACGAGCCACGCGAAGCGCGGCAACGTCGGCTGCCGTGACTGCCTGCCCGAGCCCTTCTGGCACCAGGCATGCACGGCCAAGAGGAGCAGGCTGACGAGGTCGGTGACGGTGTGCCGGTCGGCTCGGTGGACCTTGTCGACCTCAATCGCGGCGTAGGCGTTCCAGAGCAGGTCCGGGGTCAGTTGTAGCGCGGGCGCTGGATCCGCTCGGCCAGTTCCCGCAGTTCCAAGAAGGTGACCCTGCCGGAGCGCGGCTCGGAGTAGACGACCTGTAAGGCGGTGATCTCGTCGCGGTGCTCGTCGAGGTAGGCCCGCCAGGAGGCGATCACGGAACGCCGTGCGGAATGGCCCGCGACGGGCCGCGTCGGAGGTTCAGGATCTGCATGACCTGGGTTCGCGATGGCGTTCGCACCCCTTGGGCGTCGTCAGAACAAGGGCGCGATCAACTCGACTAGCACCTTGATGCCCCGCGCTCCGTCGTCGCGGCCCGTCGGCACGTACTGCGGCGGGTGGACGTCCAAGTACGAGACGATCGCTGACCCTGTGGACGAAGGTCCGAGGCCTTGTTCATTGCTCGGCCGTCTCGGTCGCGGTGCGGGTCACACGTGCTGCGTCGCGGCATCGGTCATCGCCCAGCTGGCCAGCAGCGACAGTGCCTTTGCGCTCTTCGAGGCGGGCTCAGCATCGTAGACGATCATGGTGAGCCTGTCGTCGGCGGCAAGCTCGAACGCCTCGAAGTTGAGTTCCAGCTCGCCCACGACCGGGTGGCGCAGCTTCTTGTAGCCGGTGCGGTGGAAGCGGACGTCGTCGGCGGCCCAGCGGCGGCGGAAGTCCTCGCTTCGGGTGGAGAGTTCACCGACGAGGTCTTGGAGGATCTTGTCGTAGGGATTGCGGCCGGCCGCGCCTCGCAGGATCGCGACGCTGTCGTTGGCGGACTTCTGCCAGTCCACGTAGTAGTCGTGAG
>CAXTUZ010000067.1:1076-9404 GCA_964247525.1 uncultured bacterium
TCGTCGAGGAACATGAACCGCGCGGTGTTCGCTGGTCCGTGCGGGCTGTCAACGATGGGTGAGAGCAGCGCGAGGCCTTGGCGGTTGCCGCCGAGGAGATCCATCCGGTCGTTGCGGACGTAGGCGGGCGCGCCCGAGATCGCGTCGAGGATTCGCTGGACTGCGGGTCGGATGCGCGAACTGGGACTCGGACGCTGGCGACGCTTCGTGGTGGCTCTGGCGGCACGGGCGAGGTCGAAGAGGTGGGCTCGTTCGGCATCATCGAGTTGCAGCGCGGAGGCGATGCCCTCGAGGACCGCGTCGGACGCGCCGCTGAGGTTGCCGCGTTCGAGGCGGATGTAGTACTCGGCGCTGACGCCCCAGCAGATCCGCCCCGGCGACATCATCTACATCGAGCCCGGCGAAGAGCACTGGCACGGCGCCTGCCCCGACCGATTCATGGCGCACATCGCTGTCCAAGAGGCCGACGAGCACGGCCAGGTCGTCACCTGGCTCGAACATGTCGCCGACCATGACTACACCCGCGAAAGCTGACCCGGGCTCCACTGGCCGATAGCTGTCGCATGTCCCTTCGGTCAGCGGGATCTGAGAGCGGAGCCGCACAAGCCTGCGGAGAACTCGCCCGGCTACTGCCGGCGGCTCGGACGAGACCTACGCAGCCGGACAGCAGACGGCTGAGCGGGAGAGGATTTGCGGGAGCCGTCACGCCGGACCTTCGCGTGTTGGCCGGCGAGGGCCATAGCATCACCGGCCACAAGCAAGACCGAAAGGTTCGCATTGTGGTCGGCCGGGTGCACGGACCAGTCCTCCGAAGAAGTCTGGAGGGTTAGGCACCCTCTTCCGACGTTAGTCCGTTTTAGGCTCGAAGTCGGATCACAACAAGTGGACCCGGCGCCGTCCGCGCCCCCGAAGTGTCGACGCGCCCGCTCCCGAGTCAGTTGACCAGGTTGCTTGACCCGGTTGTTACTCGGCGAAGTCGCTGGCGAGGGGCCAGCCGCCGCGAGCTAGCGCAGCTGATACCCGACGCAGGTCGTCGGGTGTTGCTGTCTGGAAGGCGTGTCCTTTGACCATCGCGTGGATCTCGTCGGGCGTGACGGGTTTTGAGTCGTTTGAGATTGATTGGAGGGCAAGATCGTCAACGATAGCCTCTATATCGCTATCGGTGAGGTTGCGGCGCAGCACCATCAGTATCGAGGGGAAGTCGTGCTGGGGAATACCTTCAGGGTATCCGGCCCTGAGCCAGTTCAGCACCTTCGCGATCGGTGACTCGCTCATGTTCTTAGTTCTTCTTGATCTCGGGAATGAAGTTCTGGAAAGTGATGTCGTAATTGCTTCCTTTTCCGGTCGCGATGATGTAGACGATGCCAGACGCGATCCCGTAACCGACGATCAGAAAAATCACCGCGGCCAATACCTTGCCGATCGGGTTCGGCTTGGCGTGACCTACCTCAGCGTCGCCGCCCGCACCCCACGCCAAGGAACGGATTCCGCTGGCGTAGAGTACCGGCAGTCCTGCCCCGAGGATGAGGCTGGCCAGGGCCACCTTCCAAATAGCTTCGGCAGCGAACTTCAGGTCGTATCCGATCGCGCTCATGCGACACTCCCTCCGACGGCGGGCTGTGGTTCGGCGTTAGAGCTGGTGGAGTCACCGTGCCAGTCGTCGTTGACGTTGTGGGAGCCGACCGCGCTTTTGCGCGACCGCAGGAAAATGTAGCCGGCGAGGGTGAGCAGGATGGCGAACTCGACGAACGAGCCGACCGCCGAGCCGGTGCTGGTAGTGCCGAAGATGTTTCCGATGAACCACACCGCGGCCCCGACCAGAGCCGCGGCCGGCAGGGTCAGTAGCCAGCCGGCGGCCATGCGGCCGGCGATACGCCACCGGACCTCGGCGCCGCGTTTTCCGATGCCTGTCCCGAGGATCGATCCGGTCGCGACGTGAGTGGTCGACAACGCGAACCCGAAGTGGGTCGAGGCCAGGATGACTGCCGCGGACACCGATTCGGCGGCGACGCCCTGCGGTGGTCCGATCTCGACGAGACCTTTACCCAAGGTGCGGATGATGCGCCATCCCCCGAGGTAGGTGCCTAGTGCGATCGCCAACGCGCAGGCGAGTTTCACCCAGAACGGGATGCTGCTGAAGCTCGTCCAATGCCCGGTGGCCAGCAATGCCAGGGTGATAACGCCCATCGTCTTCTGGGCATCGTTTGTGCCGTGTGCAAGGGAAACAAGCGTGGCTGTGCCGATCTGGCCCCAGCGAAACCCCGAGTTCAGGAATCTGTCCGCCACTCCGGCGGTGACGCGGTAAATGAAGTAGGTCGCAGTAGCCGCGCAGAGAGCGGCGACGAACGGGGACGCAAGAGCTGGCAGAATTACTTTTCCGATGACACCGTCAAGTTTTGTACCGTCGCCGGCCCAGTTGACGCCGTTCCAGCCCAGCGACGCTATGGCTGAACCGATGAGCCCACCGAACAGTGCATGCGAGGAACTAGACGGCAAACTCAGTAGCCAGGTGAGCAGGTTCCAGATGATGCCGCCGATAAGGCCGGCGAACACAATGGCCAGTAGCAGGTTCTGATGGACCAGATGCGCCGGCACCGCAGCGCTGGTCTTGGTCGCGGGTTTCGCCGCCGCGAGCGTCTTGACGACAGCGTTGGTGACCGTGAGCGCGACCGAAATCGATAGGAACGCCCCGACGAGATTTGCCACCGCCGAGATGCCGACAGCCACTTTGGGCTTTAACGCCCCGGTCGCGATCGATGTTGCCATCGCGTTGCCGGTGTCGTGGAAGCCGTTGGTGAAGTCAAAACCCAGGGCGGTAACGACCACCAGCAGTAAGACGAAGGTTTCCGCGCTCACGCCGGGAAGTATGCCCGTCTCAGACCGGCATTTTGCGGCACAGGGAATGATTCACGTCCTGTTCAATCTGACGTCATCTTCATGAGCGTCAGACTCCACTTCATCCGTACGAAGGTGTCCAACAGCGGCAACCGACCGTCGTTCGAACGGTCAACGCAACGCTGCCAGCGCCTCGCGCAGCGAGGTCGCCCGCCTTCCGGTGAGGTCTTCGACGGCAGTGCTCACGGAATCCATGAAGCCCAGCCTGGTCGCAGTACCGAAGGACGTCAGCACCTCGGCGAGCCACTCCGGCAGCCCCGCCGCGATAAAGCCCGCGCGCTGATCGGCGTCGCTGAGGGCCACCACCGGTATCGCCGAGTGCCCGGCGTCCGCTGCCAGCGAGCCGAGGTCGGCCGCCGTGATCGCCTCGGGTCCGGTGACGTCGAGGACCTCGTTGCCGCGATCGGTGGCGACCAAGGCTGCGACGGCCACCGCTGCACAGTCTTCGCGCGTGACGTATGCGACCCCGCCGTCGCCGGCGTTCGTGGCCAACGTCCTGGTGGCCCGCGCGTGCTCGACGGTCCCCTGCTGCATGTGGCTGTAGAGGTTGTTACGCAACATCGTCCAGCCCAGGCCGCTGGCCCGAAGGTGGTCCTCGGTGCCCTTGTGGTCAGGGATCACCGCGGCAGGGTTCTCGTCGGTCGGCTGCGGTGCCGAGGTGTAGAGCACGTGGCTTACGCCGGCCTTCGCGGCGGCGTCAATGGCGTCGCGCTGCTGCTGCAGGCGCGACCCAACGGCGTCAGTCGAAATCAGCAGCAGGCGGTCGATGCCGGCGAAGGCCTCGACGAGGCTGGCCGGGTCGTTGAAGTCCGCGGCGCGGACGGTGGCTCCACGACCGGCCAGCGCGGCCAGCGACTCCGGCTTTCGCGTGAGCAACACCACGTCGGCCGGGGCGACGCGGTCAAGCAGCAACTGGGCGCTGAGGGCTCCGAGCCCTCCAGACGCGCCGGTGATACCAAAAGTCATGGTGGCCTCCAGGGGCTGAACGCAATCGCCGTGATTGCGGATCGCCGCCAACTGTAGCCACGTTGATGGCGTTCTGTCATCCTTGGTCCATGGCGGCCCAGACGAACACTCGGTTCGCGGTCGCCGTCCACGTCCTGAGCTACCTCGCCGGAAGCGGCGGCGGGCGCCTGGTCGGCTCGGACGAACTCGCCGCCAGCGTCAACGCCAACCCCGTCCACGTACGCCGCGTTCTGGGCCCGCTGCGCGAGGCGGGCGTCTTACGCAGCTGCCCCGGAGCACACGGGGGATGGCAGCTTGTCCGCGACCCGGCCGAACTGACCCTCGGCGAGGTCTGGCGCCTGGTGCAGTCCGACGACCCGATCATCGGGGTGCACGATGCCAGCCCGGCGTGCCCCGTCGGGCGCCATCTGCAGGGCCGGCTCACCGCCCTCGACCGCGACCTACAGCGCGCGGTCGAAGCCCAGCTGGAGTACACGACCGTGGCTGACCTGCGTACGACGAAGACGGTTCCTGCGGGCTGACCACGTAGCAGTGAATCTGCCGCGCCTAGGTCCGGGCGATCAACTCGCGGGCGACCCAGCGGGCAACGCCCGCTGGGAACGGCGCCGGGAGCCCGAGCACGAGGTGCGTGAAGCCCGCGTCGACCGCTCCGGCGATCGCGGCCTGGGTGCTCGCGGGGTCGTCGTACGACACGGGCACGTACATCGACCGTGTGATCGCCGCCGGGTCACGGCCGACCTCTGCGCAGAACCCGTCGAGCATCGCGCTCCGCTCGCCGGCGTCGGCGAGGTCGCCGCCAGGGATGTTCCACACGTCCGCATGCTTCGCGACCACGCGCAGGGTTGCGGTGGCGCGGCCCCCGATGACGATCGGCGGGTGGGGCCTCTGCACCGGCTTGGGGTTGCCGAAGGCGCCGGTCAGGTGGACGTACGCGCCGTCGACGTCGAACGCCTCGTCCTCGGTCCAGAGCCGGCGGATCACGGTGAGCGCCTCGTCGAGTGCGGCGACCGAATCACCGAATCCGGCGTACGGGAGGCCGTGTGCGTCGTACTCCCGCCGGGCTATCGGGTGGCTGGGCCTCGACCCGGCGCCGATGCCGAAGTCGAGTCGGCCGCCGGACACGACGTCGACGGTGGTGGCGATCTTTGCGAGCATCGCCGGTGGCCGGAACCGGTTGCTCGTGACCAGAACGCCAACACGCAGGCGCTCGGTGCGCGCGGCAAGCGCCGACAGCAACGTCCACCCTTCGAAAATGGGGCCAGCCGGGTCGCCGTAGATCGGCAGCAGGTGATCGAAGAGCCAGGCGTGCTCGATCTCCGGGATCGCGTCGGCCTCGGTCCAGACCCGGGCAAGGTCGTCGTACCCGACCTGCTGGGGCGCGGTCACGATACCGAAACTCGTCATCGGCGCCGTCGAAGGGTCGGGTCGCCCAGCGCGGGTGGCGTGTCGAATTTCTCCTCGGGCGCGAGGTCCGTCCCTGGCGCCACGATCTCGTCGATGGCGTCGAGCACATCCGCGGGCAGCACGGTGTCGGCGGCGGCTAAGTGGGAGTGCAGGTGCTCGACGGTACGGGGACCGATGATCGCGCACGTGACACCTGGATGCGCGAGCACGAAGCCCAGCGCGAGCTGGATCAGCGTCAGGCCGGCCTCATCGGCAAGCGGGACCAGTTTCTCCACGGCGTCAAGACGCGCCTGGCTCGACGGGATGCTCAGGTCGAAGCGCTGGGGCAGAAGCTTCGCGCGGCTGGTCGTGATCTCCTGGCCAGCACGGACAGCGCCCGACAGCCAGCCCGACGCAAGCGGGCTCCACGCCAGCACGCCCATGCCGTACTGCTGGGTCACCGGCAGGACGTGGGCCTCGATGCCCCGCTGCAGGATCGAGAACGGCGGCTGCTCGGTGACGTACCGCCCCAGGTGGTGCTCCCGCGAGGCCCACTGCGCCTGCACGATGCGATACGCGGGGAAGGTCGAGCAGCCGAAGTAGCGGATCTTGCCCGCGCGCTGCAGGTCCGTCAGAGCCGACAGGGTTTCCTCGTCGTCGACCGTCGGATCCCACCGGTGCATCTGATAGAGGTCGACGTGGTCGACTCCCAGCCGACGCAGGCTGTCCTCGAGCGCCGTGACGAGCCACCGGCGGGACGTTCCTTTGTGGTTGCGCTCATCGGTCATCGGCATGAAGGCCTTGGTGGCCAGCACGATGTCGTCGCGTCGGCCGGCGATCGCCCTTCCGACCATCTCCTCCGACTCGCCCCGGCCGTACATGTCGGCGGTGTCGACGACGTTGATACCGGCATCAAGTGCGGCATCGACGATTGCGGTGGCCTCCTCCTGCGTGGTGCGCCCGATGGAGCCGAAGTTCATCGCGCCGAGTGCGAGCGTGCTGACCTCGACACCGGTACGGCCGAGAGTGCGGTGTTGCATAGCGTTCCTCCTCGATTGCGACGTCGCCGGGCCGCACACCTCTGGCATGCTGGTGTCAACCGGATCAATGTTCCACTCAGTAAACGGAGCATTGTTCCACTTGTCAACCGAGCCGGAGGGACAGTGAGCGACCGCATTGCGATGACTCCGCCAGTGCGTAAACGTGCCGACGCCCAGCGCAACGAGCAGGCACTGCTCGACGCGGCGGCTTCGGCGTTCGTCGCCTCGGGAGTGGGCGTTCCGGTACGCGACATCGCGGCCCGTGCCGGTGTCGGTGTTGCGACGATCTACCGGCACTTCCCGACGCGCGCGGACCTGATCGTCGCCGTCTACCGCCACCAGGTCGAGGCCTGCGCGCAGGCGGGACCAGCCCTGCTCGCGACGTACCCGTCGCCCTACGACGCGCTGGCCCAGTGGATCGAGGAGTTCGTCGACTTCCTCGACACCAAACACGGTCTCGCGACGGTCATGCAGTCCGACGATCCCGGGCATGCCGCGCTGCATACATATTTTCTCGATCGGCTCGTCCCGGTCTGCAAGCAGCTGCTGCGCGCGGCGGAGAAAGCCGGCGAGGTCGCCCCGGGCCAGGACCCGCTCGCCTTGCTCTACGCCGTCGGCAACCTGTGCGCCGGTAGGGCGCTCCCGTGCTACGACGCGCGCCATATGGTGCGGTTATTGATTACCGGACTGCACCTGAGCTGAGCCCAGTGTCCCCAGTATTATTAGGGGCGACACCGTCAGGGTTTGACGCCTGACGGTGGACCCTCTTGCGGGCCGAATTCCGGTTCGAATCGCTCGGCGTACCGGTCGAAGCGGGTTTGCCATGTCTCGCGAACGTCGCCGGCGACGAGGTTGTCGAGGCAGGTCTCCCAGCCAGCCGCGTTCCTCGCCACATGGTTCGCGTCCAACTGTTCGGTGAGCACGAAGATGGTGCCGCCGTCGGCTGCCGGGCTGAGCTCGAATCCGATGGTGTCGGTGTTCCAGGTAAAGCTGACGCGACGCGGCGGATCCCACTCGAGCACCTTTCCTGGCAGCGGATCCATGGGCTGCCCGTCGAAATGATGGGTGATATCGGCACCGACCTTCCACTCGTCGAGTTCGATCCGGGTCGGAAACCACGACCGCATTTCTACGGGGTCGGTCACCGCACGCCAGACGGCCTCGACCGGCATGGCCAGGCGTCGTTCGAACCGCAGCACCGGGCGTTTGCCGGTGCCGAGCAGGGTTGCTTGTGTCATCGCTTTTTCCTCCGCGAATTGGGTTTCTTACTTGCTGAGGTGGAAGTGCTGCTGAGGTGTGCCTCGAGCCGGTCGAGGCTCTCGCACCACATCTGCCGGTACGGGTCGAGCCATTCGTCGAGCTCCATTAACGGATCGAGGCGGAGACTGTAGAGCCGCCGCTGTGCCTCCGATCTGACCTCGACCAGACCTGCGTTTCTTAACACTCGCAGGTGTTTTGATACCAGCGGCTGACTCATCGCAAGCCCATCGACAAGCGCGTGCACCGGTTGCTCCCCTTGGCGCAGCGCATCGAGGATCATCCGCCGCGTTGGTTCCGCCAGTGCCTCGATCGTTCCCGTCGCCGTCACCTCAGGAGTATGCCTCAGTAGTTATATAGCTGTCAAGGCATGTTCCGGTAAACGTTTGACATCATCCGCGCATCTCCTTGCGTCACCTGACCGTGTAGTGGACATACGCATGGAGGAGTGCAGCACGGCTTCAACGCCGTACCCCACGCTGATCAACTATTGGCAGCGAGCACCGGCGGTACCCGACGACGCCCTCAGGCAACTGGACGGCGCGCTGATGGTGCACGTCGAACCGTGGCGCGAGACGCCGGCGAGTGGCGTTCGCGGACGCGTCCTTGGGACGGTGCGACGTCCGCCGGCGTAAGTACTGATCAGACCAGCTCACTCCGCTTCCTACTCAAGTAGGCGCGCTCGGCGGAGTTCTGGGTCGCGGCGATTGCGGCGGCGTACGCGTCCGTCGCCTCGGTGTTACGCCTTAGCCTGCGCAGAAGGTCGGCGCGGGTGGCGTGCCATGCG
>CAXTUZ010000067.1:9414-9678 GCA_964247525.1 uncultured bacterium
GATTGAGCGCGACGATCGGCGACGGGTCGAGCCGGGTCAGTTGGTCGTAGAGTGCAACCACCTGTGACCAGTCCGTACCCGACGGGCTCGGTGCATCGGTGTGCACGGCGTTGATCGCGGCCAGCATCTGGTAGCGGCCGGGTCGGTTGATCGCGATGCACTCGCGGACCAGGCGGTGACCCTCGGCGATGAGCGCGCTGTCCCACCGGGCGCGGTCCTGCTCGTCGAGGGGAATGAGCTCCCCGTCGCGTACGCGTTGCTCGC
>CAXTUZ010000068.1:0-9646 GCA_964247525.1 uncultured bacterium
GCCCGGGCGGTTCAGCGTGTTCACGTCGAGGACCCTTACGTTGAAGATCTGCTCGACCGCGATCTTGATCTGCGTCTTGTTCGCCTCGGGGTGCACGACGAACGTGTACTTGTTGTCCTCGAGCAGTCCGTAACTCTTCTCCGAGATCACCGGACGCAGGATCACATCGCGCGGATCGGCAATGGCGATGCTGCTCATGCGCTCTCCTCCACGGGCGAGTCGGCGGTCTCCGGTGCGGCCGCCTGCGCGGCGGGACCGGAGACGAGTACGGCGAGCGCGCCCTCGGTGAACACGACGTCGTCGTTGACGAGCACGTCGTAGGTGTTCAGCTGCCCGGGATCGAGCAGGTGCACGCTGGGCGCGTTGCGCAGGCTCTTCCACATCAGGCTGTCGGTCCGCTCGACGACGACGAGCGCGCGGCGCTCACCCACGACGCCGGCGAGACCGGCGAGCACTGTCTTCGTCGATGGCGCCCCGCCGGCGACCAGATCCGCGACCACGTGGACCCGACCGCCGCGAGCCCGATCGGAGAGCGCTCCGCGCAGCGCCGCAGCCTTCATCTTCTTCGGCGTGCGCTGGCTGTAGTCACGCGGCTGTGGACCGTGGACGACCCCGCCACCGGTGAACTGCGGTGCCCGGGTCGAGCCCTGCCGAGCCCGGCCGGTGCCCTTCTGGCGGTACGGCTTGCGACCGCCACCGCGAACCTCACCGCGGGTCTTGGTCGAATGCGTCCCCTGCCGTGCTGCGGCGAGCTGGGCCACCACGACCTGATGGATGAGCGGAACGTTGACCTTCGCGTCGAAGATCTCCGGCGGAAGCTCGACGGAACGGGCCGATCCGCCGCTGGGCGAGTGGACCTGCAGAGTCAGCGTGCTCATCACGCACTCACCTTCGCGCGGCCGGACGCCGCGTTGCCCTTGACCGCCGTGCGCACGGTCACCAGCTGACCGTTCGGACCGGGCACCGCACCCTTGATCAGCAACAGTCCGTTCTCGATGTCGACCGCATGCACAACGAGGTTCTGCGTAGTGACCGTTTCGTGGCCCATCCGTCCGGCCATCCGCACTCCCTTGAACACGCGCGAAGGCGTCGCGCATGCCCCGATCGAACCGGGAGCCCGGTGCTTGCGCTGGGTGCCGTGTCCGGCGCCGAGCCCACGGAAGTTGTGCCGCTTCATGACGCCGGCAGTGCCCTTGCCCTTGCTGGTGCCGGTCACGTCAACCTTGATTCCGGCTTCGAACACGTCCGCGTTGAGTTCTTGCCCGAGCGTGTACTCGCTTGCGTCGTCCGTGCGGAGCTCGCGCAAGAAGCGCCGAGCCGGTACGCCGGCCTTCTCGAGGTGCCCACGCGCCGGTTTGGTCAGTTTGCGCGGATCGAGGTCGCCGTACGCGAGTTGCACCGCCGAGTAGCCGTCGACCTCAGGCGAACGGACCTGGGTCACGACGCAGGGCCCGGCTTTGACGACCGTCACCGGAATGACCCGGTTGTTCTCGTCGAAGACCTGGGTCATGCCGAGCTTCTCGCCCAGGATGCCCTTGATGGTGGATGCCATGACTGTTCCCTTGACCTGTCGCGCTCAGAGCTTGATCTCGATGTCGACGCCGGCCGGAAGATCGAGCCGCATCAGCGAGTCGACGGTCTTCGGGGTCGGGTCGAGGATGTCGATGAGGCGCTTGTGCGTTCGCATCTCGAAGTGCTCGCGGCTGTCCTTGTACTTGTGCGGTGAGCGAATCACGCAGTAGACGTTCTTCTCGGTGGGCAGCGGCACGGGCCCGGCGACCTGCGCGCCGGTACGGGTCACCGTCTCGACGATCTTGCGCGCCGAGGAATCGATGACCTCGTGGTCGTAGGCCTTGAGCCGGATGCGGATCTTCTGTGCCGCCATCGTTGCGTGTCTTCTCTCTGCTGCTGTGCTCGCGGCGACCGGACGTGGTGATCCGGCCGCCGCGAGAGGGCGGTCTCGAATTAGGCGACGATCTTGGTGACCCGACCGGCGCCGACGGTACGGCCGCCCTCACGAATCGCGAACCGGAGCCCGTCCTCCATGGCGATCGGCTGGATCAGGTCGACCACCATCTCGGTGTTGTCGCCGGGCATGACCATTTCGGTGCCTTCCGGCAGAGTGACGACACCGGTCACGTCCGTGGTCCGGAAGTAGAACTGCGGGCGGTAGTTGTTGAAGAACGGCGTGTGCCGTCCGCCCTCGTCCTTGGACAGGATGTACACCTGTGCCTCGAACTGCGTGTGCGGGGTGATCGAGCCGGGCTTGACCACGACCTGGCCGCGCTCGACGTCCTCGCGCTTGATACCGCGCAACAGCAGCCCGACGTTCTCGCCCGCCCGCGCCTCGTCGAGCAGCTTGCGGAACATCTCGACGCCGGTCACCGTAGTCTTCTGGCTCTTGTCACGGATGCCGACGATCTCGACCTCTTCGTTCACCTTCATGATCCCGCGCTCGGCGCGGCCCGTGACGACCGTGCCGCGGCCGGTGATCGTGAAGACGTCCTCGATAGGCATCAGGAACGGCTTGTCGACGTCACGCTCGGGCTCGGGGATCGAGTCGTCGACGGCCTGCATCAGGTCGAGCAGCTTGGAACTCCACTCCGCGTCGCCCTCGAGCGCCTTGAGCGCCGAGACGCGGACGACCGGCAGATCGTCGCCCGGGTACTCCTGAGCGGAGAGCAGCTCGCGGACCTCGAGTTCGACGAGTTCGAGGATCTCCTCGTCGTCGACCATGTCGGACTTGTTCAGCGCGACCACGATGTACGGCACGCCGACCTGGCGGGCGAGCAGCACGTGCTCGCGGGTCTGCGGCATCGGGCCGTCGGTGGCGGCGACCACGAGGATCGCGCCGTCCATCTGGGCCGCGCCGGTGATCATGTTCTTGATGTAGTCGGCGTGCCCGGGGCAGTCGACGTGCGCGTAGTGGCGCTTCTCGGTCTGGTACTCGACGTGCGCGATCGAGATCGTGATGCCGCGCTGACGCTCCTCGGGAGCCTTGTCGATCTGGTCGAACGCCGAAGCCTCGTTGAGGTTCGGGTACTTGTCGTGCAGAACCTTGGTGATGGCCGCCGTCAGCGTGGTCTTGCCGTGGTCGATGTGACCGATGGTGCCGATGTTGACGTGCGGCTTGGTCCGCTCGAACTTGGCCTTCGCCACTTCGTGTCCCTCCTAGGACTGGTGCCTACTGTGCTGACGTGCGGTGTTGGACGTGCAAACTTCGTGTGCTGCCGGCTCGCATTGCGCCGCTACGCAGCTTCATGCGCCCGTCACCTTCGCGATATCTGATTGCTCGGTGCCGGCTCGCATTGCGCCGCTACGCAGCTTCATGCGCCCGTCACCTTCGCGATGATCTCCTTCGCGACGTTCCCCGGGACCTCCGCATAACTGTCGAACTGCATCGAGTAGCTCGCCCGGCCCTGCGTCTTGGATCGCAGATCACCGACGTATCCGAACATCTCCGACAGCGGGACGAGCGCCCGGACGACGTTCACGTTGCCGCGCGGCTCCATCGACTGGATCATGCCGCGCCGGCTGTTCAGGTCCCCGATGACGTCCCCCATGTTCTCCTCGGGGGTGGTCACCTCGACACTCATCATCGGCTCGAGCAACGCCGGGTCGGCCTTGCGCGCGGCCTCCTTGAATGCCATCGAACCGGCGATCTTGAACGCAAGCTCGGAGGAGTCCACATCGTGGTACTGGCCGTCCTGCAGGGTCACCTTCACATCGACGAGCGGGTAGCCGGCGAGCACCCCGAACTCCATCGCCTCCTGGCAACCGGCGTCGACGGCGGGGATGTACTCGCGCGGGATGCGGCCACCGGTGACGCCGTTGACGAATTCGTAGCCGCCGCCGTCGCCACCGGAAGGCTCGAGGTCGATGACGACCTTCGCGAACTGACCGGAACCGCCGGTCTGCTTCTTGTGCGTGTAGGAGTGGTTCGCCACCTTGCGGCGAAGCGTCTCGCGGTACGCCACCTGCGGCTTGCCGACGTTCGCCTCGACGTTGAACTCACGGCGCATGCGGTCGACCAGGATGTCGAGGTGTAACTCGCCCATCCCGGCGATGATCGTCTGGCCCGTGTCCTCGTCGGTGTGCACCTGGAAGGTCGGGTCCTCCTCGGCGAGACGCTGGATCGCCACGCCCAGTTTCTCCTGGTCGGCCTTGGTTTTCGGCTCGATGGCGACGTTGATCACCGGAGCCGGGAAGGTCATCGACTCGAGGATGACCTGCTTGTCGGGGTCGCAGAGCGTGTCGCCGGTCGTGGTGTTCTTCAGTCCGACGACCGCGACGATCTGACCGGCGCTGACGCCGGTCCGATCCTCCTGCTTGTTCGCGTGCATCTGCAGGATCCGGCCGATCTTCTCCTTCCGGCCCTTGGTCGAGTTGACCACTTGGGTGCCGGAGGAAATGTGGCCGGAGTAAACCCGGATGTAGGTCAATTTGCCGAGGTACTTGTCGCTCATGATCTTGAAGGCCAGGGCGGCAAACGGCTCGCTGTCGCTCGGCTCGCGGGTGATCAACGTTTCTTCGTCGTTGACCTTGTGGCCCGTGACCGCGCCCACGTCGAGCGGGCTCGGCAGGTAGTCGACGACCGCGTCCAGCATCGGCTGTACGCCCTTGTTCTTGAACGCCGTCCCGCACAGGACAGGGTTCACCTTGCTCGCGATCGTCGCGCGCCGGATGGCGGCCTTCAGTTCCGCCTCGGTCGGCTCCTGGCCTTCCAGGTACTGGGCCATCACGTCGTCGTCCTGCTCGGCGACCGTCTCGACGAGCTTCTCGTGCCACTCACGCGCGGCCTCGGCGTGGTCTGCCGGGATGTCGACGACCTGATAGCTGTCGCCCTTGCCTTCGGTCTGCCAGTAGAGGCCCTTCATCTGGACGAGGTCGATGACCCCGGCGAAGTCGGCCTCGACGCCCCACGGCAACTGGACGACCAGCGGCACGGCACCCAGTCGTTCCACCATCATGTCGACGCAGCGGTGGAACTCGGCGCCAACCCTGTCCATCTTGTTGACGAAACAGATGCGGGGGACGTGGTACTTGTCGGCCTGCCGCCAGACGGTTTCGCTCTGCGGTTCGACACCGGCGACAGCGTCGAACACCGCCACTGCACCGTCGAGCACACGGAGGCTGCGCTCCACCTCTACCGTGAAGTCGACGTGACCCGGTGTGTCGATGATGTTGATGGTGTGGTCGTTCCATCGACAGGTCGTCGCGGCCGAGGTGATCGTGATCCCGCGTTCCTGTTCCTGTTCCATCCAGTCCATCGTGGCTGCGCCCTCGTGGACCTCGCCGATCTTGTAGTTCACACCGGTGTAGAACAAGATCCGCTCAGTCGTCGTGGTTTTGCCCGCGTCGATATGCGCCATGATCCCGATGTTCCGGGTGGCTTGGAGAGATTCGGTGGGAAGGGTCATCAGTTCGTCTACCAGCGGTAGTGGGCGAAGGCTTTGTTGGATTCGGCCATTTTGTGGATGTCCTCTCGGCGTTTCACGCTCGCGCCGAGGCCGTTGCTCGCATCGATGAGCTCGTTCATCAACCGCTCGGTCATCGTCTTCTCGCGCCGCTGCCGGCTGTAACTGACGAGCCAGCGGAGCGCCAGAGTGGTGCTCCGGGAACCCTTGACCTCGATCGGCACCTGGTACGTGGCACCTCCGACCCGGCGGCTCTTGACCTCGAGCGTCGGCTTGACGTTGTCCAACGCCCGCTTGAGCGTGATCACCGGGTCGTTGCCGGTCTTCTCGCGACAGCCCTCGAGGGCGCCGTAGACGATCCGCTGGGCGAGCGAGCGCTTGCCGGAGAGCAGGACCTTGTTCACCAGGTTCGTGACGAGCGGCGAGCCGTACACCGGATCGGAAATGATCAGGTGCTTCGGGGCCGGACCTTTGCGTGGCATCAGCCCTTCTCCTTCTTCGCGCCGTAGCGCGACCGTGCCTGCTTGCGGCCGCGGACACCCTGGGTGTCGAGCGAGCCGCGGATGATCTTGTAGCGCACACCCGGAAGGTCGCGGACGCGACCACCGCGGACGAGGACGATCGAGTGTTCCTGCAGGTTGTGGCCGACGCCCGGGATGTACGCAGTGACCTCGACCCCGGAGGTCAGGCGTACTCGCGCGACCTTGCGAAGCGCGGAGTTCGGCTTCTTCGGCGTGGTCGTGAACACACGCGTGCAGACGCCCCGGCGCTGAGGAGAACCCTTCAGAGCCGGCGTCTTGGTCTTGCCGATCTTTTCTTGCCGGCCCTTACGGACCAGCTGCTGGATCGTGGGCAACGCGGAACGTCCTTCGCTCGTAAACCTGCCGGGTGCTGGCCTGCGGGCAGGCGCCTCCGTGGCGCCGACCCACGCGGTCGGGTGTGTCGCAAGGTCCCGTGAATCACCGCGACCGACATGCTGAAGGCCGCCGCGCCGAGGCTGTCACCCGGAAGGGGGACACACGCGGACACGCGGGAGTGCCCAGGCGATCAGGGCACGAGGTATGACCCTACCAGCCCGCCGGAGCAGGTCCAACTTCGTCCTGTTTCCGGCCGGCGGGCAGACTCGACCCCGTGGTCGCCGCGCCGCCTTGGGCACCCCCGCCGCCGACGCGGGCGCAACTGTCCGCTTCGTACGGCCTCGTCGTGCCCGACCTGCTCTTCGAGCACATGCGCGTCCTGCTGTGCGGGATCAACCCGTCGCTGTGGTCGGGCTACGCGGGGTACCACTTCGCCCGGCCCTCGAACCGGCTCTGGCCCACGCTCCACCAGGCCGGGTTCACCTCCCGCCGACTGCATCCCGCCGAGACCGCCGAACTCGAGCACGCCGGGCTCGGGATCACGAACCTGGTACCCCGGGCCACGGCGCGGGCGGACGAGGTGAGTCCCGCCCAGATCAGGGCTGGACGGGATCGGCTCGCGGTCCTTGCGCAACGGTGGCAGCCGGCCTACGTGGCTGTGCTCGGGCTAGGGGCGTACCGCCTGGCCTTCGGCGCCGCGGCCGCCACCGTCGGTCGGCAGCCGGAGCGGGTCGGTGGCCGACCCCTCTGGCTGCTACCGAATCCGAGCGGGTTGAACGCCCACTACGGTCAGGCGGTGTTGACCGCCTGCTTCGGCGAACTCCGGCACGCCCTGCGAGATGGTGACGGCCTGCGGCCGCACCCGCCGGATCAGTTGCGGTAGGAGTTCCCGTAGTCGTACTCGTCGAGCGGCACCGCCGCACCCGAGCCGGAGCCGAACGTGTAGCCCTGCTCCTCGTACCCGGTGTACTGGTACGCCGCGGCGCGCGCTTCCTCGGTCGGCTCGACCCGGATGTTCCGGTACCGGGGCATTCCGGTGCCGGCCGGGATGAGCTTGCCGAGGATGACGTTCTCCTTGAGACCGAGCAGGTTGTCCCGCCTGGAATTGATTGCCGCGTCGGTGAGCACCCTCGTGGTCTCCTGGAAGGAGGCCGCGGACAGCCACGAGTCGGTCGCCAGCGACGCCTTCGTTATTCCCATCAGCACCGGGCGGGCAGAGGCCGGGGTACCGCCTTGCTCCACGATGCCGCGGTTCTCGGCTTCGAAGCGCGTCCGCTCCACGAACTCGCCCGGCAGCATTCCGGTCTCGCCGTTCTCGAGGACATTCACCCGCTTGAGCATCTGCCGGATGATCGTCTCTATGTGCTTGTCGTGAATCGGCACCCCCTGCGATCGGTACACCTCCTGCACCTGCTCGACCAGAAAGAGCTGGACCGCGCGCGGCCCCTGAATACGCAACACGTCGTGCGGATCCACCGCGCCTTCGATGAGCCGCTGGCCCACCTCGACGTGCTCGCCCTCGGCCACAAGCAGCCGGGCCCGGCGAGACACGCTGTACTCGATCGGCTCGCTGCCGTCGTCGGGCGTCAGCGTGACCTTGCGGGCCTTGTCGGTGTCCTCGACCGAGACCCTTCCGGGGAGCTCGGTGATCGGTGACTTCCCCTTGGGGACCCGCGCCTCGAACAGTTCTACGACACGTGGGAGCCCGTGGGTGATGTCCTCACCGGCGACCCCGCCCGTGTGGAACGTCCGCATGGTGAGCTGGGTCCCGGGCTCACCGATGGACTGGGCCGCGATGATCCCGACCGCCTCCCCGACGTCGACCCGAAGTCCACTGGCGAGCGATCGGCCGTAGCAGGCGCCGCAGGTCCCGAGCCGGCTCTCGCAGGTGAGCACGGAGCGCACCCGGATGTCGGTGACCCCACGATCGATCAGCGAGTCGAGGAGCACATCGCCCAGATCCGTCCCCGCCTCGGCGAGGATTTCCCCATTGACGTCGACGTCAGCGGCGAGCGTGCGCGACCACACACTCGTCTCGACGTGCTGGTCCTTGATGAGGACGCCCTCCCGGTTGGGGGACGCGATCTTCACGGCGATCGCACGATCGGTGCCGCAATCCTCCTCGCGGATGATCACGTCCTGGGAGACGTCGACGAGCCGGCGGGTGAGGTATCCCGAGTCGGCCGTCCGCAACGCCGTGTCCGCGAGACCCTTACGGGCACCGTGGGTGGAGATGAAGTACTCCAGCACGGTCAGGCCCTCGCGGAAATTGGTCTTGATCGGGCGCGGGATGATCTCGCCCTTCGGGTTCGCCACCAGGCCCCGGATACCGGCGAGCTGCCGGATCTGGGTCATGTTCCCGCCCCCACCGGCCTGGACCATCATGCTGATCGGGTTGTCGACCGGGAAGTTCCGCTCCATCTCGTCGGCGATCTCTTTCGTCGCCTTGTTCCAGATCTCGACGAGCTCTTGGTGCCGTTCGTCACTGGTCAGCACTCCGCGACCGAACTGCTTGTCGACGTTGGCGGCCTGCTTCTCGTAACCGTCGAGGATCTCGGCCTTACGCGGCGGGGTCGCCACGTCGTCGATCGCCACCGTCGCACCCGACCGGGTCGCCCAGTGGAATCCGGAGGCCTTGATGGCATCGAGGGTCGCGGCGACCTGCACCTTCGGGTACCGCTCGGCGAGATCGTTGATCACCAGACCCAGCTCACGCTTGTTCACGACCCGGTTCACGTAGGGATAGTCAACCGGCAGGGTCTCGTTGAACAACGCACGACCAAGCGTGGTCTCCAACCGGTACCCCTCGCCGGGCTCGCTGCCCTCCGGCGCCTGATAGTCCACCGGAGGGATGGCTTCTTCGGCGGCCGGGAATCGGAGCGTGATGGGCGCGCGGACATTCAGCTCGCCCGCGTCGTAACACATCACCGCTTCCGCGGTCGAGGAGAACGAACGGCCGGCTCCGCGCGCCTTCTCGTCGAGCGTGGTCAGGTAGAACAGACCCGTGACCATGTCCTGACCGGGCATCGCGATCGGCCGGCCGGACGCCGGCGAGAGAATGTTGTTGCTCGACAGCATCAAGATTCGTGCCTCGGCCTGCGCTTCGGCCGACAGCGGCAGATGCACAGCCATCTGGTCGCCGTCGAAGTCGGCGTTGAAGGCGCCGCAGACCAGCGGATGGATCTGGATGGCCTTGCCCTCGACGAGCTGTGGCTCGAACGCCTGGATGCCGAGACGGTGCAGCGTCGGCGCCCGGTTCAGCAGGACGGGGTGCTCGGTGATGACCTCCGAGAGGACGTCCCACACCACAGGGCGTTCGCGCTCCACCATCCGCTTGGCGGACTTGATGTTCTGCGCGTGGTTCAGGTCGAC
>CAXTUZ010000069.1:0-9525 GCA_964247525.1 uncultured bacterium
GGGCCGTACTTCGCGACCGGACGGGCCATCGCTGCGGATGCACGGATGCTCGTGGCCGCTCGACCATCCCGCCGACGCAGGGCACGCGAAAGGGCCGAACCGCTCTCGAACCCGACGCGAGACGCGATCTCGTCGATCGCCAGATCCGTGGCCGTCAGCATGTCTGTGGCCGTGTCGAGGCGCTTGGCCCGGTGGAATGCACCGACCGATGTGCCAACTTCCGCGTGGAACAGGCGCGTGAGGTGCCGCCGTGAGACCCCCAGGCGGTTAGCCAGACGATCGAGCGGGACGTCGTGGTCGAGACGCGCCGCGACGAAGGCCTGCGCCTCACGGACCAGTGCCGCACCGTGTCTGTGGCGCGAGGCTAAAGTGAGAGGCCGCCCGCGCTCGATGGCGGCCAAGCACAAGATGAGTAGGGCGGACGAGAGATGAGCGCGAACGGCACCGGAGCCAAAAGCGTCACCGCTGTCGTCGCGACACAGCGCACGCAGGGTGCGGATCTCCGGGGTGACCTGAAACAAGGCGCTCGTCCGGATCGAGGCCCGGACGCGATCGAGCGAACCGAGTTGCGTTTCGACCCGCCCCAAGGCTTCGTTCCTGATATAGACGGCGATGTGCGTCTGGTCGGTACGGAACGCGCTTGTGTCGTGGGCGTGCGAGGCGGGGACGACGGCGAAGCGATCCTCCGAAACCCAAGAGCTTTCGCGTCCCGCCTCGTGCTTGAGACGAAGGCCTCCATGGATGGGCAACAACAACATGAGACCGTCGTGCCAGTGCCACGGCTGGGCATAGTCGATGCCCCCGCCCACGAGGGTGATGTGTTCGCCACCGCAAGCGATGACTGACGCGGGTGGGGCCGTTTGCCGGAGCAGGTCGAGCGATCTCAGCATGGTGCGATGCTATCGCGATGGCCTCGCTCTGACCAACAGAGCAGATAGACCGCTTCCAAAAAGAGTCGGAGGCATCTCGACAGCGATGGCTGCCTTCCCTCAAAGATGCTTCACAGCGGTCGGACTGCCCCTCCACCGATTGTGTCGAAGAACTCTGAGAAGGCGCGTTCGACGTGATTGCATACGCCAACGCGGGGCGAGGTCACCCGCTTGGATCTGAGGTTCGCGCCGCTTAAACCGTATCTAGCGCCCCGCCGTAGCAGATCCTCCCCTACCAATTGCGGACGATGTCAGAGCTCAGAAAATCTCGAAATATTTTCTATAAGCTACAGAATTTATTATTGCTATTGTCATTCACAGGTGTGTACATCGTCCACGACCTTGACACACTAAGGCACATATTACCGACCGTGTAATCAAAGTGGCTGCGGCTGTACCCTCACTCTGTTTCTTCACCATCGACAACGCGTCGGGATGAAGCAAGGTCGAGCGTAACACGTTGCAACGCCCCATGACCTCAACTACCAAAAGACCATGGATCGGCAGGTCGGATAGCTCAAAACGCTTGATGAGCCGGGGAAAAGCAGAATGTCGTCCAGCTACTCGCGGTCGTCGAATGCCGACGACGTGATCGATGCGGTAAGCGGTTCGACCAGGACTGCCCCCGGCATACGTGGGTCCATCGAGTAAAGCATTCAAGTATGAAAGTCCGATCGACGCGAAGGGATTTCCGCAGTTGGGTGTGACACTGTTCTCAAAAGTGAAATCGCTGCGTTGAAATCCAGGGACCGATCAAGCGACATGCTGTCGAACACGACCGGCGGATTAAAACTTTGTCTTGATCAAACCGTTCCTACCATTCTTCGAGCTCTAGCGCTTTTTCGGTTTAATCTGGTTCGTACCCAGCAGCGGCGAAGAAGTTGGCGCATTCGTCGGGCGTGACGGCATCGATGAGCCGCCCGATGGCGGCCCACAGTCCCTCGACGGTGCACTCGGCCGCCTTGCGCAGCAGCGCCTTGAGCTTGGCGACGCCATTTCGATCGGGTTGAAGTCCGGGCTGTAGGGCGGGAGGAACAGCAGCCGTGCCCCCGCCGCCTCGATCACCCTGCGCACTGCCGGGCCCTTGTGGCTGCCGAGGTTGTCCATGACGACGATGTCGCCGGGGGTGAGTTCGGGCACCAGCACCCGCTCGACGTAGGTCTGGAAGGCGTCACGGTTGATCGGCCCGTCGAGTACGAACGGCGCACTGATGCCTGACGGGCGCAGGCCAGCGACGAAGGTCGTGGTCTTCCAATGGCCGTGCGGGATCGGAGCGCGCAGTCGCCCACCGCGGGCGCAACGCCCGCGCGTGCGGGCCATGTTGGTCGCGGTCCAAGTCTCGTCGAGGAACACGAGACGGGCTGGGTCGAGATCGGGCTGATCCTCGAACCACGCCTCGCGCGCGGCCTTCACGTCCGGGCGGTCCTGCTCGGCGGCGTGCGCTGTCTTTTTTTGTACGTGAGGTCGTGCGCGTCGAGGCAGCTCCACAGCGTGCCGAGCCCGACCGTAAGACGGTGCTCGGCCAGCAGGCGAGCGCGCATCTCCTCCAGGGTGATGTCTACCCTTTCATCGATCAGCGCGCGTAGGAACGCCTCGTGCGGGTCGAGCTTCGAGCGGCGTGCCCGCCCCTGCGGGTGGGCGGCCACCGTCCCGGTCGCCGTGAGTGCAGCCATCCAGCGGATCGAGGTGGCGACACCGACGCCGAAGCGCGCCGCCGCTTGCCGGCGCGAAGTTGCGGCGGCGGCTTCCACCACCCGCTCGCGCAGATCTAAGCTGTAGGGTCGGCCCATGCATCGCTCCGTGTTCGGAGCGCGCAGTGGATCACCCAGCCACCGCTGCGTGAACCCTAGCCCCAGCGACTCAGCTTAAATCGAAAATGCTCTAAGTCGACAATCTGAGCTATCTGTCTAATTCACTATACTGAAGAGGCGGGCGCCTACATGTCAGACGTCAAATCAGTGCGCAGCTTAAAACTAAAAATAGCAGGACGAGAACTGCACTAAAATTTTTAAGGTTCTTCACGTACAATGTGGGGCGCAGACTTGAAAGTGACGAGTGCTAAGTTAGCGACTATCACCACGACAATATTCACAGCGAGTGCGAGTAACCCAGTATAGATCGAGAACTTGACGTCGCCCAGCGCGAGGGCGTGCAGCGGCTTCAGGCCGTCCGACCACGCGATGGCCGAGCCCGCGAGGAAGCCCGCCGCCCAGCCCGCCAGCAGCGCCGGCGCCCGGAACCAGCCGACGTAGAGCCCGAAGATCAGGGCCGGCAGGGTCTGCAGGATCCAGAGGCCGCCGAGCAACTGCAGGTCGAGGGCGAACTGCGTCGGCAGCACGAGGATCGCCAGCAGCGCGCCGATCTTGACCAGCATCGAGGTGATCTTGGCGACCTGCGCCTCGCCGGACGGCGTGACGTCCGGGTTGACGTAGGCCTTCCACACGTTGCGCGAGAACAGGTTGGCCGCCCCGATCGACATCACGGCCGCCGGCACCAGCGCGCCGATGGCGATGGCCGAGAAGGCGAAGCCGGCAAACCACCCCGGGAACAGCGCCTTGAACAGCGCCGGCACCACGTCGTTGTTGCTCGTGACCTTGAGGCCGGCCGCGTGCGCCATGTAGCCGAGCAGCGCCAGGAGCCCGAGGAGCAGGGTGTAGGCCGGCAGCAGCACGGCGTTCTTGCGGATCGTATCCCCGCCCGAGGAGGCGAAGATGCCGGTCAGGGTGTGCGGGTACATGAAGGCGGCCAGCGCCGAGCCGAAGGCGAGTGAGGCGTAGGGCACGATCTGCGCGCCCGAGAGCAGCGTGCCGCCCGAGCCCTTGGCCTTGAACGCGGCGTCGGCCGCCTCGAACACCGCGCCGTAGCCGCCGAGCTTCGAGGGTACGATCGCCACCGCCACCAGCACCACGACGTAGATCATGATGTCCTTGACGAAGGCGATCAGCGCCGGCGCGCGCAGGCCCGAGGAGTAGGTGTAGAAGGCGAGCACCAGGAAGGCCGCGATCAGCGGGATCTCGCCGTGCAGCCCCAGCGCCTTGATCGCCACCTCCATGCCGATGAGCTGGAGCGCGATGTAGGGCATGGTCGCGATCACCCCGGTGATGGCCACCGCGAGCTCCAGGGAGCGCGATCCGTAG
Source organism: uncultured bacterium (assembly GCA_964247525.1). Classification (GTDB taxonomy): domain Bacteria; phylum Actinomycetota; class Actinomycetes; order Mycobacteriales; family CAJCIY01; genus DASYGP01. Next base: position 4,067 of record CAXTUZ010000069.1, read on the forward strand.
GTGCCGTACACGACGTCGCCGGCCGTGACGTAGCCGCGCGCCTTGGCGGCCTGCCACAGCACCGGCATCACCAGGAACACCATCGGGTAGACGATGATCGTGTAGGGCAGGGCGAAGAAGCCGTAGGCGCCCACCGCGTAGACCAGCGCCGGCACCGCGATGACGGTGTAGGCGGTGTAGAAGTCGCCGCCGATCAGGAACCACGTGATCCAGGTGCCGAACTTGCGCCCGCCCAGGCCCCACTCGTCGAGGTGGGCGAGCGTCTCGGGCCGGCGCCAGCGGGCGGCGACGAAGCCCATCACCGTGACCAGCAGGAAGAAGAACACGAAGACCGACAGCGCCGGGATGTCGAGGTCGGCCGTCAGGGTCTCACTCGTCATGGGGCACGCTCCGGTAGACGAGGTACAGGAGCAGCGAGGTCACGGGCACCCAGGCGAGCTGATACCAATAGAAGAACGGGAAGCCGAACAGCATCGGTTCGCGCAGGTTGTAGAACGGCACCCACAGCAGCCCAAGGAAGGGCAGGATCAGAAGCCATTTCAACATGAGATAACGTCGTTTGATCGACATTGTTTTCATGCAACTCGAAACAGAGATAGCGCAGTCGAGATCTGCCGACGACTGAGTGGGACGCGCGACCGCGACAGTCCCATCGTTCCGCTGCTTTCGCGGGCCGTTCGGTCCCAAATGGATATAGAGTGATCGGTCGGACATGCATCCATAGGTTCCTCCCATGAGACTGCGTCCGCCAACGCGGATCTTCAGCTTGTCGGATGATGGCTGATGCGGATGCGTTCGCCCCCCCCTACTTTGGCTCCGATCTGCAGAATTTCTGGGCCGGGGGCTGCGCCGCCGCGGTTGCCGTATATCAGACTGCAACCACGCTGCGTGACGATCGCCTGAAGCAAAGATGGGAGAAAGCGATGCAGACTTGGGCGGTGATCGTCGTCACCTGCGCCTATATCGCTGTGCTCTTCGCGATCGCGGGATGGGGGGACCGGAAATCGGCGGCCGGGGTGATCCTACCGGCACGCCCGCGCCGTGCTGCTCTCGTCTATGCGCTCACGCTGGCCGTCTACAACACGTCGTGGAGCTTTTACGGTTCAGTCGGTCGGGCTGCGACTAGCGGTTGGGACTTCTTGCCGATCTACATCGGCCCGGCACTAGTCCTGCTCGGCGCTCAGCCGATCCTCGCCAAGGTGATCGCGCTCACCAAAGCGCACAACGTCACATCGATCGCCGACTTCATTGCTGCTCGCTATGGCAAGAGTCGCGCGATCGCGGCGTCAGTCACGCTAACGGCTCTCGTCGGCGTCCTGCCGTATATCGCACTGCAATTGAAGGCGGTCGGTACGAGCTTCGACGTCCTCACCGCCGCGACGCGGTCACCGAGCTCGGGGTTGGCAGCCTGGAATGATACGCCCCTCGCAACGGCGGTGGCGATGGCCGTGTTCGCGATCCTCTTCGGCGTGCGCCACATCCATACGAGCGACCATCATCGTGGGCTAATGCTCGCGATCGCCTTTGAAAGTCTTATCAAGCTGGCCTGCTTCGTCGCCGTCGCGATATTCATCGTCTTCGGTGTTTTCGACGGTCCAGGCGATCTGTTTGGCCGAGCGGCCAACACCGAGACGTTGGCGAGGCTTCCGATCCTCGATCTGTCGAATCCAAGCTGGGTCTCGAATACACTGATCTCCGCCATCGCGTTCCTGTGCTTACCCCACGCCTTCCACGTCGCTGCGGTAGAAAACGAAGATCCATCGCATATCAAGCACGCCCGCTGGCTCTATCCCGCCTACCTTCTTGGCATCAGCGTGTTCATGGTACCGGTCGCGCTCGCGGGCCGCCTGACTTTTGGGTCGGATGTGGATCCGGACACGTACATGATCAGCTTGCCGGTGCATGCAGAGGCCAATGCATTCAGTTTGATCGCTTTTCTCGGTGGTCTCTCGGCCGCCACGGGTATGGTCATCGTCGCGGCCATCGCACTCTCGACGATGCTCTGCAACGACGTCGTCTTGCCGATGGTCCTGCGCATGCGCGCTCCCGTTGGAGCGGTTCACGATCTCGACTTGGCCCGCACTCTTCTAAACGTGCGCCGGGCCGGCATCGTCGTCACCCTGGGCTTAGCCTACGGCATCGAGCGGATGGTCGGACAGGCGTACCCTCTGACGCAGATGGGTCTGATCTCCTTCGTCGCGGTGGCGCAGTTCGGGCCTGCATTCCTCGGCGGCCTCTACTGGCGCCGGGCTAGCTGCGCCGGCGCGATGGCGGGGCTGGCATGCGGCTTCGCCGTTTGGGGCTACTGCCTGCTGCTTCCGGCTGCGGGTCAGCTCGTTCCAGGTATCTCAGATCTCGTCGCGCTCGGACCCGGGGGCTGGACCATCCTGCGCCCGCTCGCGCTCTTCGGCCTCGAGGGACTCGACCCGATCTCACACGCGACCTCCTGGAGCCTCGCTGCGAACACGCTCGCCTACGTCCTGGTTTCGGGCTTCGGCAATCAAAGCGCAATCGAGCGCGCGCAGGCCTCCGCCTTCGTCGACGGTACCAGCCATGATCGGTCGGCGTTGCATCCCTGGCAGTCGATCCTGCGCCTCGGCGATCTGCGTGAACTCGCCGTTCGACTGGTCGGAACGGATCGTGGTGAAGGCGCCTTCGATGCTTACCTCGTGGAACGCCGCCGCGACATGGGACCGAGGAACGGCCCTTCCGACTTCGCAGACCGCGATGCCATACGTTTCACGGAGAACTTGGTAGCGGGCGCGGTCGGCGCACCGTCCGCCCGGATCCTTATGGCCACTTCCCTCGGGGGATACTCGCTATCGCGCAAGGCGGCGCTCGCTATGCTGGACGAGGCTTCCGAGGCCATACACTTCAATCGTAGGCTATTGCAGAGCACTATCGAGAACGTCAGTCAGGGAATCCTCGTCGTCGACGAAACCCTTCACGTGATGGTCTGGAACGCGCGTCTCGCGGCGTTGCTCGACCTGCCTCTCGAACTCCTACAGGTCGGCGCGCCGCTCACGGATATTACGGCCTTCAACGTCGCCCGTGGTGAGTATCGAGATGACGAGCTGTCGACCCTCATCATCAACCGCGACATTGCGACACAGACGTGGCCTTACATCTACGTGCGCCGTCGGCCGACTGGCACGGTGCTCGAGGCGTCGTACAACCGCCTCCCGGAAGGTGGCTTCGTTGCCACTTACGCGGACATCACCGAGCGGGCGCGGGCCGCCGAGGCCCTACGCGACGCAAACGAGAGGCTCGAGGAACACGTGCGGGAGCGCACCCAAGCGCTCTTCGTGGCGAAAGCACAGGCCGAGAAGGCGAATGCGTCAAAGACGCGCTTCCTCGCAGCCGCCAGCCACGACCTCCTCCAACCTCTCAACGCCGCTCGCCTCTTCGCAGCCGCACTCGAAGAGCAAATGCGCGATCCGATCCGCTCCGGACAGCTCGCCCGCAACGTCGTGACCTCGCTCAGCTCAGCCGAGCAACTTATCGCAACCTTACTTGACATCTCTGCGCTCGATGCTGGTGGCGTCACCGTCGCAACTCAGAACTTCGCCGTCGCTGGGCTCCTGACTCAGCTCGAGGTCGAGTTCAGAGCGCTTGCGGACGATAAGGGTCTGCAGTTCACGGTCGTAAATTCGAGCGTGATGCTCAAGAGCGATCCGCAACTCTTGCGGAGGGTTCTACAGAATCTTCTCGGCAACGCGATCCGCTACACGTCGACCGGACGCGTGTTGCTCGGCTGCCGCAGGCGCGGCGACCAACTCATCATGGAGATCTGGGATACAGGTCCCGGTATACCATCCGAGCAACACGGTGAGATCTTCGAAGAGTTCCGCCGTTGTGGTCCTGACACCGGGATGGAAAAGGGGCTCGGCCTCGGTCTCGCGATCGTCGACCGTATCGCGCGCAAGCTCGATCACTCTGTCACACTGCGCTCGCGGGAGGGTTGCGGAAGCTGTTTCGCTCTCGAAGTTCCGCGGGCGTACGGCTCTCCACAGGCGGAGGTCCGTCGGCCTGAGCCGCGCGTCGGGCTCTCGCTCGATAGCCTCGTCGTGCTCTGCATCGATGACGACGACACGATCTGTGAGGCCACCGAGGCTCTGATATCGTCCTGGGGCGCAACCTGCATCGCGACGCCCCGCCTCGGGAATGCGCTGGAGCGCCTCGCCGATCGCGTACCGGATCTCGTCCTCGTAGATTATCACCTCCGAGGCGGCACCAACGGCCTGCAGACTTTGCGCGAACTTCGGCGGCTTTGGGACCGGGACGTCGCAGGTCTACTCATCACCGCCGACCGCTCCGAACCGACGCGATGCGAGGGCCTCGCTGAGGGTTGCGAGGTGTTGCTGAAGCCTGTTCGACCGGCAGCACTTCGACGCTTCCTCGGCCACGTTGCGCTGCGGCGGACGCCGAGGCCCACTAGAGACGAGCACGCGGCATGAACCGGCGGATCATCATCGGAGATGATCACCCTCTCGTGCAAGCCGCACTCGGTGAAGCGCTTGCGCGAAAGCTCCCGCATTTTGAGGTCCGAGGCTGCTCTGATCTCGACGCGGTGCTGTGCCTCGTCGACGAAAATCCACAATCCGTCGCGCTGGTGCTGCTCGACCTACACATGCCTCGAACGTACGGCTTTGCCGGACTATTCATCATGCACGCGCTCCATCCGACAATCCCGGTCGGCATCGTGTCTGCCGCCGAGGATGTAGCGACGATTCGACGCGCCATTCAGTATGGCGCGGCGGGGTACCTGCCCAAATCTCTGACGCTCTCCACGATTACCGAAGCGGTATCGGCCATCTTGGAGGGCGCGATCTGGTCGCCGCTTTGCGAGGCCGACCTCGCAGGCCCGCCGGACGTCGACGCCGATCTTGCAGGCCGGTTCGCGACGCTATCGGCTCAGCAAATTCATATCCTCGGGATGATCGTAGCGGGTAAGCTCAACAAGCAGATAGGTGGTGAACTTGGAATCGCTGAGCAAACGGTGAAAGTGCACGTTTCAGCTATACTTAAAAAGCTCGGCGTCACGAACCGAACTCACGCAGCTGTATTAGCTAGCCATCTAAGCCCTAGCGGCCGCGGAGGTTGATATCATATTAATGAAAAATTGATGTATTTTTGTAATTTTAAAACAATTGCACCCGAGGGACGCCATGGCTGTTCATATCCGCATAACGCATCGTTTTGCACTGCTGGCGGTGCTGGCACTGATACTCGTTGGTGGCAGTTTGGCGCTCGCACTTGTGCAGATCCGAACTGCGATGCTGGAGCAGAAGCGCTTGGAGATACGTCACAGCGTGGAAGCGGCGGCGACCATCGTTCAGGGCTTCGTCGCGCGCGCGCGGTCGGGCGCGAGGAGCCATAGCGATGCGCGCGCACTGGAAGGTCAAGCAATCCGCCAAGCTCGGTTAGATGGCGGGTAGGAGTGCTCCCTGTCCGAGTTC
>CAXTUZ010000070.1:0-8433 GCA_964247525.1 uncultured bacterium
CGCCCCGGCCACGCCGATCCCGCCTGCCACCTGGCCGCCGACGACCACCGGCAGCTCCAGGCTCTGCGCGAGGCGGTGGAGCGGGTCCTCGCCGTGCAGGGCCAGCAGCAGCAGGCCATCCGCGCGCCGGGAGCGCAGCACCCGTTCCAAGCGCTCCCGGCCGCGCTCGGAGTCGGCCAGCAGCAGCATCAGGACCAGGTCGGTGCGTTCTAGTGCGGCGTTGACGCCGACAATGACATGAGCGAAGAAAGGGTCCGCGAACAGCTGGGGGTCGTCGTGCGAGACGGCCAGCAGCACCGCCCCGCCCTGGGAGGTGGCCAGCGCCCTGGCGGTGAGGTTGGGCACGTAGCCGAGCTCGCGCACCGCCTGCTCGACCGCCTCGCGGGCACCGCGGCTGACGTCTCGTCCGTTGTTGATCGCCCGTGAGGCGACCGAACGGGAGACGCCCGCACGGGCGGCAACCTCATCGAGCGTCGGACGGCGCTTCGCCAGTGCCCCCATCGGCTGGTGAGCCCTTCTCAGCTGGAACGTAATGGTCAGCAGCATCGTACCGCCGAGGGTGCGCTGACCGGGAGCGCTCCCGCATCTAACGAGAGGATCATCCAACCCTTGACAAGCAGTGTCGCCACGATGAGCATGCTTGGTATTGGAAATAACCGGAAGCGCTTCCAGTTAGGAGGGTGTTGGCTTGCGCTTCCGCCATACCGAAGGAAGTGACCCGCATGCGACGACGCCTGCGCACCCCCGCCCTGCTCTGTGCCGCCGGCCTGGCCGCCGTCACCCTGCTCACCGTTCCGGCCGCCCACGCAGCCGGCGGTGACCCGCTCACCATGACCAACGGCTTCTACGTCAACCCGAACAACAGCGCCGCCGTCTGGGCAGCCGCCAATCCGACCGATGGGCGGGAGCCAGCCATCGAGTCCGCCATCGCCAACGAGCCGGACGCGGCCTGGTTCACTGGCGGGGAGAGCGCCATCGGCACCTCGACCGGCGCGTACGTCGGTGCCGCGGCCAACTCCGGCCAGCTGCCGGTGCTGGTCGCCTACAACATCACCGACCGCGACGTCTGCGCCGGTCAGTCGGATGGTGGAGCCTCCTCTGACGCCACCTACGACACCTGGATCGGCGGCTTCGCCGGCGGCATCGCCAGCCGGCCCGCTGTGGTGATCCTGGAGCCCGACGCGCTGGCCGATGAGAGCTGCATGACCTCCGCCCAGATCTCCGACCGAGACGGCCTGCTGAACAACGCCATCACCCAGTTCGCCAACCAGTCCCCGAACACCTGGGTCTACCTGGACGCGGGCAACCCCGGGTGGGTATCGGCCGCCACCATGGCCACCTACCTGAACTCGGCCGGGCTGAGCAACGCCAGGGGCTTCTCCCTCAACGTCTCCAGCTTCTACACCGTGGCCGAGAACGTCGACTACGCCAACCAGGTCAACGCCGACCTGAGTGCCGATTACGGCTACACCAAGCCCTTCGTCATCGACACCAGCCGCGACGGCAACGGCTCCAACGGCCAGTGGGGCAACCCGCAGGGCCGCAAGCTCGGCGCCACCGACCAGCAGGGCGGCGGCGCGGAGATGCTGCTCTGGATCAAGACCCCCGGCGAGTCCGACGGTGACTGCGGCACCAGCACCGACGCGGCCGGCCAGTTCGACCCGCAACTCGCTTACAACCTCATCTACGGCTACTGACGGTCTCGTGATGCGCCGGGCTGCCGATCGCACGATTAACCCCGGTCAGTGTGCTGGAAGCGTTTCCAGAATTATTCAAGAACACTGTAACCATTGACCCCATATTGCCCGATGCGGAAGCCCCTATCAGACTCGAATTTTATGGGAGCGCTTCCATTATCGGGCTCCCGCCCGTCATCAGGAGCCATAGTGCAACGACGTACTCTCCGGCGGCATCTCGTCGGCCTGACCACACTCGTCATAGGCTCAGCAGCCCTGGCGCTCGCGCCCGGCATCGCCTCTGCGGCGACCCGGGCACCCGCAGACCACACGCTCGCCGCGAACACCCGCTTCTACGTGCCGCCACCAGCTCAGGGTTCGGTTCAGCAAATCCTGCAGCTGGTCAAGAGCGGCCAGCTGAAGAACGCGGGTCTCATCACCGCCATGGAGTCGGTGCCGTCCGCGGTCTGGCTCGACGGTGAGACCACCGCGCAGGCAGCCGAACCAGGCAACCTGGGCTGGGAACAGGCCGACGTCGACGTCACGAGGCAGGTTCGTCGAACCCTGGCCGCCGCCAGGCTGGAGAACGCGGTCCCGATCTTCGTTGCCTACAACATTCCCGGACGCGACTGCTCTGAGTACTCGGCAGGCGGGGCGCCGACTGACGTCGCCTATGACGCCTGGATCGCCACCGTCGGCAAGGCCCTGGGCGACGCCGAGGCAGTGGTGATCGAGGAGCCCGACGCTCTGGCGAACCTCCCGGGGTACTGCGGCTCCACGTACGCGTCCGAGTTCCCGGACATCACCAACACCACCCGGATCGACGACATCCGCTACGCGGTGTCCACGCTGGAAAAAGACCCGCACATCAGCCTCTATCTCGATGCCGGAAACAGCGCTTGGCAGAACGCCGGCGGCATGGCCGAGACACTGACTGCCGCGGACGTCCAGCAGACCCAGGGCTTCTTCCTCAACGTCTCTAACTACCAGTACGACGCCAACAGCAACTACTACGGCACCTGGGTGTCCTCGTGCATCGCCTACGCGACCGTGAACGAGGGGCAAACCCCGGCTGACGCGCTCGCCGCCGCCGCCACCTTCACGGGAACCTCCACGCCGACCGGCGCCTTCGCTTCCCCGTCCTCTCCTGCGACCTCTCCGCCCGGAGGCTGCGCCAGCCAGTACTGGAATGGCGGCGCACCGGGAACCAGCATCGCCTCGCTGGCCGGCCCCTACAACGGCGTGGCGCTGAGCCCGTACAGCGCCTGGAGTGAGACCAGCACCACCGCGGACCTCAATGTCTCCGGCATCGACGCCAGCTACGCCAGCGCCCTGGGCAGCACGGTGCCGACCACTCACTTCATCGTCGACACCAGCCGCAACGGCCTCGGGCCGGACAGCATGCAGAGCTATGCTGCCGTACCCTACGACCAGCCAAGCAGCGTCACCAGCAGCCTGGCCAGCGGCGACTGGTGCAACCCCCCGAGCGCTGGCCTTGGCATCAGGCCGACCGCTGCCACCGGCGTCAACCTCAGCTCGCTCGACAGCTATCTTCCCGGCCGCCCTCCGTTGCTCGACGCCTACCTGTGGGTGAAGACGCCGGGTCAGTCAGACGGCCAGTGCGACGCAGCGGGCGGTATCCGCAGCTGGGATGACGCCGCCGACACGCCGCCAATCCCGGGATGGCCGAGCAGTGCCAGCTCGACCTTCCAGACCTTCGACCCGCTCTGGAGCCTCCGGACCGACTCGGTCTTCACCGACCCGGCCGCGGGCGCCTGGTTCTCTCAGCAGGCACTCACGCTCGCTCAGAACGCAAACCCCGCGCTGACGTCGGGATCCCACCCCTAAACGCCGGCGTCCCGGTGGGTCCCCGCTGAGTCTGCAGGGAGCCCACCGGGATGTCCGCTGGAGACTCGCAGACACCGCCGCCTGAATCGGCAGATCTCCAGGGCGGCGGTCAGTTGCCGATCACCTGGGGGGCGGCTGTCCAGAAGCTGATTACCCCCTGGTGAGCGCAATGGCGCGCAGGTGGCCGCCGCTTTGGCTGGGCGAATAAGCCCGTTCCCGGGGGCTTCAGGTCACGGAATGAGGACGAGCTTGCCGCAGCTCAGCCCTGACTGGGTCCTCGGCTGCGTACGGTGGCGGTGATCAGCTGTCGAGGTCAGTGACGCGGATCAGGATCTTGCCGCGCAGGTGACCCGCCTCGCTCAGCTGCTGCGCGGCGGGAAGCTCGGCCAGGGGGAATTCCGCGGCGATCTGGGTGGCGAACCGTCCTTGGGCGGCGAGCGGCAAGGCGGATTCGAAGCTGTCCGCCGTCAGGGCGTGAGGGTCGCCCGCGGCCAGCTGGACGCCTTCGCTGACCGCCTGGAAGTCAGAAATGGTGATGATGCGGCCGGCGGCCAGGATGGGCAGGATCTGGTGGACGAACCCGTGCGCGCCGCAATCCAGCGCGGCGTCTATGCCGCCCGGCGCGGCAGCGGCCAGGTGGTCCAGCAGTTTGTCGCCGTATTCCACCGGGACGGCGCCGAGTGACCTGAGGTAGTCGTGGTTGTCCGGGCGTGCGGTGCCGATGGCGGTGGCGCCCATGCCCTGGAGGAGCTGCACGGCCGCGCTGCCGACTGATCCCGCAGCGCCGTTCACCACTATCGTCTCGCCGGGCTTGATGCCGAGCAGGCCGAGCGCCCGCCGTGCGGTCTCGACGCCCTGAGGGATGGTGGCCGCCTGCCGCAGGGACAGCGTGGCCGGTACTTTCGCGATCCGGTCTGGTGTGGTCACGACGTATTCGGCGTCGCTGCCGGCGGGGGTGAAACCGGCGACCCGGTCGCCTATCTGGAACTCACCGCTGCCGGCGGTCTGGTCGATGACGCCGGACATCTCGTTGCCCAGGATCGCGGGAAAGGTGACCGCCAGCATGTGCTGGAACGCGCCGGACCTGATCTTCCACTCGACTGGGTTGAGGGCCGCGAAGGCGACGCGGACGCGGACCTCGCCCGGACCCGGGACGGGCGCCTCCACCTCTTGGTAGTGCAGGACGTCCAGGCCGCCGTACTCGGTGAGAACCTGCGCAAACATCGGATTGCTCCTTGTGCTGGCCACCGGCGGAGCCGTGTCCAGCCGGCTGCAATGTTTACCGACGGTCGGTGTCCGCCGGATCACCGGCCACGGTAGTATCTTTTTGGTAGTAGGTACCTAGAGGAAAGTAACGCTCAGCGGGTATGACATACGACACAAGCTGGCCCGGGGTGCAGGTGTCCCCGGAAACGGCGTGCCCGGTGGGGCTGGCGGTCGAGGTGCTGTCAAGCCGCTGGACGACGCCCGTGCTGTGGACGCTGCATGAGTTCGGCAGGCAGCGGTTCGTTGAGATCGAACGCCGCATCGTGTCGATCACGCCGAAGGTGCTGACGCAGCGGCTCCGGCAGTTGGAGCGTGATGGCCTGGTGAAGCGTTACTACCACGCTGAAGTACCGCCACGGGTCGAGTACGAGATCACCGATCTGGGAGCCAGTCTCGCGCCCATCTTCGCTCAGCTGACCGCGTGGGGTGTGGCCAGCACCGATGTGGTCGAGAAGGCGCGCGCTGAGTATGACGCCAAGCCGCTGCCGGCCCGTCGGCGCAGTTGACGGCCGCGAGCCCTGCAGAGATCAGGCACGCGTCGCCCCGGGCCCGTAAGGCCCGTATCACGGGTTCGGTCAGCTGCTGGTGTCCGGCGAGCCCGAGCTTCTCGTAGAGGGCAAGGCTCTCCGCGAGGTCGGGGTCAACCCGGTCGCAGAACTGTCGGACGTGGTTCATATCCCTTGCTTCCTTGCCGACGGGCCTGTGGCGTTGACTGCCAGCCCCTGGAAGGACATCGCAATCGGCTGGTCGAGATGCGGGACCGGTGCAGCGGCGTGAGCCGTTCCTCCTACCGCGCTGTCGATAGCGGCCCGTCGCTCAGACCGCTGCGGACTTGCCGCTCAGCTCACGGCCCCGCCGCTGACCAGGAGCTTTTGCCCGCTCACCCAGCGAGACAGGTTCCCGACGAAGAATTCGGTGACGTCGGCGACGTCGTCGACCGAACCCATCCTCGACCCGATCGGGCTGGCATTCTGTGTCAGGGCACGAATTGGATCGTCCTGACCGGCGCCGCTGAAGTAGCCGGCGTTGTCGGTCGCGGTCGGGATCACCGCGTTGACGGTGATACCGCGGGCGCCGATCTCCTGCGCGAGCACACGCACGACAAACGCCGGGACCAGCTTGCTCGAGGAGTACAGGCCGAACCCGGCCGCCGGCAGCAGGGTGCTACTCGAGCCGATGTAGACGATCGATCCGCCGTCATTGACCGACCGCGCCGCCTGCTGCAGCGTGAAGAACGCCCCTTTCGCATTGACGGCGAACATCCGGTCGTAGTCGGCTTCGCTCACGTCGAGAACGGCGCCGCCGGGATCATCGATCCCCGCATTCGCCACGACGATGTCGACACCACCGAACCGGGCTTGTGCCGCCCCGAACAGCGCTTCGATCTCGCCCGGCTTCGACACGTCTGCCTGAATTCCGATTGCGGCCGAACCGGCCTTCTCGATCGTGCTGACGGTCTCAGATGCTCCTGCCGCGTCACGCGAGTAGTTGACGACCACGCTCGCGCCAAGCCCTCCGAGGCGGACTGCAACCGCCCGCCCGATGCCCCGGCTCGCGCCGGTGATGATCGCTACCCGTCCCTGAAGATCGGTCATTGCCGGCTCACCCGAAAATCCCGGCGATCATCTGATCGAGATCGTGATCAGAAAGGTCGTGAACGGTCTGGGCCATGGCCTCGGCGTCACCGATCAGGTAACGCGTCCTGGGGGTCTCGGCGGTGATCGCGTCGACGATCACCTGCGCCGCGTCCGCGGGCCTGAGGCCCTGCTCGTTGGCGCTTTCGGCGAGCCCGATGACCTTTTCCTGCAAAGCGTCGTAGCGTTCGTGCTCGCCCGGGTTCCAGCCGGCGGCCAGCTGCCGCATGGCCTGGGCTTGCTTGTCCCAGATGCCGGTGGCGATCGTCCCGGGCTCGATGACGACCACCGTGACGCCGAAGCCGGCGACCTCGCGGCGCAGGGCGTCGCTGAAGGCCTCGAGGGCGAACTTGGAGGCTGCGTAGGGTCCGTACGTCGGGAAGGCGACCAGGCCGCCGATCGAGCTCACGTTGACGACACGGCCCCTCGCGGCGAGCAGGGCGGGCAGCAACGCCTTGGTGATCGCGACGTGACCGAAGAAGTTGACGTCGAAGTGATGGCGCCACGCATCGAGCGGAAAGGTCTCGATCGGTGCGTTGAGCGAGATTCCGGCGTTGTTGACCAAGACCGAGAGAGTCCGTCCCTCTGGGTCCTCGTCGACGCGCTTGGCGACTGCGTCAATCTGGTCCTGCTGGGTGATGTCGAGGATCACCGGTTCGATGTTCTCGGCGGCGAGCGAGTTTCCGTCCGCAGGCTTTCGCACGCCAGCCAGCACGTGCCATCCACGGTGCGCGAGCAGGCTTGCGGTCTGCCGGCCCATGCCCGAGCTGGCACCGGTGACGATCGCAAGCGGGTTATGAGCAGCCATTCGGCTACCTCCATGTCGATTCGGGGTCAGAGAGAGGGCCGTGCGCAGGCAATCCGATGATCCGGCCGCCGCGCCGCGAGGTTGACCTCTCGTAGTCAGCAGCACCCGAGCGAGCGCGCGCCGCCATCAGCGGGATCATCAGCAGGCCGGCGGTTGTCGCTCCCACGCCCTCCACCATCTGCAGGTAGGTGGGCAGGAAGGCGAGCGCGCCGAACATCGCGACGCCGGTGGCGAGCCCGGCGATTGTGGCGAGGTCGAAGTCGCGGTTTCGGAAGAGGTGAAGGGGCATGATCGGCGCCAGCCGGGCCCCTCGGTGAACCAGCCGCCGATCAGCCGTCCGGCGACGGATGAGAAGGCGAAGACGCCGCCCATGACGCCGAGTACCGGGCGCGCTGCCGCGCCGGGACGACGTCGGCGATGATCGCCTGGGACAAGATCATCAGCCCGCCGCCGCCGAGCCCCTGAACGGCACGCCCAACGATCAGAGTCGTCATGTCACCGGCGAGGCCGCCGATGATAGATCCCACGATGAACAGCGAGATCGCCCCGATGAACAGGCCCTTGCGACCGATCAGGTCACCGAACTTGCCGTAGACCGGGAGCGTGATCGTCGAGGCGAGGATATATGCCGTCGTCACCCAGAGCTGCCGGTCGACGCTGTGCAGCTCGCCCACGATGGTCGGCAGGACGGTGCTGAAGATCGTCTGGTCGAGCGACGCGAGCAGCGTCGTCACGATGAGGCCCGTGAAGATGAGCAGGATCCTGCGCTGGCTGGGCGCAGCGTCCGAGATCGAGGGGCCGGCAGGCTGAACGGGAACGAGGGGTGTCATGGTGTCTTCATGGTGACGTGCCGGTCGGCCGGGACGTCCACGAGCTGAACGAGGCCAGCAGCGTCGGTCGTGCTGTGCTGTCCGGCCTCGACGAGGAAGCGGGCGACGTGCCCGGTCCCGAGGTGGGTGCGGAACGCGTCGGTGTCCGTGTAGACCTCGTAGAGGTAGAACACGCCCGGGTCGGTCGCGTCGCGGTAGGGCCGGAACTCCATACAGCCCGGCTCGGCGCGCACGGCGGCGGTGAGGGCGCTGATCGCGGCCGCGAGTGGCGCCTCGTGACCGGGAAGGGCCCGCATGATCGCGATCATCGGCCGTTCGCCGGCCGGAAGGTCGTCGGGAACGGCGGCCGTGACGAGCACCTGCTCGGTTTC
>CAXTUZ010000070.1:8443-9510 GCA_964247525.1 uncultured bacterium
TAGTGGCGCGGGTCCTGGTCGCCCTTGGTCCACATACGGTCGCCCAGCTGTCCGCTGCTGAACGCGTAGTGCTGCGGCAGCGCGACGGTCGGCGCAAGCACGGCGGTCAGGGCGGCGGCCTGCTCTGCGTCCATGACGATCTGCATCATGTTGGCTTGACGCACGCACAGGCCGTTCACCGGCAGGATCGCGAGATCGATTTTGCCGAAGCGCTGCGGGATCTCGTCGAGCTCGGGGATGTACAGCGAGTCGCCGCCGACGAATACCGTGCGGCCATCGGCCTGAAGGACGAACGTGACCTCGTGGACGGCATGCTGACCGGGGGTGGCGGTGACGGTGAGGCCACCGGCCGCGGCTGACTCCCACGCCTCGATGGTGTGCAGGTTCGTGAATCCCTTGCCCTCGGCGATGGCGGTCACGGTGCCCGGACCGAACAGGGCAGTGGCGAGGTCGGCACCGCCGGCGATGAGGGCGTCCAGGTCGCAGTGGTCGTAGTGCTCATGGGTGATGACGATCGCATCGAGGTGACCCAGTGAGGCCACGTCTGCGGCGAGCGGTTCGCCCTGGAGGTAGGTCGCGGTCTCGGTGAACCAGGGGTCGGTGAGGATGCGCAGGTCACCGATCTCGATGAGCTGGCAGGCGTGCGCGATACGAGTGACGGTCAGGTTGGCCATGATGGTTCTCTTTCCTTCGGGAGGCGGGTCAGCGGCCGAGGTCGGTCAGGGCGCCGAGGAGCTCCTCGGGGGTCTCGAGCTGCGGCAGGTGGCCGGCGCGGGGCAGCACCGTGAACTCCGACATCGGGATCGCGCCGGCGTAGGCCTTGCCGTAGTCGGGCGTCACGATGCCGTCGCTCTGGCCCCAGATGACCTGGACCGGAACCTGTACGCCGGACAGTCGCGTCAGCAGCGTGGGGTCGGACATGGTCGGGCCGGCGTACCCGATGAGGGCCGCGGTGTCGGGGCTCGGGCCGCTTCCGCCGCCGGCCGGCGGCCGGGGCGCCTTGCTCGGGTCGTGGAATGACAGCTTCGCCAGATCGGCTGGGGCGAGGCCGCTGACGTCGGTCATCG
>CAXTUZ010000071.1:0-9507 GCA_964247525.1 uncultured bacterium
GCCGTACGCGGACCGCGGCCCGTTCGCAGGGGCGTTGCACGCCCGGGTGGAGGTGGTCGGCACGTATGCGCTCGTCGTCGACACCTATCGTGAAGCATCATGACCGCGCGGCGGCCCCGCGGTGACGACGGAACAATCCTGTTGCTGTCCCTGGGGTGTTTCACGATCGCACTGCTCCTGGTCTGGGCCGTGGTCGACGCGAGCGTGGTCTTTCTGGCGCGCCGGGACCTGGCCGCCGCGGTTGACGGAACGGCGCTCGCCGCAGCCCAGGACGTGGACGCCGATGCGATCTATGCGTCCGGCACGGATGCCGATCTCCCACTGTCGCCCAACGCCGTACAGGCGAGCGTGGACGAGTACGTCGGTCGCACCTATCCAGGGCAGCAGATTGCCGGCGGCGTGAGCGCCGATAGGCGGTCGGTCGAGGTGACCGGACGGCGGACCGTACATTTGCCTGGGTTCGGGACGCTTTCGGTCGTCGCGCACGCCACCGCGACGAGCCACGTGCGCGACCACTCGTAGGCGAAGGCCGGCCGTAGCGTTTCGTAATGGCGCCGCGAAGAGAGCACAATTCGAATGGTGACTGATGCGGTGTTCGAGATCGGGAGCGACGGGCCCCAGAAGATTCTCGTCTGTGTGGACGGCTCGGTCACCTCGATGCGGGCCGGCGCGTACGCCGCGGGACTTGCACGCCGGCAGGGGTCGATCCTGTTGGTCGCTTACGTCGCGACGGTCAGCCCTCTCGCGAGCTTCGATCCCGCCGCCGGGGTGCCGATGAACGAGACCATCGCGCAAATGATTGTGCAGACCCGCGCAGAACTGGAGACCGCCGCCAAGAGCGTGGGCATCGCGATCGACTTTCGCGGACTGCACGGTCGTCCGTACGAGGAAATAGTCCGGTTGGCCGAGGCCGAGCGCGTGGATGCGGTGATCGTCGGAGCCTCCGAGCACGCCGGTCATCGCGTGCTCGGGTCAACGGCGGTTCGATTGGTGCGTTCCGGCCTCTGGCCGGTGACTGTCGTCCCCTGACGCCACTGTCAGCGCTCTCGCCCCCAGCGGCGCTTAGCACGAAACCTGGCTTTGCCGAAACTAGGTTCGCCGGGGCCCTTCCCTGGTTCTTCGGGCGCGACGACGTTGGTTGCCGGGAGTTGTCCGCATCGAGCGTGGAGGAACTATGCGTGCTGTTGTCGTGAAGGAGTTCGGTGGGCCGGAGGCCCTGACACTTATCGACACCCCGGTGCCTGTGCCCGGGCCCGGCGAGGTGCTGGTCCGAGTAGCCGCCGCGGGGGTGAACCCGACGGACATGATGGCCCGCGTCGGGGCGTACGTGCAGTTCGGCGCCGCGGTCACCGCCGATCAGTACGGCGCGGGTGTCGACGTTGCCGGCACGGTCGAGAGCATCGGCGACGGCGTGTTCGCGGTCTCGGTCGGTGACGCGGTCATCGGCCTGCAGGAGCGGCTGGACCGTCCCTTGAGCACCTACGCCGACTATGTGGTTCTTGAGCAGTGGGAGCTCGCGCCCGCCCCCACCGGCGCGAGCATGGCCGAGGCGGCGACGCTGCCGCTGAATGCGACGACGGCGGATCAGGCCCTGGACACCCTCTCACTCGGCTTCGGCCAGTGGCTGCTGGTGACCGGCGCCGGGGGCGCGGTGGGCGGGTTCGCCGTCGAGCTGGCTCGACTTCGCGGCCTGCGGGTCATCGCTCAGGCGGGTGCCAACGACGAACAGCTCGTTGCCAGGCTTGGCGCGCAGCTGTTCGTCCCACGCGATGTGCCGCTGGGACCGGCGGTCCGTCAACTGATTCCCGGCGGCGCCAACGGTGTTATCGATGCCGCGAACGTCGGTGTCGGCGCCATGGACGCTGTTGCTCATGGGGGCGCGTACGTCTCGCTGCTCAACGCTGCCCCGCAAGCCCGCCGCGACATCCGCGCCACCAACATGGCTTACCACGCGGATGGGGCGCGGCTGCTGAAACTGTCCGCGTTCGCCAGCGCCGGAAAACTCACTCTGCGCGTAGCGAAGACCTATCCGCTGGAGCAGGCGACCGCCGCTCACGAACACCTCGCCCAGGGCGGCCTGCGTGGGCGTCTCATCCTCGAGCCGTAACCGTCCGCACGACCTGAAGAACCCACAACAGGAGATAGCCATGACCGTACGATTCGACGGCAAAACAGCTTTGGTCACAGGCGGTAACAGCGGTCTCGGGTACGCCACCGCACAAGTGCTTGCGGACGAGGGGGCGAAGGTTTTCATCGTCGGGCGCCGCAAGGAGGAACTCGATAAGGCTCAGGAGGAACTTGGGCGAAACGTCGAAGCGGTGGCGTGTGACGTCACGGTCGACGACGACCTCGAGCGCCTGTTCGCGACCATCAAGGACAGAGCTGGCAAGCTGGACATCGTCGTCGCCAACGCCGGCGCGCCGACCTTCGAGCGCCTCGGCGAGTACACGCACCAGGCGCTTGATGCCACCTTCGGCCTGAATCTCAAAGGCACCGCATTCACCGTTCAGGGAGCACTCCCGCTCATGGGCGAGGGCGGCTCCATCATCGTGATGAGTTCGATCGAGGGTGAGCGCGGCTCACCGGGCCTCGGCGTCTACGCGGCAACGAAAGCAGCTCTGCAGTCCTTCACCCGTACCTGGGCCAACGAACTCCGAGATCGCAAGATCCGCGTCAACGCGATCAGCCCGGGCGTGGTATTCACGCCGGCCTACGCGCGCTGGGCAACGTGAGCCTTGACGACCTGGACCCGGTGATCCCGACGATCCCCGCGGGTCG
Organism: uncultured bacterium; assembly: GCA_964247525.1. GTDB lineage: Bacteria > Actinomycetota > Actinomycetes > Mycobacteriales > CAJCIY01 > DASYGP01. Next base: position 2,779 of record CAXTUZ010000071.1, read on the forward strand.
CCTGGGAACAGCGACGGAGATCGGTACGGCCATCGCCTTCCTCGCCTCCGTCGAGAGCTCGTACGTCAACGGCACAAACCTGGTCGTTGACGGCGGACTGACGGAGATCGTCTGATGAGCCCCGACGAGCAGAAGGCCCGCGTCCAGCACGTCCTCGACGCATTTGCCGCCGGGAAGATGGATGAGGTGAAAATCTGGTTCGCCGATGACCTCGTCGTCCACGAAGCACCGAGCCTTCCCTACGGCGACACCCACTACGGCCTGAGCGCCTTCACTTCGATGCTGACTGCGTTGGCCGATAATTACGACGTCGTCGTCAACGCTCACACTTTGGCCAGTTCGGAGGACGGGGTCGTGCTGCATCAGGACATGACCTTCACCTCGAAGAAGATCGGACGCAGCGCCAGCCTCCCCGGTGTCGAGATCTGGCGCTTCGCCGGCGACAAGATCAGTGACATCGACATCTATTACAAGGACACCAAAGCGATGGTCGACCTGTTGACGCCCATGTAATCCTCGTATTGCGAACTGCTGAGACTCAACCGACGAATACGTATCCTTCAGAGTCGGCCTGACCTGAGAGGATCCCTTCGACGAAGCGGTGACAACGCCCGATCCGCCCGACTTAGGCAGCAACTTCGCGCTCGCAACTGGACCGTTGGTATTTACAGGCCTTCTCGATCCCAATAAGCCTCGGGCCCGGAACCATCGGAAGTCCGAATCATCAAGTCCGTTTTGGTCGTACGGGGTAGTAAGCCGGTGCTCGTGCAGGTCACGTCGAGCCAGGCTTCGTTGCTCTATCGGCGAGCTCTTTATACCGGAAGGACTGCGTTCGCGGTGGCCGACGGTGACCGGGCGCTGGTCATGACGCCGTGCCCGGGAGCGGCGAGCACCCAGTTCGCGGGTGGCATGGTCACCAGCAAGCCCGGATGCTTCGCGTTTCAGGTCTCGACGCTTCCCATCGGGAGGACGAAGAGGTCCCGCGCCCAACTGGGCGGCGGTGCGTGTTGAGTGTGACCAGCTGAGAGACTCCTGGTGTGGGATCGCTCGAGAGTTTCGCCGCTGGTCTGCCCAAGGCCGAACTGCACGTGCACCACGTCGGCTCCGCGTCGCCCAGGATCGTCGCCGAGCTCGCCGCCCGGCACGCCGGAACGACGCCGGTCCCCGCCGACCCCGAATTGCTTGCCGACTACTTCACCTTCACCGACTTCGCGCACTTCATCACCGTCTACCTATCGGTGGTGGATCTGGTTCGCGACGCCCAGGACGTCTGGACCTTGACGTACGAGGTGGCGCAGGACCTCGTGGCCCAGAATGTCCGGTACGCGGAGCTGACGCTTACCCCGTATTCGTCGATCAGCCGGGGCATTCCGGCCGAGGCGTTCTGCGAGGCGGTGGAGGACGCCCGGCTGCGGGCCCGCTCGGATCACGGCATCGAGCTTCGCTGGTGCTTCGACATTCCGGGTGAGGCCGGTCGTGCCGCCGCTGACCTGACTCTTGACGTGGCAGAGCGGCTTAGGCCCGAGGGGCTCGTCAGCTTCGGACTGGGCGGTCCCGAGGTGGGAGTGCCCCGACCTCAGTTTGCCCCGCACTTCCGCTCCGCGATCGCGCTGGGGCTGCACAGCGCGCCCCACGCGGGGGAGTCCACCGGCCCGCAGACCATCTGGGATGCGCTCGAACACCTCGGCGCGGAACGAATCGGGCACGGAATCGCCGCCACCCAGGATTCACGACTTCTCGAGCATCTGCGCGAGAACCGGATCGCCCTCGAGGTCTGCCCGACTTCCAATGTCTGCACCCGCTCGGTGCCGTCCCTCGCCGCCCATCCCCTCCCCGCTCTGGTCGCGGCAGGCGTACCCGTCACCATCAACAGCGACGATCCGCCGATGTTCTCAACGTCGCTCACCCGCGAGTACCTGGTCGCGGCAGATCTACTCGGGCTCGACGAGGAAGGTCTCGCCGACCTCGCGCGCTCGGCCACCAGAGCGGCGTTCGCTCCAGCCGATGTCCAGGGCGCTTTGCTCAAGGAGATCGACGCGTACGCCGGAACGAGCGAGGCCGGCTGATCTCCCGCGCCGTTACGCTTCACGGCGTGGCTGAGGAACTTCTTGAGCAGGTCAGGGCCCTCGACGCCACCCTCGCCGGCGTCGAGCAGGTCCTTGATCCCGCCGCGTTGCGCGCGAACTACGCGGAGCTCGAGGAACAGGCCGCGGCGCCGAATCTCTGGGACGACCCCGACCGGGCCGCCCGAGTCACCAGCACCATGAGTCAGGCCAAGTCGATCCTCGACAAACTCGAGGATCTCCGCGGCCGCGTCGATGACGCCCGTACCGCGCTCGAACTCGACGACCACGACCTGCTCGCGGAGCTCGAAGGGGCACTGCCCGCGCTGCGGCGGTCGATAGACGAGCTCGAGGTCCGTACCCTTCTGTCCGGTGAGTACGACGCTCGGCATGCGGTCCTCACCATCAACCCCGGTGCCGGCGGAGTCGACTCCCAGGACTGGGCCGAGATGCTGCTTCGGATGTACGTCCGGTGGGCCGAGCGAACCGGGTACGCCCTCGACGTGCTCGACAGCCAGTACGCCGAGGAGGCCGGGATCAAGTCGGCCACGTTCACGGTCAAGGCGCCGTATGCGTACGGGACCCTCGCCGGCGAGCACGGCGTGCACCGCCTCGTCCGGATCAGCCCGTTCGACAACCAGTCCCGCCGGCAGACCTCCTTCGCAGCGGTTGACGTCACCCCCCTGGTGGAGGCGAGCGACCACGTTGACATCGACGAGAAGGAGATCCGCGTCGACGTGTTCCGCTCCAGCGGTCCCGGCGGCCAGGGCGTCAACACCACCGACTCGGCGGTGCGGATCACGCACCTGCCCACGAACATCGTCGTGACCTGCCAGAACGAGCGCTCGCAGATCCAGAACCGGGCGAGCGCCATGCTGGTCCTACAGGCCAAGTTGCTCGAACGCCGCCGCGCCGAGGAGGTCGCCGAGATGGACGCGCTGCGCGGCGGCCGGGCCGACATCAACTTCGGCAGTCAGATCCGCAACTACGTCCTGCACCCGTACCAGATGGTGAAAGACCTGCGGACCGGGACCGAAACCGGCAACGTCGAGGCGGTTCTGGACGGCGAGATCGACGAACTTCTGGCGAGCGAGATCAAATGGCGACGGAAAGTTGCAGAAAGCACCTGATTGACTACACAGGGTGTGTTAGCGTCATCGACACAACAAGGTGAACCCCGAAAGGTGCCGAGCCCCGGCTCGGAATCTCGATAGGGTCACACCGCCGGTAGAGATGCCGGGGGGACACGAAGATCCGCGCCAGAGCCGTCAAGATCGGTCACCAGGCGGCGCGGGGAGTGAGTGGTGAGCCCGACCCCACAGCACTCCTTCTTCATGTGGGGTAAACCGTGACCGTGTCATCGACGCGTGGCTCTAACCGATTTCGCTTTGGGCGCTATGCACTTTCCGGCATGCTCGTGCTGGCACCCGCCACCGCTCTGTCCTTCGCGTTCGCGGGTTCCGCGAGCGCCTCATCACCGGGCGGTGTCGCCATCGGCGACCCCGTTTCGTACAGCAAGCCGGCGTCACCTTCCTCCTCGAGCGCGAGTTCGCCTGCCTCGAGCGCGCCCGCTTCAAGTGCGCCTGCTTCAAGTTCGCCTGCCTCAAGTTCGCCTGCTTCGAGCGCGCCGCCTTCGAGTGCACCCAGCGCGGGGTGTCACACGAGCACGTGGGACGTCTCGCTACCTGTCGTGAACGCCGACGGCACGGCCACTGTCGACGTTGTTGCGCCGGCATGCACGGGCGGCGAGCTGTCGCTCGTCTCTTACAAGGCGAGCGGTGCGACCTGGGAGACCGCCGGTATCCAGACCCGATTCGACATCCAGTCGAAGGTCGTGACGAAAGCAACGTCGTTCAAGGTGAATGTCCCGAGCTGCTACTACCAGCTCGATCTCATCACCGGCACGGACGCTCCCGCCACCTTGTCGGCCGGGGTGCCGTACTTCTTCAACCATGACTCGCTGCTGAGCCATTACAACGGCGGCACAACGGGCTGCGTCGAACCCACGACGACAGCCACGACGCCGACCTCTTCGCCGACGCTCCCGACGTCGGTCGAGGCGACGGTCGCCACGAAGACCCCGCCAACGACGCCGCCCGCGGTCGTGGCACCTGCCACATCCTCGACGCAGAACGCGGTCGTCGCGGCAAGCGCCCTTCCCTTCACCGGTTCGTCCGCTCCGATCGGCTCGATGATCGCGCTGGCCGCCGAGTTGATCGTCGCGGGTGGAGCGCTGCTCATGATCCTCAGTGGCCGTCGCCGAACGGCTGGTTCACACCGCTAGAGAACTTCGCCCGCGAGCGATGGCCGGTCCCGACGGGCCGGCCATCGTCTCGTTCGGGCCGACGTGAGCGGGTGCACGCGCATCGGCGGGTAGCATCGACAGACGTGTCGGTCGAGCGCAGCGTGCAGCGATGATCCGACTTGACCACGTCACGAAGGTCTACAACGCGCTGCACAAGCCTGCGTTGGAGGACGTCAGCCTCAACATCGACGCCGGCGAGTTCGTCTTCCTCATCGGCGCATCCGGTTCCGGCAAGTCGACGTTCCTCCGGCTGCTGCTCCGCGAGGAGCGTCCGACCTCCGGTGCCGTCCACGTCGCGGGAAAGAGCCTGGGGCGACTGGCGCAATGGAAGGTGCCTGCGTTCCGGCGCAAGATCGGGTGCGTCTTTCAGGACTTCCGCCTGTTGCCGAACAAGACTGTCGCCGAGAACATCGCGTTCGCCCTCGAGGTGACGGGGGCAAGTCGGCACCGGGTCGCCGCGGTCGTTCCGGAGGTCTGCCAGCTCGTCGGCCTGGCGGGCAAGGAAGGCCGGATGCCCGACGAGTTGTCCGGTGGTGAGCAGCAGCGGGTCGCAGTCGCGCGGGCCTTCGCGAACAAGCCGATGTTGCTGCTCGCCGACGAGCCGACGGGAAACCTCGATCCGCAGACCTCCATCGGCATCATGAAACTGCTCGACCGGATCAACCGAACGGCCGGTACGACCGTCGTCATGGCCACGCACGATGCGGCGATCGTCGACACGATGCGACGGCGCGTCGTCGAACTCGAGCACGGCACACTCGTCCGCGACCAGAGCCGCGGGGTCTACGGGTACGCGCAGTAGCGCACCGAACCCCACCGGACCCGAGGAGACCATGCGCCCCCGCTTCGTGCTGCAGGAAATCACCACCGGCCTGCGACGTAACATCACCATGACGGTCGCGGTCATCGTCACGGTGATGATCTCGCTCACCCTGCTGGGCGCGTCAATGCTCACCACGCGCATCGCGGACAAGATGCACCAGCGCTACTTCCGCGAACTTTCGGTCGCCATCTACCTTCAGCCCGACGTCACCCAGTCGGAGAAGGACACGCTGAGCCAGCAGCTCGCCGCCGACCCGGTGGTACGGAAGATCCGGTTCGTCTCCCGCGAGGAGGCGGTGACCAGGTTCAGGAACGAATTCAAGGATCAGCCCGACCTCGTCAAATCCATCAGTGGGCCCGATGACCTGCCCGAGTCCTTCCAGGTCCAATTACGCAATCCCAAGCAGTTCGACGACGTCGCCAGCCGGTACGGCCAAGCCCCCGGGGTGGATCAGGTCTACGACCCGCAACGGGCGCTCAAGCCCCTGTTCGACCTGCTCGACGGGGTCAAGACGGTCGCGCGGATCGTGGCCATCGTCGCCGGGGCCGCTGCGCTGCTCACCACCTTCAACACCATCCGGCTGGCCGCGTTCAGCCGGCGGCGCGAAATCGGCATCATGCGACTTGTCGGCGCCGGCAACCTCACGATCCAGCTGCCCTTCGTTCTCGAAGGCGTCATCGCGGGCTTGTTCGGTGCGGGCGCCGCGGTGGGGCTGCTGGCGGTGTTCAAGCGCTGGGTCCTCGACGGGACCCTGCAGAGCTTCTTCGGCACCGGGGTGGTCCCGAACGCGTCCTGGCATGAGGTGTGGATGGTCGCACCCTGGCTGGGGGGGATCGGCGTACTCGTCGCAGCCTTCGCGTCGTATCTGACCTCGGTCGTCTACGTGCGCGTCTGAGCGGCGGCCGGACTACGATCGACGGGTGCGTGGGATCCCGCGCGTCCGCCGAACGGCCACGCCAACAGCCGTCGGGCCAGCGATGAGGCCTGCCACCGCGCGCCGGATGCGGACCCTGGTCGCGCTCGCGGCGATCGCTTCGAGTGCTCTCGGTGCCGCCTTCGCCGCGGGAGTCCTCGTCGGGGATCGCCCGCGACACTCGCATCCCTCCGTGCTCGACGAAGCGGCGCGCGTCATCCGGGCGAAGGCGGACTCACCGCCGTCCGACGCGACGCTCGACGAGGCCGCGATCCGGGGGATCCTCGGTGGGCTGGGTGATCGGTGGGCCGGCTACTACGCGGTGAGCCCGGACGGCGGCCCGGACACCTTGCAAGCACTCGTCGACGGCCGGTACAGCGGCCTCGGCGTGTGGCTCGGCGGTACGAGCGCGAACGGCGTGCTCATCGTCAGCGTCACCGCCGGCAGTCCCGCGGCCGGGGCGGGCGTACGGGCCGGCGAGCGGATCGTGACGATCGAGGACACCGCCGAGCTGAGGCTGCTCCAGCCGCATGTGGTGCGATTGGAGGGGCGCCCGGCCAATGTCGAGGGCCGCGGCGAGATCACGATCCGCCAGCTTGTCCGCAATGCCCTGCGGATGCGCCCC
>CAXTUZ010000072.1:0-9491 GCA_964247525.1 uncultured bacterium
GCGCTCGCCGCCGGAGAGCTTGGTTACGTCGGCGTCGGGCGGCGGGCAGCGCAGCGCGTCCATCGCGTACTCGACGGTGGTGTCCAGGTTCCAGGCGTCAACCGCGTCGATCTGCTCCTGAACCCGTGAGAACTCGTCGGCGGTCTCGTCGGAGTAGTTCATCGACAGCTCGTTGAAGCGGTCCAGCAGCGCCCGGATCTCCGAAACGCCGTCCTCGACGTTGCCCTTGACGTCTTTGGTGGGGTCGAGCTCCGGCTCCTGGGACAGCATGCCGACGGTCGCCTTGACGCCGAGCGCTGCATCACCGGTGAACTCGGTGGCGATGCCGAAGCCGCCACCACCGCCCCGGAGCGCCCAAAAGAGTTCGGGTTCCTCCGTCTCGCTAGCCATGACCTGATGTCCCTCAGCGGTGATCAGGCGGATCGAGCGAAGGTTGTCGACGGTCAGCCCGTGCTTGCTCGACAGCCAGCCCTGTCCGCCGCCCAGCGTCAAGCCTCCGACGCCGGTGTGGCTCACCCGACCGCCGGGCACGGCCAGCCCGTACGCCTGGGTCGCCGCGTCTACAGGTCCCCAGACCGCGCCGCCCCCCACCCGGGCCGTGTGCGTCTTCACGTCGACTTCGACCCCATTAAGGCGCGAAAGGTCCAGGACTAGATCGCCCGCGGTCGCCAAACCGACCACACCATGTCCACCGCCACGCACCGAAAAGTCAAGGTCGTGTTCTCGCGCGTAACGGACCGCCGCGACGACGTCGTCGCAGTCCACGCAGCGGGCCACGAGCTGCGGATCATTCTCGATCATCGCGTTGAACAGCTTTGTGGCCTCGCCGAAATTGGCGTCAGCTGGCATCAGGACCGGTCCGCGATGGACCGTCCGCAGTTCCTTCGAGTGCCCGAGGGCGTCTTCGGCAGAGATGGACATGCAAACCTCCGAGATCAGGCAGCGCGGCGCCGACCATGAGCCGGCAAAGCGTCATGTTTGCGCCGCGTGTGCGATTCGGTCAAGACGCACCTTGCTTCGGTCCGAACTGGTTTATCCGGAAATCGTGGCGGCCTCGGTTATGCCGCTTCCGGATGGATATCGGCGGCCGCATAGACGTCGCATCGGCTGCACCGATCGCACCGGCCGGGCCGGGAAGTCCGCTGACGTGAGGAGACCGTCGAGATTGTGGAGTCAGATCTCGACCCGGCGCGACTTGCCCGGATCGACGCCCGACGGTGGTGATGTCGGCGGTTCAATCCTGCCGCAGCGCATTGCGGTCATTGGTGGGGCCCATGGATTGATCGGCGAGCGCGGGCGGATTCCCCGAGCACCCATGCCGCGGTCTCATTAATGAAGTCGGTCGGGAATCCGATCTTGAACTCGGTTACGGCTTCGAGACGGTCGATGATCTCGGCGGGTAGGGCAAGGTCGAGTGCGCCGAGGTTGTCAAGAAGCTGATCGACACGGCGGGCTCCCAAGATGGGACAGACAGCCTCGGATCGAGCGATCGTCCAGGCAATGGCCACTTGGGCCGGCGTCACGCCGAGGGCATCGGCGGCGTCGTGGACGGCGCGGGCGATCGTCCTGTCATTGTCGCTGATCAAGTTGTCCGCGACACGAGTCCCGGCGGGGACAGGGCCTGGGCCGGTGAACTTGCCTGAGAGCACACCGCCGCCGAGCGGGGACCAGGCGGCGAGGGTCATCCCGGTCGCTTCGGCCAAGGGCAACAGCTCTCTCTCGATGTCGCGCTGAAGGAGACTGTAGGGCACTTGCAGTCCGGCGAAGGGCGTCCACCCTCTCCATTCGGCCAGGGTGTTGGCGCGGGCGACGACCCATGCCGGGGTGTCGGAGATGCCGATGTAGAGGACTTTGCCGGCCCGCACGGCGTCGTCGAGGGCGCGCATGGTCTCCTCGAGCGGAGTGGAGACGTCCCAGATGTGGACCCAGTAGATGTCGACATGGTCGGTGCGTAGCCGTCGCAAGCTGGTGTCCAGCGACAGCCGCAGATTCTTGCGGTGATTCCCGGCGCCGTTCGGGTCAGTGGAGTCGCGCGAGACGGTGTATTTAGTCGAGACGACGAAGCGGTCGCGGCGGCCGTCGAGCAGCTCGCCGACGATCTCCTCGCTCGCTCCACCGCGGTAATTGATTGCGGTATCGATGACGTTGCCGCCAGCGTCGGCGTAAGCGTCGAGGATCTTGGCGCACTCCTCGACCGATGTGCCGACGCCGCCTTGCTCACCGAAGGTCATCGCGCCCAGGAACGCCCGAGACACCCGCAACCCGGTGTTGCCGAACAGCCGATATTCCATCAGGCCGTCCCTGAGCCACTGAGCGCTTCGGCGGCTAGACGGACCACTTCGTCGTGGGGTACGTCACGCAGGTGCTGAGCGACAGCCCAGCGATGCCCGAACGGGTCGATGAACTGGCCGGTGCGCTCACCCCAGAACGCGTCGCGCAGCGGCTCGAACTCTTCGGCGCCGGCGTCGAGAGCGGCGGCCCACACGATGTCGGCGTCCTCGACGCTCAGATGCAGCGCACCGTAGGTGCCGCCCAAGGTTTGCGGCGACACAATCCCGTGCTCGGGCACTTCGTCGGCGATCGCGATCCGGCTATCACCGAACGCGAGGTCGATCGTTAGCACCATGCCGTCCGGCAGCGCAATTCGGCTGACCTCTCGAGCACCGAGCACCGAGGCGTACCACTCAGCAGCCCGAACCGGGTTTCGAGTCACCAGATGTGGAGTCAGCGTCGCCATGCCACGTGACTATACGTGTTGTATAGACGTACTGTCTATACATTGTGAGCAACCTGGGCGTCGAGTGAGAAAGGAAGCGGCCGTTAGCTCATACCAGCGGTTCATCTGCTAGGCGGTTCGCCATAGAGCGTGGATGCCCAGACGTAGAGCAGCGTGTCGATCAACGTATCCCCGTCATCGAAAGGTGGGACCTGGCAGGCGGCGAGGTAGTAGAGACGCTCCCCAAGCCAGGTAAGCGCGCTGGCCACGGCACCCGAGTCCCGGCCCGCCAGGTGCGCCATCGCCTCGCGATCGCGATCGATCTGGGCCGCAGTTGCCTCAGTGAAGGACTGCATCTGTTGCATCCAGAGGTCTTTCAGCCGCGGATCGGTCTGCCAACTCTCGACTATCGCGCGCAATACCGGAGCATTCCTGGCCCACAGGTCAGCGCCGACACCTATCCCATGACGTAGCGCGGCAATCCTGTCGGCCGGACCAGCAAGCCACGGCTCGGCCGCCTCCAAGCCTTGCTCGACCGCTCGTCGAACGAGCACGGCCAACACGTCCTGCTTTGAATCGAAATAGAAGTAGAAAGTGCCTCTGGAGACTTCTGCAGCCAAGACAATCTCCGCCACGCTGAGATCGCCGAAGCGACGCTCAACCAGCAGTCCTGACGTAGCCGTAAGGATCGACTCGCGCAAAGCGGCGTCCTGACCGGCCGCGCTCGAAGATCGGCGACCGTCGACACGAGGAGCACGGACGTTGTTCCTCGCCACGGTAGCGATGCTAACGAAGCGGATCTGCATGACGTATTGCTGGCTTCGCCCCGTCACATCCGCCAGCGCCCAAGCGCGCAGCTCGTCGCCGTGCTGGACGAGCACTGCTCCTGAGATCGGCCGCGACATCCACGATGTCCGCCCTACCAATCTCGGGGCTCCTAGGGCAACCTCGCCGCCCCCCGCGATGCTGCCGCAAGGGCTTGTCGAGGCCGGGTCACCCAGCTCGTCCTCAGGGTGCCCGTCCCGACCCGACCCGCCGGGCGTCGCCGCCTGAAGCCCGAGAAGTTCGTACGCCCGCGACTACTCAGGCGGCCGATAAATTGGGGTGTTGGGAAGTGTCCGAGGGGGGACCGAAGCGGAATCCCGTGGTGGTTTTGAAGACCACCCTCCGGCTGTTTTTAGCGTACCGGAACAGGTTCGGTAAAGCAGTAGCCAGCGCCGCGCGGCCACGCGATCATTGCGGCATGACAGGGGGCGAAACATCCGATGCGCCGCCCGACGCGGCAGTGATCCGGCGTTGGGATGCCGCTCTTGCGACGGTCGCTGCTCGGGAGCTGGCGGACCGCGGCGTCGACGAACCGGCTGACGTGCGAGTCGAGGGTCAGGCGCTGTGGGCCTACTACGGTCCGATCCAGGTGCTGCTTAACGGCTGGTCGGCCGACGTTGCCGATGAAGACGGACTATTCGCTTTCATCGACCGATGGATCGCGTTCGAACGCACTGCCGGCACCGACCACTTCATCGAGCGAGACCATCAATTCGTGGCCGATTGGCGAGCACAGATACCGGCCCGGTTGGCGATAGCGCGAGCCGCGTTGGACATCGTGATGCTCGACGTCACGCGAACGACGTCCGTGCAGCCCAGCTGGCAGCTGGCCGTCCACGAGGACGAGCCCGTACCGATGTCCGTGCCTGGACGGTCGGGGATCTGGATTACCACCGGTCCCTTCAAGCCCGAGGAGCGGCGGCCGCTCATCCTTCCCGAGCTGTGGATTGGCGTTGGCGAACCCAACCGCTACCGGCCGATTCCAGAAGACCTCGACGATCTCTCCGATGCGATCTCCTTTATGGCCCGCGAAATGTCCGAATGGGTGATCGAGGAGATCCATCAGATCTGGCCCGAATGCCCGCGCCACGGACACATAGCCAAGCCTGGCGGCCGCGACGGACCCTCCTGGACGTGCCCGACTGACGGATTGGTGATCGCCGCGATCGGCAAGCTCGGCGCCTCGGCTTAAGATACGAGTCCTCCAACCTGTACTCCACTCCGTACTCCAATCTGCCCACCATCGCCTCCTCCATTTGGACAGGAGGTAGAAGTGTGTGTAAACGTGCAGGTGAGGGCGAGTTTCGCCCCCGTGCCGTTATCTCAGAGTCATTACTAATATGCTAATTTTTAGTAATGACTTGAGCGTGGCCGTCCCAACCTGTGCTGTGCCTCTCGCCACGGCGGCTAGAGAAGATCGGGCATTGCGCTCGCTCAGCTTGTCCCGACGGTTACGGCGCCGGATACAGCGTTTGCCGCGGCGAGCTCTTCATCCGGCGGACCGTGAGGACGGCTTATCCGGCGAGCTAATCGAAGATGGCCAGTGCGGAGGGAAGCCAGTTCGCCGCGCCTGCGGCGGCTCCTTAACCCCTCGTTGCATGGCCCGTCGTGGATGTAGGAAGGCTCGCGGTCAGAGGAGGAGGTCGTCATGGCTGTGAAGAACGAGAAGCAGTACGAGGCGTTGAAGGACAAGGGAATGTCGAAGGAGCGAGCCGCGAAGATCGCGAACTCGCCGAAGGCTTCCAGTCACGGCGGCAAGAAGAGCGGGTCCGGTGGTGACGCGAGCCAAGGCGGCACGACGGCGCAGAAGAAGAAGGCCGGCAGCAAGGGCGGCAGGGCGACTGCTCGCAAGTCCTGACACGAGCGATCACTGAGGTGTCAGAGCTCTGGGTTCTCCGGGTTCAATGATCAGGACGGGGAGGCGCTGCGCAAGGCTGCGAGCGTGGATCCGCGCCGGCGCCGGACCAGGCTGCGCAGGGTGCTGACGTTGCGGTAGCCGACGGCGACCGCGATGGCGTCGGGCGTGCGGCTGGTGGTTCGCAGAAGGAACGTGGCTTGGTCGAGCCGGATCTCTTGGATGAATCGGATCGGTGACATCCCCATTGTGTCCAGCGTGATCCGTTGTAGAGCCCGCTCACTGGCGCCGATGGTGCGGGCGATGACAGCTATGCGCAGATCGCCGGTCAGGTGGGCGCGGACGTGACCTTCAAAAGCGCTTAGAATCGGGTTGCCGCTAGCTAGGACCGAGGGCATCGCGACGCTGGACTGGACGGGGCGATTTCCGGTCACCAGGTACCGCGCGACCAATTCAGCTAGTGCCGGGCTGACCCGCCGCACGATGGCCAGGCCGAGGTCGATGTGGGAGAACGCGGCCCCAGCAGTGGTGATGTTCTCGACGATCGCCAGCGCGCGGGACTCATCGAGTTTAACCTGGGGGTAGCGGGCTCGGAAGGTCGGACCGAGCCACCAGCTGGTGGTGGCAGTGATGCCGTCAAGAATCCCGGCTTCGGCCAAGAAAAACGTGCCGCTGCACGCCGCGGCCATGCCCACGCCCTGGTCGCACAGCTCGGCGATTCGCGGCAGGGCGGTGTGGTCGGCGACTTCGTCGACGATCGCGCCGGGCGGCCGCAGGCCCAACGCCGGAGTGATCAGGATGTCTGGACGGTCGATGTCCATTAGGGGGGTAATGGCGAGTTCAAGGCCGTGGGCGGTCCGAACGCTGGGTCCGAGTCCGACCGGTGTGGCGACGAACGGCGGCGTGGGTAGCTGCGCGTGCTTGCTGAGGGTGTTGGCGCTGCCAAGGATGTCGAGAAGCACGGTCAGGCCCGAGTCGAACATTCCGTCGACGGTCAATAAGGCAACCCGCATGGCGGGAATGGTATCGAACGTGTCGGTTACGCCGCGGATCACTGGCCGCTTGAGCGGGCACATCTCTGTCAAGTGGCCCGCGGGTCGGCGCGGAGACGTGAGGTAGCTGGTGCTGTTGGTGCAGTCAGTGTCGCTGGAGGATGCGTGATCGTGGCCGGCGAGGCCGCGGCGGACGCTGAGAGCCAGCCCGGCAACATCGCGGTGGTCGACGCCGGTGGCAACCTCGTTGCGCGTGTGTGGGTGGACGGTGCCTGGTTGGGCAGCGTTGACAACTCGACCAACAAGGCCGTCGCAAACCGCTCGCTGCCCACCGCCGCCACTCGCCTGGGCGAGAGGGTCGCGTCGGGTAAACAGTTCTCCGACACCCACGCCTCTACCGGCGGTTCGTCTGAACAGAACCTGCAACTCAGTCAAACGGGCGCCGCGGGCTCTTGAACTTTCCCAAATCCGAGTGCCGCGGCTGCGCGGCGACAAGACAAGTCGAAGGAGTTGCTATGCGCGCGTTGGTGTATCACGGTCCCAAGAACGTCTCGGTGGACGAGGTCCCGGATGCGGTGATCGAACGCCCCACCGATGTCCTGGTGCGGATCACGACCACAAACATCTGCGGCAGTGACCTGCACATGTACGAGGGCCGCACCGATGTCGAAGAGGGCAAGGTGCTCGGGCACGAAAACATGGGCGAGGTCATCGAAGTCGGGTCCGGGGTCGACCGGGTCAAGGTCGGTGACCGGGTGGTGCTGCCGTTCAACATCGGGTGCGGGTTCTGCAAGAACTGCGAGTCCGGTCTCACTGGTTTCTGTCTGACCGCGAACCCGGGCAACGCCGGGGCGGCCTACGGCTACGCCGACATGGGTCCCTACAACGGCGGCCAAGCCGAACTGCTGCGCGTGCCCTACGCCGACTGGAACGCGCTGGTCCTGCCGGATGACGCGGCCGAGAAGGAAAAGGACTATGTGATGTTGTCCGACATCCTGCCCACCGGCTACCACGGCACCGAGCTCGCGCAGATTGGGATCGGCGACTCGGTCGTCATCTACGGCGCCGGCCCGGTCGGGTTGATGGCGGCGATGTCAGCCCGGCTGCGCGGCGCGGACCAGGTGTTCGTCATCGACCGGCAACCCGACCGGCTCAAGCTGGTCGAGGCGGTCGACGCGACCCCGATCGATGATAGCGCCGGTGACGCAGTGCAGCAGATTTTGGACGCGACCCGCGGCGAAGGCGCCGACCGCGGCGTCGAGGCGGTCGGCTACCAGGCCCACGACCATGAAGCACACGAGAAGCCCGGCCTGACGATCAACAACCTGATCCAGGCTGTCCGCCCGACGGGACGGATCGGGGTCGTCGGTGTCTTCGTACCTGAAGACCCGCGGGCCGAAGATGACCTGGCCAAGAAAGGCAAGTTCGCCTTCGACTTCGGCACGTTCTTTTTCAAGGGCCAGTCCATGGGCACCGGCCAGGCCAACGTCAAGCAGTACAACCGGCAGCTGCGCAACCTGATCCACCGCGACAAGCTCAACCCAGGGCTCATCGTGTCCCACGAGCTGAACCTCGACCAAGCCGCCGAGGGCTACAAGAACTTCGACGACCGCCTCGACGGCTGGACCAAGGTCCTGCTGCACCCCTGACCCTTTAATCGACCGCCCCGAACGCCTATGAAAAGAGGAGACCCGCATGGCTGAGATCACCGCCCACCACGGCATCTTTCGCGACACCGACCTGCACGTCGACGACACCGGCGGCACCGGCCGCCCGGTGGTACTGATCCACGGCTGGCCCTTGTCCGGAGAAGCTTGGAGGCTGCAAGTTCCCGTCTTCGAGCAGGCCGGCTACCGCGTCATCACTTATGACCGGCGCGGTTTCGGTCGCAGCGACAAGCCGGCGCGCGGCTACACCTTCGACACCCTCACCGAGGATCTCCGCACTCTTCTGGAAGCGTTGGACCTCACCGACGTCACGCTGATCGGGTTCTCCATGGGCGGCGGGGAGGTCGCCCGCTACTTCACCTCCTACGGCGCCGACCGCCTGCACAGTGTCGTGTTCGCCTCCGCTGTCACCCCGTACATGCTGCACAGCGATGACAACCCGGACGGGCCCCTTAGCAAAGCTAAGGCGGCGAAGCTGACCGCAGGCCTGACGGCGAACCAGGACGGCTTCTACGACGAGTTCACTACCGAGTTCTTCACGTCCTTTTCCCCGCCCATGACCGATGAGCAGGGACAACTCATGGTCAGCGAGGACCAGCGCCAGGAAGCGATCGCACTGTGCAAGCAGGCCGATAAGAAAGCCGTCCTGGCCTGCCTGACCGCGTTCGGCACCACCGACTTCCGTGATGACCTGTCGAAAGTCAACGTGCCGACGCTCGTGCTGCACGGCGAACTGGACGGCACTGTTCCGTTCGAGGGCTCCGGACAACGAACCCACCGGGCCATTCCCGGCAGCGAGCTGCAAATTGTCGCGGGAGCACCGCACGGCGTCAACGTCAGCCACCCCGATGAATGGAACCAGGCCGTCCTGGCCTTCCTGGCCAAATAGCGGCCCAGGGACCCTCTTCACGGGCGGGTGACCGCCCGGCCCGCATCCCTTGATGGGAGCGCCTCGCTTCGCCGGCCGGTGAATCGCCATCGGCCGGTGGCCGCTGGGGGCCGCAGCAACGAGAGATTCGTGTGTCCATCACTTTAGCTCGGCCTATCTGAACTTCCCCGACGGGGACACCCGACTCGACTTGACTGACCTGTTCGTGTTCGCCCCGGACGGCCAACCCGACCAGACGGTCCTCATCATCGACGTCAATCCATACATGCACGGGTTGAGCGCCACCCCGCCGATGAACATGAAGCCGGAGTTCCACCCCGACGCGGTGTACCGAATTACCGTCGCACCCGAGAATAAGGCAGAGGTGTATCGCCAACTCGGCACCGAATCACCTACCAACCGGGCAGCCGGCTCGTTCGCGCCGAAGCGGGCATCAAGCCCCACGTATGGGGAGCTGGGAAGTGTCCGAGGGGGGACTTGAACCCCCACGCCCGATAAAGGGCACTAGCACCTCAAGCTAGCGCGTCTGCCATTCCGCCACCCGGAC
>CAXTUZ010000073.1:0-2358 GCA_964247525.1 uncultured bacterium
GTGGTGCCGTGCGCGTGGGTCATGATGGCGGGCCCGGCACTGGCGGCGGCCGAGCCGAGGGGAGTAGGAGTACCGCCCGAACGGGATGCCGGTGCGCACCCCGAGGGCTTCGACGGCGAACGAACCGCCGCCCGCGACAGCCGTGGACAGCACCGCCGTTCGGAGCCCGCTCCGGCCGACCTCGTGCAGAACGGTCGCGCCGGCCGCCACGAGGACCGTCCCGACGCTCAGGTTGCGGCGCGCGCGGCCACCGGTGAGCGGATAGGCGATCTGCATACCGATCGTGGTCGCCGCGAGGAGTTGGCTCCCGTGTCGCGCGCCCGACCGCAGGCCGAGCCGTTGTCGCACGGCCCTCAGCGTACGAGGTGCCCCACGTGCTCACCCGGCGAGCGGCGGAAGGTCCTTGGCGAAGATCACGTACTCGGTGTTGGTGCCCGGAAACCGGAAGCCGTGGAGCACCTCCTGGAAACCTTCGCTGACGTAGAGCCGGCGGGCACGGGTGTCGCGGATGTCGAGCGCCGAGAGCGCCGAGGTCCGCTCCGCGGAGCCGTCGAGCGCGGCACGAAGCAACTGGCGGCCGAGACCGTGACCCTGCGCTTCGGGCAGGACGTGCAGCTCGACGACTTCGCGGCAGTCGCCGAGCCAGCGCCGCCCGGCGTCGGGACCCAAGGCCCGCACGACAACGTCGTGCCACCACTGGCCGTGGCGGCCGTGGTAGGTGTAGCAGAAGCCGATGATCCGGCCGTCGGGTTCTTCAGCGATGACCAGCCGCAGTCCCTCGCGATGGGCGTGCCGCTGCATGAGGGCGGCCCGTTCCTTCGCCGCCTGCGCAGGGTCTGCCTCGTACACCTCGAGGAAGGCCTGCCGGTAGACCTCGACGAGTTCGGGCAGGCGAGCGCGAAACAGGTCCGCGGAACCCTGCTCGAGGGCGGTCACGAGCGTCACCCTACGACCCGCGGCTGGGGAGCGCGTGACCGTCGAGTGAACCCTCGCTGGCGAGAACCGCGAAGCGGGCGAAGAGCTCCTCGGCGTACCAGTTTTCCGCCCGCGTTCGCGCGATCACCTCGCGATGTGCCGGATCCCGGTAGGCGTAGTCGGCGAGCGCATGGGCCGAACTCCAGGCACTGATCGTGCCCTGCCAGCCGATGGGCGCCTCGCCGATACCGAGCGCGAAGAATACGTCCTCTCGGGCGCGGAGTGCGCCGGCCGGCGCGGGAATTGCCCGCCAGAAGCGGACGACGCGCGACGGCCGGATTCGGGCCCGGGTGAGCACCACCACCGGTCCGCCGTCCGGAGGATCGGGCGTCGGCGTGAACGGCTCCCGGCCAGACCAGCGTCCTCGGCTCGTGAGCGGTGTGAGCACGAGATGCAGTCGTTCCTCGGCGAGGGAGTCCCAGCGGGCTACCAGGGCCGAGGATCCAAACGCCCCGGCGCTCGCCGCGTCCGGCCAGCTCGCGACGAGTACCCAACGGTGCATGTCGGTGTCCCGCAGCCGGAAGGTCGCTCCCGACGCGGTCCCGAGCAGTTTCCCGAAGGGCAGGCGACGGACTTCGCGCTGGTCGGCCATGACGCGGCGCAGCGCACTCGGTAGGCGACCGGCGGGTACGCGCCAACAGTGCACCGTGACCACTGACGCCATGCGAGCGAACCTATCGAGCGGACTCAGCCGGTGCAGCAGCTCGGGTCGATGACCCGGCAGAGGGCTGAGAGCACGTCGGGTGCGGGACGGTAGTAGACCCGGGTGCCGCGCCGGTCGCTCACGATCATCCCCGCTTCGCGGAGCGCGGGTACTCACTGGTCATCATCTCGAGCCTGTCACTCACCAAATATGTCTTGATTCTTCGCGGGAGTTGCAGGGAACCGGCTGGCGCGCTCGGATGTCTAGGTGGTTGTGGAGACAACAGCTGCCCCTGCGAACGCAGCGACCACTGCCGACGAGCAGGTGTGCGCGACCTACGAGGAACACTGGCCCCGTCTAGTCCGGCTCGCCAGACTGCTGACGGGGTCGCATCATCTCGGCGAGGAACTCGCTCAAGAAGCGTTCGTCGGCTTGCTGCGTCATGGGCCAGTGGAAGTTCCGGGCGCTTACTTACGGCGTTCGGTCGTGAACCTCAGCCTGAACCTCGGGCGCCGGGCCGCACGCGAACGGGTGCATCTCGCGCGCGAGCGTGATGTGTGGTTTATGCCGCCCGAGTCCGACAACCTCTGGCCGCTCATCGTCGCGCGGGCCGATCAAGAGCACCCCTACGACGTACCGTGTGTGATCGCCTTTCCCGTGATCGCCGGCAACCCGGCCTATGCCCGCTGGGTGCTCGAATCCACCGACCCCGCGTGATCATGGGTCAGCCGCATGATGAC
>CAXTUZ010000073.1:2368-9482 GCA_964247525.1 uncultured bacterium
GTACTACGAGGATCTTTCCGAACGGGCCATCGCCGACGTCCTCCGATGCCGTCCTGGCACGGTGAAGTCCCTGACGTCGCGCGCGCTCGCCCGCCTACGAGAAGAGCTGGACACATGACCGACGTTGAGAATCGGATCCGGGCGGCATTCGACGCGGTGGCCGCGAATGGGTCCATCCCGCCGGTTCCGATTTACGCATCGGTGACGAAGGCCCGGCGTCGGCGGGGCCTCATCACTGGCGGCCTCGTCGGCGCGATCGTTATCGGGGGCGGAGCGATTACGGGCGCTGGTGTGGTTCCTGCCTACTCCGGTTTCTTTTCGAGGCCGACGCCCGGCGCCTATAACGCGAAGCCGGGGACTGAGCGTTTGCTGTTCACCTTTTCTGGTCCCGAAAACATCCCGACGGAGCTTTGGTATGCCGATGCGACGTATCACGGCTACTGCGTCTCGTTCGTGCTTACGGAGAGAAGCAGCCGTATCGTTGCGGGAGGCGGCTGCAGTGGTCCGGCGAGCGGCCCGGATTGGAAACGAATCGACGGAGCAGGTGCGAGCACTCGCGACGATGAAGGCACCACGTTCGCCACTCACGTGCCGGGGGCGGCGTCCGTGCGGGTGCTGCTCGACAACGCGACCTCGGTGCCGTTGCCAATTGTCGATGCGTGGACCGCCGGTTGGCTTGATCGGGCTCAGTCCGACAAACACCCGGTACTCGTGGTCTATGACGCTGGCAGCAAAGAGATCGGCCGAGTTCCAGTGGACTGAGCCCGAATGAGTTGACTAAAAATGTTTTGCCAGGAAGTTTGCGTTGCTGTTCTCCTATGGTCACCGCGGCTCCTACTCGCGCCCAGCGGTCAAACGCTGGAAGGCGCGATGCCGGTGTGCCGGAAGGTGAGTGACATCCGGGCGCCGGCGTACGCCATCTTCGGGACGCAGTGCTCGTAGTCATGCTGGCAGCGACCCCCCATCACGACCAGATCGCCGGCGCCGAGGCGCCAGGACACGAGCGCGCGGCCACCTCCCCTCGGCCGGATCATGAAGCGCCGACGATCGCCCAGCGAGACGGTGCAGACCACAGCGGTGTCGTGGGTGAGCCGGACGCGATCTCCGTGCCAGGCAACGGAGTCACGGCCGCTGCGATAGAGGTTGACGGCGATAAGGTCGAAATCGGTCCGGTACCGATCGGCGAGTGCAGAGCGAATCAGGTTCGCGGCGGCCGGCAGGGTGCCGGTGTCCGGCCAGCGGGCGAGGATGCGCGGTTCGTCGACGACGTTGTCCCACATCACGCGAGTTCGCTGTTCCTCCCACGGAGCAGAAGCCTCTATCACGGTGAACAACCGGTTGCCGCCCTGGACCCAGTGCGGGACGAGATCGACCCAGGAATGCTCGTCAAGGTCGAAGCGACGCAGGGCTCGGAACGCCGGGTCGAGCGAAACCGGTGTGTCGGCGTCCAGCAACGATCCTTGCCAGCTCAAGCGCGTTCCGCCGACCGCTTGACGTTGTGTCGTAGGCACGAGGTAGAGTTTGTCATAGCTCGAACAGACGTTCGAACTGCGTTCGGGCCGGCGGGAAGCTTCGACCCCTTCCTGCCGGCCCGGCCTCACCTTGAGGAGGTGGCCATGAGTGTTGCCACCGTCGCACGGCGGCCGGTCGGATCGCTGCGCATCGTCCCGCCGCTGCCGCCCATCACCGATGCCGTCGTCTCTCGGAGTGTCACCGTGCCCGCTGCCGCCTTTCCACGCCGTGCCCCTTCCGCCTTGCTCCTCGCCGCTCGTGAAGGACTGTCCGAGGCCGGTCGCGCGGCTCGGCCGGGTGACCGGTATTCGCTCGCGCACGTCGCGGCGTTGCGGGTAGCCGCCGCGGTCCTCGCCGCGCGTGCTCGTCCGGGTAAGCCGAAACGCGGGTCGACAAGTGCATGGGCGCTGCTGACGGTGGTGGCCCCTGAACTCAACGAGTGGGCTGCCTTCTTCGCCGCCGGTGCACGCAAGCGCGCGGCCGCGGAAGCCGGGCAGCCGAACGCCGTCAGCGATCGCGATGCCGATGACCTTGTGCGAGATGCCGGCCGATTCCTGGAGGTCGTCGAGTCGATGCTCGGCGCGGCGCCGGTGCTCCCGCTTTCCAGCGCTGGCTGATCGGGTTGCCCCGCCGTCAGTGAAAATCGCGGGAGCGGCTTGCCGCACCCAGCGGTAGCGGATCGATCCGGTCGGCGATGACGTTCACGACCCCCTCCGCACTCTCGACCCGCCCCCGGATCAACAATCCCGCGGCGGTACGGGCCGTGTGCCGATAGCGCGCCCAGACTCCTCGTGAGCAGATCACGTTGATGTGTCCCGTCTCGTCCTCGAGGTTCACAAAGGTCGTGCCACCAGCGGTTCCGGGACGTTGCCGGTGGATCACCGCGCCGCCGACAACGACCCGCTCGCCATCAGGTACCGACCGCAACGCCTGCGCGGACACTGCGCCCGCGGCATCCAGCACGCCGCGGGAGTACGTCACCACATGCGGGCCGGGGGACAGACCCAGCGCCCAGATGTCACCCGCCGTCTGCTCCAGCTCGGTCATCGCCGGGAGCGGAGGCGCCTGCGTACCGAGCACCATTCCCTCGAGATGTCCGCTCCGTGCGCCGGTGAAAGCACCCGCGGCCCACAGGGCTGCCCGCCTGTCCATGCCGAGCGGCGCGAATGCGTTGGCCGTGGCCAGCGCCTCGAGCTGGTGGACACTCACCCCGGCCCGGACGACCTGCGCCATCGAGGAGTACGGCCCACCGGCGGCCAGGGCCTCGGCAAGGTCCTCGCCTATCCCGCGTACGGAAGCAAGGCCAAGCCGCACCGCTCCGTCCTCCTGCACGTAGGCCTTGGCTCGGGAGAGATTCAGCTCCGGTCCATGTACCACCACTCCGTGTCGCCGCGCGTCGGCGACCAGCGACTGGGGCGAGTAGAACCCCATCGGCTGGGCATTGAGCAGGCCGGCGAGAAATGCTGCGGGATGACGAAGTTTCAGCCATGCGCTCGCGTACACCAGGAAGGCGAAGCTCACCGCGTGGGACTCGGGAAAGCCGAAGTTCGCGAAGGCGATGAGCTTGGCATAGATCTGTTCGGCAACATCCTCAGGCACCCCTTTGGCAGCCATCCCGGCCAGCAGCCTGTCGTGCAGTCTCTCCATCCGGGCTTTGGAGCGTTTCGCTCCCATCGCCACCCTGAGTTCGTCCGCCTCCTCGGGGGAAAAACCGGCCACGTCGATGGCGATCTGCATGAGCTGTTCCTGGAAGAGCGGCACACCGTAGGTCTTGTTCAGCGGGCCGGCGAGGAGCGGATGCAGGTGCGTGACCGCTTCCTGCCCGTTCTTGCGGCGGATGTAGGGGTGCACCGATCCACCTTGGATGGGTCCCGGCCGGATGATCGCGACCTCGACAACCAGTTCGGAGAAGGTGCGCGGCTTGAGCCTGGGCAAGGTCGCCATCTGGGCCCGCGACTCCACCTGGAAGACCCCGACGGTGTCGGCGCGGCAGAGCATGTCGTAGACCTCGGGATCTTCGGACGGAAGTTCGTGCAGCCGGTAACGCCGGCCGGTGCATTCCTCGACGAGGTCGAAGGTCTCGTGCAGGGCGCTCAGCATGCCGAGTCCGAGCAGGTCGAATTTCACCAGCCCGGTGCGTGCACAGTCATCCTTGTCCCACTGCAGCACACTGCGGTTCTCCATCCGCGCCCATTCCACCGGGCAGACCTCCACCACCGGACGGTCGCAGATCACCATCCCGCCGGAGTGGATCCCCAGATGCCGCGGGAAACCCTGCAACTCGTTCGCCAAGTCCAGTAGCGGCTCGGGAACGTCGGTGTCGACCGGCAGCGGTCCCCAGTGCTCGATCTGCCGCGACCACGCGTCGAGCTGCCCGGTCGCGTATCCCAGGGCCCGGCCGGTGTCCCGCAGCGCCGACCGGGGTCGGTACGTGATCACGTTGGCCACCAGCGCCGTGTGGTCCCGCCCGTACCGGTTGTAGACGTACTGGATCACCTCTTCCCGCCGCCCGCTTTCGATGTCGAGGTCGATATCGGGCGGCCCGTCGCGCGCGGCTGAGAGGAATCGCTCGAACAGCAGCTTCAGTTCCACCGAGTCCACGGCGGTGATGCCGAGCGCATAACAGACCGCGCTGTTGGCGGCTGAGCCGCGGCCCTGGCACAGGATGTTCGCCCGCTCGCAGAACTGCACGATGTCGTGCACGATGAGGAAATACCCTGGGAAGGCGAGCTTTTCGATGAGTTCTAATTCCCGTTCGATCTGTGCATAGGCGGCGGTGTTCGTCGCGCCGGGTACGCCGTACCGCCCGGCCGCTCCCCGCATCGTCAAGGTCCGCAGCCAGCTGGCCTCGGTGTGCCCGGAGGGTACCGGCCAGTTCGGCAGGTTCGGCGCGACGAGTTTCAGGTCGAAGGCGCAGTCCACGCCGAACTCCGCCGCCCGGGCCACCGCACCAGGCCAGCGCCGGAACCGCATTGCCTGCTCGGCGCCGGAGCGTAGGTGCGCGGTTGGGCCTGCCGGCAGCCAGCCGTCTATCTCGTCGAGGCTACGGCGGGCCCTGATCGCCGCGAGCGTGCAGGCCAGCCGATGGCGGGCGGCCGTGGCGTAATGGACATTGTTCGTCGCTACGGTCAAAGTGCCGTTCCGGGCGGCGAGTGCGGCGAGCACGTCGTTACGGGTGGTGTCCTCGGCGCCTCCGTGATCCCACAGCTCGACCGCTACGTTAGCGCGACCGAATGCGTCGACGAGCAGCGACAACGACTGCGCTGCAGCCTCTTCACTCGTACGAAGCGCGGAGGGCACCAGCCCCTTACGGCATCCGGTGAGGATGAGCCAATGCCCGGCGTGGGCGTCCGCGCAGTCGCTCAGGTCGTACCGGGGGCGGCCCTTCTCCCCGGCGCGCTGCCCGCTGCTGATCAGCCGCGCCAGGCTTGCGTAACCGATCGGATCGCGAGCCAGGACAAGTAGGTGAGTCCCGCCCGGATCGGCAGGGCCCTGCCGGGATGCGGGCAGGGCGAGATTGAGCTCGGCGCCGAAGACGGTCTTCAGCCCCACCGCGCTGGCAGCTTCGGCGAAACGGACCACTCCGTAGAAGCCGTCGTGGTCGGTGAGGGCGAGCGCTTCGAGGCCGAGCCGGGCGGCTTCCTCGGCGAGTTCCTCGGGGTGTGAGGCGCCGTCGAGAAAGCTGTAGTTGGAGTGCGTATGCAGCTCGGCGTAGGGCACCGCGCCGACACTGCGAGTCAGGACCGGCTGGTACGGCATGCGTTTTCGTGACCACGCCGGGCTGTCGCCGCCGTCCGGCGCCGGGCCCGGCATCCGGCCGTCGGACATCCTGCGCTCGAGTTCGGCCCAGCTCACCCCCGGATTGTTGAAGCTCATTCGTACTCTCCCTCCAGCCACCACTGCGTCCCGCGCAACGACAACAACCGCGCCGAGCCGCCGGCGACGACGACCTGGACACGGGCGCACGACCCGGGTGCGTCCCGGTCCCACCAGCGCTCGTGAACCGGCCACGGCCCGGCCCATTCGGTGATCCGGATCGGCCGGCCGTCCCGTACCGAGAGCGTCTGCGGCACAGCCGAAAGCACACCCCGATCGTCGAGGAGGACCGGTACGCCGGCCGAGTCGGACACGCGGGCGGGCAGTGGCGCCGGAAAGAGCACGGAGGGATACGGCGCGGGCAGCCGGCCGGGCCAGGGTCGCTCCGCCGCCGGTTCGGCCTCTCCCCAGCGCGCGAGCCGGACGTACCCGGCGGGATGACGTCCACCTCCCTCGACCGGGACGTGCACCGCATCGAAACCGAGCAGGCCCTGTAACCGGCGGACCGCGGCCGCAGCCTTCTCGTCGGTGTCGGTGGGTCCGCCGAACAGGCGCAGCTGTTCCCCCTCCTCGCGATGAATGCCCTCCGGTACGAGCCTCAGCAGGCTGATACCACCGCTGGGCCGGTGATCGGCCGGTCCGGTCAGCCAGCCTTCGAGTTGCCATCGCACCCGCTGGGAAATGGCGGGGGCCGTGAGGCTCTGCTCGTGCCGCCACATCCGGCTGCGAATTTCGCCATGCTCGGTCTCGGCTTCCACCAGCAACCGGGTGCAGCCCAGTCCGCGTTGCGTGAGCTCCGCGTAGAGCCGGTCGGCGAGCATCTTCGCAACGAAGGCGAGGGGCTCGATCCCCTCCTCCGGCGGCTCGAGTTCCTGCTCGAGGCTGATCTGCGGGGACTGGGCCCGCGGTTGGGACCGGTGGCCGTCCCGGCCGCCGGCCAGCCGGTGGACCAGCGCTCCGGGTGGACCGAACCGGGAGGCGACGTGTCGAGCGGGCAGCGCGGCGAGCTGGCCGAGAGTATGCAGGCCCAGCCGGATGAACAGGTCGGTCAATTCCGGGTGGCCGAGGACCCGTACCGGAAAAGGAGCGAGAAAGGCCGCCGTACCGCCGTGTGCCACGATCGTGGAACTGCCGGGATCGGCGGTGTTCCGCGCGGCGAGGGTGGCGGCGAACGCCCCGTCGGCGATGCCTATCCGAACCTCGCCGAAACCGATCCGGGCCGTGCAGTGGACCGATCGGCAGGTCTCCAGCGCGGCACGGGCGAGCGCGGTGTCCCCGCCGAAGTAGCGGGCCGGACCTTTCGCGCCGAAAAGACACAGCCCTGGTCGGACGACCTCGACCTCCGGGCAGATTCCCTCCAGTGCGGTGAGCAGCGGCTCGAAGGCTCGCATCTCGGCGTCCTCGTTGCGCGCGAACAGGGCGATGTCCGGACAGCGCCGCTGTGCTTCCCGTCGCCGTATCCCCGGGGTGACGCCTTCGGCCCGAGCCGCGCCCGAACAGGCGAGAACCTGCTCGGCCACCAGTACCGCGAGCGGCGCGTTCGCGGCCGGCTCTTCCTCGATACCGGCCAGTGGCCAATCGGGAAGCCAGACGGCGACCGTACGGCGGGTCACAGCCACGTCGTCACCCGGCGTTCGCGCGCCGCGGCACCACGACCGCTGGAGACGAGTGAGCAACGGCGTCCGGTCAAACGCCCGTAACCCTGGTCTAGGCCGCTCCATTCGCTGCGCTCGATCCGGATGTGCAGATCCACCTGCTGGTCCCACTCACCGAGGACGAGCAGGGT
>CAXTUZ010000074.1:0-489 GCA_964247525.1 uncultured bacterium
ACCCGGGGCGCTGTCCGGGACGAGCCCGTCCCGCGTCAGCTCGCCGAGCGACGGATAGTTGCCGTCGACCGCCTTCATCTCGACCAGCGCAAGCCGGCCGTCGGCGGCCCGCGCCATCGCGCGCAAGGTGGCGATCACCGAGAGCTCGCCGCGCGAACGCAGGACTGGTCGCTGTGACCCCCGCGGTCGACCTTTCCGGCGCGGGTGTGGGCGAGGACGTCTGGGCACCGATGGTGCATCGGCCGTCCTGTGCGGTCGGTGATTTCTCCGCGGCTCGGGTGGTGGTCGTCGCGCCCCACCCCGACGACGAGTTCCTCGCGGCGGGCGGGTTGATGCGAGCACTGGTCGCCGCGGGCGCAGAAGTGGAGATCGTGGCGGTGACCGACGGGGAGGCGAGCCACCCCGCTCGTGCTGCCGAGCTGCGCGGGCGGCGTGCACGCGAGCGCGCCGACGCATGCGACCGGCTCGGCATCCCCGGCCTACGGGTGC
>CAXTUZ010000074.1:506-5279 GCA_964247525.1 uncultured bacterium
TCGACGCTTTCGCTGTCGCGGCCGCGCTCCACGACCTCACCTCGAGTACCGACGTCCTGGTTGCTCCGTGGGAGCGCGATGGGCATCCGGATCATGACGCGTGCGGTCGCGCGGCTCGCTCCCTTCGGGTCGCGGCAGTGTGGTCGTATTTCGTGTGGGCCTGGCACTGGGCCACGTCGGAGTCGCTCCTCGGCCCGGGACTGCGTACGTTCCGGCTCGATGCCGAGGCCATGGAGGCAAAACGTGCTGCGCTGCAGGCCTTCACATCCCAGCTCGACGGCGACCCGCCGATCCTGCCCGCTGCCGTCCTCGCTCGTTTCACCAGGCCGTACGAGGTCTTCGCCCGGCAGGCGCCGTGACGCTGCCGCCGGCGTACTTCGATGACCTGTACGACCGATCGCCCGACCCGTGGGGCTTCGAGGACCGCTGGTACGAGAAGCGAAAGCGTGCGCTCACCCTTGCGTTGCTGCCCGCGCAGCGGTACGGGACGGCATTCGAACCCGGTTGCTCCGTGGGCGTCCTCACGCATGACCTCGCGGCGAGATGCGATCGCCTGCTCGCCACCGACATCTCCCCCGCGGCCGTCGCCCGCACCCGGGATCGTTGCGCCGGCCTGAGCCACGTCCGCGTCGAGTGCGCGGACATTGCGGACGCCTGGCCCGAGCAGATGTTCGACCTGGTGGTGCTGTCAGAGGTTCTCTATTACTTCTCCTCCGACCGCGCGCGCAGTGTTGCCCGGCTCGCCGCGGCATCGGCGCACACCCTGGTCGGCGTGCATTGGCGCCACCCGGTGGCCGACTATCCGCTGAGCGGCGACAACGCCGATGCCCTCCTCGCGACCGCGGCGGACGGCGCCGGGCTCCGCTGCGTAGGTCGCTACAGCGACGAAGACCTGCTGGCGGGGGTCTGGACGCGCGACCGCGCCTCGGTGGCACACCGTGAGGGCCTGCAGTGAGTGCATCGGCGAAGCCCCCGGTACGCACTCTCGCCGTCATCGTGCCCGCCCGCGACGAGGAGCAGACGATCCGCGACTGCCTGGAGTCGATCGAACACGCGGCCGCACATCCCGGTCTTCGAGGACTTTCCGTCACGGTGCTGGTGGTGCTCGACGACTGCGTCGACCGGACAGGTTCCGTTTGCGCCGATGTCGGCGTAGACACGCTCGCGATTGCCGCCCGTAACGTCGGCGCAAGTCGCAATGCCGGGTTCACCACAATGCTCGAGCGCGCCGTACCCGCGGATCCGGGCGAGATCTGGCTCGCGACGACAGACGCCGACTCGCAGGTCGCCCCCGACTGGCTCGCCGTGCAGCGGGAGTTCGCCGACGCCGGAGCGGACGCCGTCCTCGGCGTCGTCGACGTCCTCGATTGGTCCGGCCACCCACCCGGGACCGCGGAACGATTCCGGGCCGCGTACGCGGCGAACATCCGGGGGCGCGCCCATTTTCATGTCCACGGTGCGTGCCTCGGGATCCGCGGGTCGGCATACGTGCAAACCGGGGGCTTCCCCGCGCTTGAGAACGGCGAGGACCACGGACTGGTGGCGGCGCTACTGAGTCGCGGGGACCTTTCCGTCGTGCGGAGTACCTCCCTGCGGGTGCACACGAGCGGGCGGCGCATGTCGCGGGTCAGCGCGGGGTTCGCGCGGGACCTCCGCCAGCACGGCATCGCCGCCGCGACCGCCTGAGCGGCTCAGACCGGGTTGGTACGAAGAGCTCGGGTCTCGATGCGCCGGACCTGGACGCGACCGTCCTGTTCTCGCGTCTCGTACACCGGTTGGGGTCGGGTGGCGGGACCACGGGTGACGGCACCGGTCGTCAACGAGAACTCGCTCCCATGCCACGGGCACACGACGCACTCGTCATCTCGCGCACCTTCGGTGAGATCCGCGCCGCGGTGCGTGCAACGCGCCTCCATCGCGACGACGCGGCCCGCCACGCGGCTGAGCAGTAGCGGCAGTCCGTCGACCTCGATCCGGTGCAGCCCGGGATCGATGCCGGCCACGGCGGCCACGTCGGTCCATTGCTGTGGCCCGGTCTCGAAGGCGGTGGTGTCGACGCCGACGCCCTGGGCGTACACGAGGTGGCCACCGAGCCAGCCGCCGAATCCGAGCAGCCCGGCTCCGACCAGACCGGTGAGCGCCCCGCTCGAGCCGCGTCGGCGACGCAGATACGACGCGAGATACGCGCCTATTCCGGCGAGGTTCGCCGAGGCGTGGACGATCCCGATCCGCTGCTCGCCGCCCTCGGTGTCGAGCCAGTCCGACCAGCCGGCGGCCGCGGCGGGCGCCGCGGACAACAGTCCGGCGCCGAGCAGGCGTCGGGCAGCCGGCGTGCCCCGGCCGGACAGCGCGTCGAGCGCCGAGGCGCCACCGAGAAATCCCGCCGGAATCCAGACGAGCGCCGGGTGCAACGGATGCGCGAGCCACGTGCCGCTGAGCGCGTCCCGCACCGGGCCGTCCGGAAGCAGCCGTCGCCAGAACGAGGCGACGGGTTTGCTCAGCGCATCGAGCCGGGCATCGTTTTCGATCTTGGTCGTCAACGCATCGAGGGCGTGTGCAGGCATGTGCACGCCCTACCCCGTTCGCCTCAGTAGAGTCATCAACCATCTCCGTCCCCGTAACGCTGGCCGCCGCTGACCAGAGGTCCTCCCGCCGGACGCTGCTCGGGCTGGGAGGCATGGCCCTCACCGCGGCGGTCGCATCCGCCGTCATGGTGCTGGTCGTGTTTCCGCACGGCTCGTTCAACAACGACGAAGGCGCATACCTGCTCGCGGGCCGGGCACTCGCACACGGCCATCTCTTTCCCGTTGCGCCCGCGGACGCCCGTGGAGCGCAGCCGTGGTTCTTCATCGCTCACTCCGGCCACTACGTGTCGAAGTACCTGCCCGCGCTCCCGGCGATGCTGGCGCTCTCGCTCGCCACCACCGGGCAGTACTGGCCGGCCCTTGCCTTCCTCGCGGCGCTCCTTCCCGTCGTGTGCTTCGGTGTCGCACGGCAGGCCGGGTTGCGCCCGGGTCAGGCACTCGCCGCCGCGGGCCTGGTCAGCGCCAGCCCGCTGGTGCTGGTGCAAAGCGGGCTGGCGCTGTCCTATGTCCCTTTCGCCGACTTCATCGGGCTCCTGTGGTACCTCGCGTTTCGCGTTCTCCGGACCGGTGAGAGGTGGACGGCCTTCACCGCTGGTCTCGTACTCGCCGTGAGCGGCACCCTCCGACCGTTCGACACCGTGCTGCTGGCTGCGCCGTTCGCACTCGCGCTGGCCCGGCAGAGAGCAATTCCCCGCCTCAAGGTCTTCGCGTTCGCCGCCGCCGGTGCGGCTCCATTGGTGGTGTTGACCGGTCTGTACAACGCTGCGGCCACCGGCAACCCGTTCCGATTGCCGTTCAATCTCCTCGAACCCTCGGACAAGATCGGCTTCGGCACCCGCCGGATCTTTCCGGAGGACACCTCACGCTCCTTCGGCGCCGGCCAGGCCGTCCATGGAACCTTGTTGCACTTCGGCGCGGAACCGCTCGTCTGGTACGCCGCGGGTCTGCTCGTCCTGCCCGCCGTGGTGGTTCGCCTCGCGGTACGCCGGGCGAGCACCGGACCCAGGCTTCCCCTGCTGCTGCAATCGTCGTTGGTGTTCCTGCTCGGCTACTTCTTCTTCTGGGGACCGTGGAACGCCAGCGTTCTCTTCGGCGGTCCGCGCCGAATCGGGCCGTTCTACGCCCTAGCTCTGCTGTTGCCCCTGGTCGTCTCCGCCGTGCCCGTCCTCGCGTCGCTCGCCCGACGCGCACCCGTTCTCCTGTTGGTCGTCGGGATCGCGGCGGCTGGCGGCAACGCTGACTACTTCGTCCGGGCGATGAGGATCGACCTGCGCGACACCCACCGGACCGACGCCGTCCTCTCCGCCCTCCACGCGCTCCCCGCGGGCACGATGGTCGTGACGCAGGTCGACCCCTCCTACGGTGGGCATCCGGTCAGCGCCGTGGGCTCCGGTGAGCGGCCCGTAGCCCAGACGTTGGCCGCCTCGATCGACCCCGCCGACATCGACGCCAGGCGCCGAGTCGTCATGCTGAGCCTCGACTCCAACTTCTACGGCCCCCCGCCTCGCAGCCCGTTCCAACTCCTCGACGAGCAGCGGATCGCGGGGACGAGCCTTGTGCTCTCGGCCGGCCAGCGCATCGCGACCAGCGACATCCTGACCATCGCTTCGAGGACGTCCTCCGTCTCGTGCCACGGCGTCGCCGCTATCACCGTCAGGGCGGACGGGTCGACGCCCCTCGTGCAATGTTCCGCCGCAACGCTTCCCACCGGGAGCAGGTCCAGACGACTGCATGGCATGCAAAGTGCCTGTCCAACAGCCGAATGCATCGACTTCACCCTCTGGCATCCGGGCGCCCACGGACTCTCGCCGCGGTCGGTCCGCCGCCTCGTCATAGGCCGGGACGGCGGCGGTCTCGTCGCGTACGTCGATGTCAGCGCCACCGCGCACGCCCCTTTCGTCGATGTCACTGCCTCGTAAGCCGCCGGTAGCCTCGGCCACCGTCGTGGCCCCCGCCGGGGGGGGCCGGCGGCCGGCGCTGGGTGCGCGGTTGCTGCGGGCGCTCGAGGCGGGGCGGCTGCGGCTCGTCAACGCGGTCGGCACCGGCGTCGCCGACGACAAGCTCGCCCACGCCTACGTCGAGGAGATGATCCGCTTCTACCTCGGCGAGGAGGCCCAGCTGCGCTCGGTGCCGAGCTATGACCTGTCCGACGAGACCGTGCGCGGCGAAGTGCTCGATCGCCTCGAAG
>CAXTUZ010000074.1:5289-9384 GCA_964247525.1 uncultured bacterium
GCCGCGTTCAGCCGCGGGATCACCGGTGGGCGCTGGTTCCTGCTGGGATGTCTGGGCGTCTGGCTCGTCGCGGGCCTGGGGGCCGGGCTGGCGGCCAGCCGGCGTGCGCGCCGGTTGACGTCCTTCGGCCTGATCGCGCTCGCCCTGCCGTTTCAGGTGCTCGCCCTGATCGGCGGCCCGAAGCTGTCCGACGACCTCTACCGCTACGTCTGGGACGGGCGCGTCCAGACGCACGGCATCAACCCGTACCGGTACCCGCCGAACGCAGCGCAGCTGGTACGGCTGCGCCGGAGCGATCTGTGGCCCGACGCTGAAACCTGCCGCACTGCCGACGTCACCGCCGGTCCCCGGCTGCATCGGAATCCGTTCGACAAGCCCGGGAGGGATCCGGGTTGCACGCTGATAAACCGGCCGGGCGTCCGGACGATCTACCCGCCGGTTGCGCAGGCCGCGTTCGTCGCCGCCGCGCCGCTGGCGCTCGTGAACCGCGACCTCGCGATCGAGATCCCGGCGGCGCTCACCAGCCTGGGACTCACGGGGCTGCTCGGGTTCGCACTGCACCGCTCGGGGCGGCGGCGGGAGTGGGCGCTGATCTATGCCCTCAGCCCGCTCGCCGCGCTCGAAGCGGGGATGGACGGCCACGTCGACGTACTCGGCGCGACGTTCGCGGTCGGTGCGCTGCTCGCGCACGCGCTGAGCCGGCGTCGCGCGGCGGTGGTCGCGGTGGGGCTGCTCCTCGCCGCCGCGACCCTGGTGAAGATCTATCCGGCCCTCGTCGGGGTGCCGCTGATCGCGCGCTCGGCCGCGGTACGCCCGCGGCGACGCGTGCTCATCGTGCTGGTTGCCGTGGCCGCGGTCCTGCTCGCGTACGCCCCGTACGTGGCAACGGCGGGTACGCACGTGCTGGGGTATCTGCCGGGCTACCTGAAGGAGAACGGGTACAACAGCGGAGCTCGTTACCTGCTGCTTCTCGACGTGCGCCTCTCGACGCACGGGGACGTCCTGTCGCTCCTCGCGCTCGCCGGAGCTGTGCTCGTCGCGGCGTTACGGCCCCTCGAACCCGGCCTGAGTCCGCTCGCCGCCCGAGCCGCAGCACTGCTCGGAACCGCATTCCTGCTCGCGAGCCCGGGCAACGCCTGGTATTGCACACTGCTGATCGCCGTCGCGATTCTCGGAAACCGGCTCGAATGGATCGCCGTCGTGGCGGCGAACTACGCGGTCTATTTCACCTTCGTCCTGGGGGGCGACCCGGTCCCGCCGCGGTGGGGCTACCTCGGGGCGCTGGTCGTCGTCCTCGTGGCCGCCGCGGTGCGGGCGCGAGGACGACTTTCGCGCCGTTCCGCTTCCGGAATCGAGCGGTGACCACGGGTATCCTGACCGGCACGGGACTGGCTCGCGTCGGTCGTGCGTTCTGCCGATGTCGTGCCGCACCGATCTACCGAGGGACATCTGACATGCCCGAGCAGTCGTTCTTACGCCCCGACGCGACCGACGCGTTGCGGGCCGCGCTGCGCGAACGCATTTTGGTGCTCGACGGTGCGATGGGCACGATGATCCAGCGGCACCAGTTCTCCGAGAGCGAGTATCGCGGCGAACGTTTCGCCGATTGGCACCGTGACGTGCGAGGCAACAACGATCTGCTGTCGCTCACGCAGCCCGAGGCGATCGGCGACATCCATCGCGCCTACCTGCAGGCCGGTGCCGATCTGGTCGAGACAAACACCTTCAACGCCCAGAAGATCTCGCTTGCCGACTACGGGATGGAGGAGTTGGCGTACGAGCTCAACCACACCTCCGCCCGGCTCGCGCGCGTCGCATGCGACGCGATGACAGCGGCCGATCCGGACCGTCCGCGCTTCGTCGCCGGTGCCCTCGGACCCACGAACCGGACCGCGTCGATCTCACCGGACGTCAATGACCCCGGCGCGCGCAATGTGACGTACGTCGAACTTGTCGATGCCTACCTCGAACAGGCGAACGGGCTCGTCGACGGTGGGGCCGATCTCCTACTGATCGAGACAATCTTCGACACGTTGAACGCAAAGGCGGCGATCTTCGCGCTCGAGACGCTATTCGAGGAACGCGGACGACGATGGCCGGTAATGATCTCCGGAACGATCACCGACGCCTCCGGTCGTACCCTCTCCGGTCAGGTCACCGAAGCGTTCTGGAACTCGGTCCGTCATGCCGATCCGCTCTTGGTCGGGCTCAACTGCGCGCTCGGCGCGCAAGAAATGCGCCCGTACCTGGCCGAGATTTCACGCGTTGCGGGCTGCTTCGTCTCCTGCTATCCCAATGCGGGCCTGCCCAATGCCTTCGGCGAGTACGACGAGGTGCCGGACCAGACCGCCGGGATCGTCCGGGAGTTCGCGCAGAGCGGGTTGCTCAACCTGCTCGGGGGGTGCTGCGGCACGACGCCCGACCACATCCGCGCGATGGCTTCCGCCGTATCAGGGCTCGAGCCGCGGGTACCTTCCACGCCCGATCCGGCTTGCCGGCTTTCCGGTCTCGAGCCATTGGCGATCGGTGCGGATTCGCTGTTTGTGAATGTCGGGGAACGTACGAATATCACCGGTTCGGCCCGGTTCCGCAATCTGATCCGCGACGGCGACTACTCAGCCGCGCTCTCGGTAGCCCGTCAGCAGGCTGAGAGCGGCGCCCAGGTCCTCGACGTCAACATGGACGAGGGCATGATCGACGGTGTTGCGGCGATGGACCGATTCGTCAAGCTGCTTGCCAGCGAGCCGGACATCAGCCGTATTCCGCTCATGGTCGACTCCTCCAAGTTCGAGGTCATCGAAGCCGGACTGCGTTGCGTGCAGGGCAAACCGATCGTCAATTCGATCTCGCTCAAGGAGGGTGAAGAGAAGTTCCGGCGGGAAGCGTCGCTGTGCCGTAAGTACGGCGCAGCGGTGGTCGTGATGGCCTTCGACGAGGACGGCCAGGCGGACAACCTCGAGCGGCGCAAGGAGATCTGCGCCAGGGCGTATCGCATCCTCGTCGAGGAGATCGGCTTTCCGGCCGAGGACATCATCTTCGATCCCAACATCTTCGCCGTCGCGACCGGCATCGAGGAACACGCGAACTATGGCGTCGATTTCATCGAGGCCACGCGCTGGATAAAGGGCAACCTGCCCGGTGCACTGGTCTCCGGTGGGGTGTCGAACGTCTCGTTCTCCTTCCGGGGCAACAACGCGGTACGAGAAGCCATTCATGCCGTGTTCCTTTTCCACGCGGTCGAGGCCGGGATGGACATGGGGATCGTCAACGCCGGTGCGCTGGTCGGCTACGACCAGGTGGACCCGCGGCTTCGCGACGGCATCGAGGACGTGATCTTGAACCGGCGCTCCGATGCCACCGAACGGATGCTCGAAATCGCTGCCGAGTTCGCCGGAGACGGCGCCAAGGTCGAAGCGGCCAACGAGCAGTGGCGTTCGCTCCCGGTCGAGGAACGCATCACGCACGCTCTCGTCAAGGGCATCGACGACTACGCCGAGACCGACACCGAAGAACTCAGGGCGCAGATCGCCGAACGCGGCGGACGACCGATCGAGGTCATCGAAGGGCCGCTGATGGCCGGGATGAACGTCGTCGGTGACCTCTTCGGTGCCGGAAAGATGTTCCTCCCCCAAGTGGTCAAGTCCGCCCGGGTCATGAAGAAGGCGGTCGCCTATCTCATCCCGTACATCGAGGCCGAGAAGTCCCCGGCCGACCAGCGCCGGAGCAATGGCCTCGTCGTGATGGCCACGGTGAAGGGCGACGTGCACGACATCGGCAAGAACATCGTCGGGGTCGTCCTGCAGTGCAACAACTATGACGTGATCGACCTAGGCGTCATGGTGCCCGCGCAGAAGATCCTCGACGCGGCCAAGGAGCACGACGCCGACGTCATCGGGCTGTCCGGCCTGATCACGCCATCGCTGGACGAGATGGTGAACTTCGCCGCTGAGATGGAGCGCCAGGGGCTCGACATTCCGTTGATGATCGGCGGGGCCACCACCTCCCGGGCACACACCGCCGTCAAGGTCGACAAGAAGTATCACGGTCCGGTGATCTGGGTGAAGGACGCGTCCCGGTCCGTCCCCGTCGTCGCCG
>CAXTUZ010000075.1:0-9234 GCA_964247525.1 uncultured bacterium
GGATCTCCCGTGCCGTGGCGGTCATCCCGCCGTACTCGTAGCGCTTGACGTGCTCGTCGTACCAGGCGCCCTCGCGCTCCCCGGTCTGGCGTCCGGCGGCCGTGAGGGTGGCGCTGACGAACGCGTCGTAGAGGGTGTCGTCGATGAGCATCGGCGTGATGCCGTAGCGCGAGGCCGCGTCGCGGTTGATCGCCAGCGTCAGCGTGGTGCCGCGGGTCTGCTGGTCGGTCGCCACGTCGCGCAGCTCCGGCAGCGTCTTCATCCGGTCTAGGATGCGCGGCGCCCAGGCGTTGAGCTCGCTGAGGTCGGGATCCTGCAGCGTGTACTCGAACTGCGTGCGGGACGTTCGGCCGCCCGTGCGCACGTCCTGCGAGGCCTGGAGGAAGGTGCGGATACCCTCCAGCGCCTCGAGCTTGGGACGCAGGCGCCCGATCACCTGGAACGCGTCGGCGGTACGCTCGTCGCGCGGCTTGAGCGTGATGTACATGCGGCCCGAGTTGAGCGCCTGCCCGTTGCCGCCGAGCGACATGCCGACGGTCGCCACCGCCGGATCGGCCAGAACGATCGCGCCGGCCTTCTCCTGCCGCTCCATCATCGCGGCGAACGAGATGTCCTGTCCCGCCTCGGTGACGCCGAGCATGAAGCCGGTATCCTGCTGCGGGAAGAACCCCTTCGGAATCACCATGAACAGATGGACGGTGAGGCCCAGGGTGGCGAAGAAGGTCAGCAGGGTGAGGAACCGGTAGCGCAAGGCCACGTCCAGGCCGGCGGCGTAGGCGGCGAGCAGCCGGTCGAACGCCGCCTCGCTGAGCCGGTAGAGGCGCCCGTGACGCTCCGCGCCGTGGGGCTTCAGGAGGCGGGAGGCCATCATCGGCGTCAGCGTGAGCGAGACGAAGGCCGAGACCGCGATCGTCATCGAGAGGACCACCGCGAACTCGCGGAACAGACGTCCGATGATCCCGCCCATCAGCAGCAGCGGGATCAGCACGGCGATCAGCGAGACCGAAATCGAGACGATGGTAAAGCCGATCTCCCCGGAGCCCTTGAACGCGGCCTCCATCGGCCGCATCCCCTCCTCGACGTAGCGGCTGATGTTCTCCAGCACGACGATCGCGTCGTCGACGACGAATCCGACCGAGATGGTGAGCGCCATCAGCGAGAGGTTGTCCAAGGTGTAGCCCGCGAACCACATCAGCGCGCAGGCGCCGAGCAGCGCCAGCGGCACGGTCACGCTCGGGATCACGGTGGCCCAGAAGCTGCGCAGGAAGACGAAGATCACGCCGACCACGAGGACGATGGTCAGGATCAGCGTGAACTGAACGTCCTCGACCGAGGCGCGGATCGTCTGCGTGCGGTCGCTGAGGACGTCGACCTTGATCGCGGCCGGAAGCGTGGCGGTGAGGCGCGGCAGCTGCGCCTTGATGCTGTCCACCGTGTCGATGACGTTGGCACCGGGCTGCTTGAACACCACGAGGAAGATGCCGCGCCGTCCGTTGGTCCAGCCCGCCTGCTTCATGTCCTCCGGCCCGGCCACTGCCGTGCCGATGTCGCGCACCCGCAGGGGGGCACCGTCGCGGTAGGCGACGATGACGTCGTTCCAGTCGCGCGCGGCGGTGAGCTGGTCGTTGGCGTAGATGGTGTAGCTGCGGCTCGCCCCGTCGACGCTGCCCTTGGGGTTGTTCACCGTCGTGAGCGAGAGCTGGGTGCGCACGTCCTCCAGGGAGAGGTCCTTGGCGACGAGCTTGGCCGGGTCGACCTGGATGCGCACGGCGGGCTTCTGCTGGCCACCGATGAACACCTGCGCCACCCCCGAGATCTGGCTGATGCGCTGGGCGAGTTGCACGTCCGCCGCGTCGTCCACCTCAATGAGCGGCAGGCTGTCGGAGACCAGCGACAGCAGCATGATCGGGGAATCAGCCGGGTTCACCTTGCGGTAGGTCGGCGGGCTGGGCAGGTTCTTCGGGAGCTGGCCGCCGGCCGCGTTGACGGCCGCCTGGATGTCGTTGGCCGCCCCATCGATGTTCCGGTTCAGGTCGAACTGGACGGTGACCGTCGAGATGCCCAGCGAGCTCTGCGAGGTCATCTGCGCGACGCCGGGGATCTGGGAGAACTGGCGTTCGAGGGGCTGCGCGACCGATGAGGCCATCGTCTCCGGGCTGGCGCCGGGCAACTGCGCCGTCACCTGGATCGTCGGGAAGTCGACCTGCGGCAGGGGCGCGACGCCGAGCAGCGGGTAGGCGACCACCCCGAGGAACAGGATGCCGACCATGATCAGCGTGGTCGCCACGGGAAAGCGGATGAACGGAGCGGAGATGCCGGCTTTCATCGTGGCGCGTCTCCGTGCATCTCAGGTCCCGCACGCCTCAAAGGTCGCCCTTCCCGTCAGGCTTCCGGCCGGACCCGCCCGCGCCCTCGGTCTGCGCGGTCCGCGCCGGGTGCGCGTCGCCGACGAGGCTGCCGTCCTGAACCTTGTAGTGGCCGGCGGTGATCACACGCTCGCCCGGCCGCAGGTCCCCGCTCAGGACCTGGGTCCGACCCGAGTCGGAGCGACCCGCCTTGAAGGCGCGCTGGCGCGCGTGGTTGGTCTCGTCGATCACGAAGGCGAACAACCCGTCCGGCCCGTGCTGGACGGCGTCGTCCGGCACCGTCGTCGCCTGCGCCACGACGCCGACCCGCATCCGCGTGGACACCGACAGCCCCGGCCAGAGCGCGTGGTCCTTGTTCTCGTACACGGCCTTGAGCCGGATCGTGCCGGTGGCCGCGTCGACCTGATTGTTGAACAGCGCGAGCTTGCCGTCCGAGAGCTTGGTCAGCCCGTCGGTGCTCGACGCCTCGACGGGCACGTCCCCCTTGCTCAGCGCCGCGGTGATGGATGGCAACTGATCCTCGGGTGCGGTGAACACCACGAAGATCGGCTCGACCTGGGTGATCGTGACGATCGCCGCCTGTCCGGCGGCGTTGACGATGTTGCCAATATCCACCTGCCGGAAGCCGGTGACGCCGTCGATCGGTGCGCGGACGGTGGCGTAGCCCACCTGCGTCGTGGCGTTGTCGATCGCCGCCTGATCCGAGGCGACCTGCGCCGTGAGCTGGGCGACCTGCGCCGTCTGCGTCTCGACCTGCTGGCGGGACGCGTAGGCGCCGAGCCCCATCGACCGGGCGAGATCGGCTTTGATGTTGCCCAGGTTGGCGGTGTCCTGGTCCTTCTTCGCCTTGGCTTGGTCGAGGGCCGCCTGGTAGGGCCGGGGATCGACCTGGACGAGGATCTCGCCCTTGCGCACGCTCTGGCCTTCGCGGAAATCGACCCGCTGGATCTCGCCGTCGATGCGGGTCCGCACCTGGACGGTGTTGTAGGCCTGCACCGTCCCGAGCCCGTTCAGCACCAGGGCGAGGGGCGTCCGCTCGACGGCGCCCAGCGTCACCGGCACCGGCACCGGAGCGGGTTTGGCGGTCTTCACGCCGGGCTGGGTGAACCGCGCGTAACCGTAGGCGCCGCCCGCGACGATCGCGAGCCCGAGCAGCAGCGGGAGGGTCCGGCCGGACCTGCCGGGTCTGGAGGGGGCGCTCACGGCAGGCGGTGACCTCCCGGACATGGGCTCCACGATCCCGTTCGATTGCAGCCCGTCATCGTCGCGCTCATGCCCGATCAGCATCCGCTCGCATCCGGTTTGCGACCCCTGCACGGACGGTACTTGCTCGCCCACCGATCCGAGCCGAGTGCCCGAGCTCGGCAGTCGGGCCGCCCGACCGGCGGACCCGCGAGCCCATCATTCATTAACATAGCTGAGGCCCCCCGACATCGACGCGTGACGCCGCGGAGCGGCAAGACCGACGGAGTGTATAAAGAGTGCAACACCCGGGCCAGGGCCATGCAGGGGCCGAGACGACCGCCCTCATCGCTCGACCACGAAGCGGGCTCCATAGCGAAGGCAGCGCAGACCGCGGGGACAGGCGCTATACACACCGGAAAATTGCGGGCCGGACGCGGGCCGCGATCACGACTTGGTGGGCAACCGGGGCGCCGCATGGCCGCGAACGTCGAACTGGATGGGCTTTACGAGCTGCACGCCGCCCTGACCGAGGAGCGCCAGAACATCGTCGCCTCGGTGGTCAAGCTTCGCGGCACGCGTCGCCGGAAGGGAACCTTCGTCCAGGGCGACGGGTCGGCGGCCGGTCCACGGGTGGCGGCCGTGCAGCAGCAGATCGAGGTGGTCGAGGCGATCATAGCGCGACTGACCGAGGCGCGCGGTTGAGGCGCTCTTCCGCCCTGGCGGGGCTCGGCGCTGCTCCGGCCGTACCGCAGCGGATGCGCCGATCGCTTTTCGACCATGCACCTGGGTCCTGGCGGGGGCGCCTCACGGCCGGTGCGCCGACCTTGAATTCGTGTCACGGGTCACGAAGTTGGACCCTCACCCGGTCAGCGCCACAGGATCATGAACATGTCCGAGACGAACACGGATTCGACGAACATCGACCTCGCCGAGGAGATCACGTCCCTCGCGAGCGACATCGTCTCGGCCTATGTCTCGAACAATTCCGTGCCGATCGCCGAACTGCCGATGCTGATCGGGAACGTGCACGCCGCCCTGTCCCGCCTCTGCACCGCGGCGCCGGTGGCCCAGGTCGCCTCCGAGCCGGTCGAGCAACCGAGCTCGAGCGAGGTGCGTCGCTCGATCGGGCGCGACGGGCTCGTGAGCTTCCTCGACGGCAAGACCTACAAGACCTTGAAGCGGCACCTGCCGAGCCACGGGCTCGATCCGCGCAGCTATCGCGAGCGCTACGGTCTGCCGGCCGACTACCCGATGGTCGCCCCGAGCTATGCCGAACAGCGCTCGGCCCTGGCCAAACAGATCGGTCTCGGTCGCCCCGGGGGGGTAGCCGAGCGTACGGACCGTGCACAGCGCGACGCGGCGTGACGACTGGATCCCGTGGTTCGGCCTCCGCAGGCTTTCGGGGCTGGACCGTCCGAGCTGCGAACTGATACCGGAGTGCGACCGCGGTTCGGAAGACTGGGACATGAGCGCGCTGTACCCCGTAGATATCGATATGGAGCGTGTCGAACCGGACGATGCGCAGCACCACGCCTCGGCCGCGGCGGTTTGGTCGGCGCTGGAAGCCGACCGCCGAGCGCTGGATGAGCGCACGGCGCGACTGCGTGCCATGCGTCTCACTGCGGGCGATGACGAACCGGTCTGAGATTCGGGCCGATGCGCCGGAGCGGATGCCGATCTTCGGGATCAGTCGGATGGCATCGATCGGTTGGAACCTAAGCACGCGTCTCGCCCTCGGGATGCTCCACGAACGACACGTCGCGCGCTCATCCCGACCCGGTCGCCTTGCGGCCTCGACCCGCACCCCAGCATGATCCTTGCTCCCGGCTCGGACCTGACGCGACCCGGGAGACATCCGTGCTGCTGACGCCCCGCGAGAAGGACAAGCTCCTCGTCGCCACAGCCGCGATGGTGGCGCGCAGCAGGCTCGCGCGGGGCGTGAAGCTCAACCACCCGGAAGCGATTGCGCTGATCACCGACGCCGTCGTCGAGGGGGCCCGTGACGGGCGTACCGTGGCCGAACTGATGCAGGCGGGCGCGAACGTGCTCACCGCCGACCAAGTGATGCCGGGGATCCCTGAGATGATCCACGACATCCAGGTCGAGGCGACCTTCCCCGACGGGACCAAGCTGGTGACCGTCCACCACCCGATCCGCGGCCCCGCATCCGTGGACGTGCCCGGCACGGTGACCACGCTGCCCGGCGAGATCGTCTTCAACGCGGACGCCGAGCGCACGGTGATCGAGGTCGCCAACACCGGCGACCGGCCGGTGCAGGTCGGCTCGCACTATCACTTCTTCGAGGTCAACCCGGGCCTCGTCTTCGCGCGCGAGCAGGCGCGGGGCAAGCGTCTCGACATCGCGCCGGGCACGGCCGTGCGCTTCGAGCCCGGCTCGACGCGGGAGGTCACGCTGGTGCCGCTCTCGGGCGGGCGCACGGTCTACGGCTTCCGCGGCGACGTGATGGGCGGCCTCTAGATGTCCAACAGCCCCAAGCCCGCGTTCCTCCCCCGGGCCGCCTACGCCGACATGTTCGGCCCTACCACGGGCGACCGCATTCGCCTCGCCGACACGTCCCTGGAGATCACGGTGGAGCGGGACTTCACCACCTACGGCGAGGAGGTGAAGTTCGGCGGCGGCAAGGTGATCCGCGACGGGATGGGTCAGTCGCAGGTCACGAACCGCGACGGGGCGGTGGACACGGTGATCACCAACGCCGTCGTGCTCGACCATTGGGGCATCGTGAAGTGCGACGTCGGCATCGTGCGGGGCCGGATCCATAAGCTCGGCAAGGCCGGCAACCCGGACGTGCAGCCCGGCGTCGACATCGTCGTCGGTCCGGGCACGGAGGTGATCGCGGGGGAGGGTAAGATCCTCACGGCGGGTGGCTTCGACAGCCACATCCACTTCATCTGCCCGCAGCAGATCGAGGAGGCGCTGTGCTCCGGCGTGACGACGATGCTCGGCGGCGGCACCGGGCCGGCTCACGGCACCTTCGCCACCACCTGCACGCCGGGCCCCTGGCACATCGCCCGGATGATCGAGGCGGCGGACGCCTTCCCGATGAACCTGGCCTTCGCCGGCAAGGGTAACGCCTCGGTGCCGGGCGCGCTGGAGGAGATGGTGCGCGCCGGGGCCTGCGCGCTCAAGCTGCACGAGGACTGGGGCACGACACCGGCCGCCATCGACGCCTGCCTCGGGGTCGCGGACGCCTACGACGTGCAGGTGATGATCCACACGGACACCCTGAACGAATCGGGCTTCGTCGAGGACACGATCGCCGCCTTCAAGGGCCGTACCATCCACGCCTTCCACACCGAGGGCGCCGGGGGCGGCCACGCGCCCGACATCATCAAGGTGGCCGGGCTGCCGAACGTGCTCCCGTCGTCTACGAACCCGACGCGCCCATTCACAAAGAACACCATCGACGAGCATCTCGACATGCTGATGGTGTGCCATCACCTCGACCCGTCGATCCCCGAGGACCTCGCCTTCGCCGAGAGCCGGATCCGCAAGGAGACGATCGCGGCGGAGGACATCCTGCACGACCTCGGCGCGCTCTCGATGATGTCCTCGGACAGCCAGGCGATGGGCCGGGTCGGCGAGGTGGTGATCCGCACGTGGCAGACGGCGGACAAGATGAAGCGCCAGCGCGGGGCGCTTCCCGGCGACACCAGCGGCACCGATAACCTGCGCGCGCGGCGTTACGTCGCCAAGTACACGATCAACCCGGCGATCGCCCACGGCGTCTCGCGGCACATCGGCTCGGTGGAGCCAGGCAAGCTCGCCGACCTCGTGCTCTGGAGCCCGGCCTTCTTCGGGGTGAAGCCCGACCTCGTGCTCAAGGGCGGGATGATCGCCGCCGCGCCGATGGGCGACCCCAACGCCTCAATCCCGACGCCGCAGCCGGTGCATTACCGCCCGATGTTCGGCGCCTTCGGCCGGGCGCCGTTCTCGACGGCGCTCACCTTCGTCTCGAAGGCGGCGATCGAGGACGGGCTTCGCGAGACGCTCGGCGTCCGGAAGAGCATGGTCGCGGTGGAGAACGTGCGCGGCGGGATCTCGAAGAAGAGCATGATCCTCAACGACGCCACTCCGGTGATCGAGGTCGATCCCGAGACCTACGACGTGCGTGCCGACGGCGAGCTGCTGGTCTGCGAGCCGGCCGAGGTGCTGCCGATGGCGCAGCGGTATTTCCT
Organism: uncultured bacterium; assembly: GCA_964247525.1. GTDB lineage: Bacteria > Actinomycetota > Actinomycetes > Mycobacteriales > CAJCIY01 > DASYGP01. Next base: position 7,751 of record CAXTUZ010000075.1, read on the forward strand.
GTTTTGAGGTAGGGTCGCGGGGCTGACGAGGACCTTCGATGTCGAGCGCCGCGCTGAGGCCGCCTCCGGCGGACGATCTCTACGAGACCGATCTCTACCTCTGGACGCGAGCCCAGGCGGCGCTTCTGCGCGCGGCGCTTCGACGAACGCGATCGCGCGAATCCGGTCGAGGAGGTGGAGAGCGTGGGCGGGCGCGAGACGCGCGAGATCGAGCGCCGCCTCGGCGTCTCATCGGCCATCTACTCAAACGGGAGTACCAGCCGGGCGGCCGGTCGAGCGGATGGGTCGGCACCATCACCGAGCAGCGCCAGCGACTGGACGACCTCTTGGAGATGAGTCCGAGTCTGCACGGTCATCCCGCCCGGGTCTTCGCGCGGTGCCACCTCTCGGGACGGCTGCTCGCGTCGAAGGACACCGGCATCGACGTCACGCTGTTTCCGGAGGCGGCGCCCTTCACCGTCGAACAGGCGCTCGATCTCGATCACCTGCCCGCCGAGCCCGGCCGCCTCGATCAGGTCTGAGCCGATGATCCGCGCCACCCGCGTCCTGCGCGTCGACGCCGTCTCCGGCGGCGAGATCGTCGATCGTGTGGTGCTCGACCACGGCGACCGGCATCGTCGGCGCATGGCGATGCGCGGGCTCGGCGGCACCGTGTTCCTGCTCGATCTGGCTCAGGCCTGCGTGCTCGACGACGGCGACGCGCTGGTGCTGGAGGACGGGCGCCTCGTCTGGGTCGAGGCGGCGTCCGAGGCCCTCCTGGAGATCCACGCTCCCAGCGAGCACGCCCTGCGCCGTCTGATCTGGCACATCGGCAACCGCCATATCCCAGCCGAGATCGGAGCGGAGGCGGTCTGGATCGCCGACGACCATGTGCTGGCCGAGATGGTCCGCGGCCTGGGGGGCACCGCCGAGGCGGTCCGGCGCCCGTTCAGGCCCGAGGGGGGGGCCTATACCGGCGGCCATGCTCTGACCGGGCACGGCCATCGCCACGACGGACACGCGCACGACCACGCACACCTCCACGACGACACGCATCCGCATGCCTGACGCCGCGGCCATCGAGGCGCTGCGCCTGATGGCGTGGCTGTCGCCGGGCTACCCTGTCGGGGCGTACGCGTACTCGCACGGGCTTGAATGGGCGGTGGAGGCCGGCGACGTGACCGATGAGGCGAGCCTGTCCGAATGGCTCGCGGACGCGTGCGAGCGCGGCTCGCTGCGCAACGACCTGATCCTCGCGGCGCACGCCCATCGTTCCGCGGAGGCGGGAGACCGCGAAGCCCTCGCCGCGATCGACGATTTGGCCCTCGCGCTGGCGCCCTCGCGCGAATTGCACCTGGAGACGAGCCAGCAGGGGCGCAGCTTCCTGGATGCCACGCTGGGCGCGTGGCCCTGTCCGCGCCTCGATGCCGTCGCCGGGGCCTTGCCGGGGTCCGTCGCGTACCCGGTCGCGGTCGGCGCCGCGGCGGGGGCGCACGGCATGGCGG
>CAXTUZ010000076.1:0-9232 GCA_964247525.1 uncultured bacterium
CGTCCACGCCGGTCGCGGGCGTCGGGTCGTGCCCCGGCGCCGCCCTCGGGGTGCGCCCCGGCAGCCCGGGCGGGCGGGACTCCCCCTCCCCTCAACGCGGCCGCCGGGTCGCCGGGGTTCCGCTCGTGGTGCCGTGCGCGTGGGTCATGATGGCGGGCCCGGCACTGGCGGCGGCACGCCGACTCGCCGCGGCTCGCGGGATGGTCACCGCCGTCGGAGCGCTGGCGCTCGCCTCCTGGGACGTCTTCCTCGACCCGCAGATGGTCGCCGACGGAAATTGGGAGTGGCATACGAAAAACTTTGCGCTGCAGGGAATTCCGCTGGTCAACTATCTCGGCTGGGTCCTCGTCGCCGGTCTGCTGACGAACGTCCTCGAGCGGGTCGTACCCCGCGGTGTCGGACCGGAAGCGGACGACACGGTTCCCCTCGTGCTGTACCTGTGGAATTACGCCGGCTCGGTAGTGGCGAACGCCGTTTTCCTGCGCCGGCCCGGGGTCGCTCTCAGCGGTGGCGTCGCGATGGGGACTGTCGCGCTACCTCTCGCGCGCCGGATCCTCGGTCCGAGGTGAGAGCGATCCACCGGCTCGTCCGTACGGGTTCGGTCGCGGCGACGGTGCTGACTGCGCACACGGCGCTGAACCTCCGTCTGCTCCGCAGGGCACCGGACGAGCACGGAGCACGACTCGAACCGATCTCGGTGCTGCTACCCGTCCGGAACGAGGAGAACCGAATCGTGCCGTGTCTGCGGGCACTGGCCGTGGCGCTCGACAACTACCCCGACGCGGAGTGCGTCGTTCTCGACGACTGCTCGAGCGACGCAACGGCCGAGCTTCTCGATGCGCACACCCATCCCCGCATCCGGGTCGTCCAGGGAAGCCCGCTCCCGGGTGGGTGGTACGGCAAGCCACACGCATGCCAGCAGGCCGCCGATGCCGCCGCTCCGGCGAGCGGCGTCCTGGTCTTCCTCGACGCCGACGTGGTGCTCGCGCCGGATGCCCTGGTGCGTACGGTGGATCTGCTACGGCGGTCCGGTCTCGATCTGGTCAGCCCCTATCCACGCCAGGTGGCGGGCTCCTTCGCCGAACGACTCGTCCAGCCCCTGTTGCAATGGTCGTGGTCGACATTTCTGCCGCTACGACTCTCGGAGCGGCCGTGGCCGGCGTCGCTCGCGGCAGCGAACGGGCAGCTACTCGCGGTCGACGCGTCCGCCTACCGGATCGCCGGTGGCCACACGTCGGTGCGGCGGGATGTCCTCGATGACATCGCGCTTCTGAAAGTGCTCAAGAGACAGGGATTTCGCGGTGTCGTCACCGACGGAACCGATCTCGCCTCCTGCCGGATGTACGCCGGCTGGGAGGAGCTCGCGCTTGGGTACGAGAAGTCGTTGTGGGCTGCATTCGGGGCGTCGCGCGCAGGGTCCGCGATGGTGATGGCCCTGCTCGGCGTGGTGTACGTGCTGCCACCGCTTCGCCTGCTGCGTCGGCCGTCGGATCGATGGGCCGCGCTCGGCACCGCGGCCGGAATCACGGGACGCGCTCTGGTCGCCCGGCGCGTCGGTGGCCGGGTATGGCCGGACAGCGTTGCGCAGCCCGCATCGGTCCTGGTGCTGGACGCGCTGATCGTCCGATCGTGGCGAGCCCGACGACGCGGCGCCCTGCGGTGGAAGGACAGAGCACTGTGAAGCCCGAGGAGCAAGCCGCGCTGGCGCGTCCTGCGCCGCGATCGCGTCCGTACCGCAGTCCGCGAGTCCGTCGGAACCGGCAAACTCCAGTACTCGAAGGTGACCGTGACCGGAATCGCGATGGCCGACGGATCGCTCAGCATCTAGCGCAAGCCCGGCCTGACGGGTTCCGGGTCATCGAGGAAGGGCTTGTCGAGGTGCGACGCCACGCATGACGAACCGGATCCCCCGCCGGTACCCGCTCCCCGCCGCCGTGAGCCCTCGATGAGCACAGTGCTCGTCATCGGTGCGGGTGTGGGCGGCCTTGCGGTCGCGGCCCGGCTCGCGGCTCACGGACACGACGTCACCGTCCTCGAACAGTCACCGCACATCGGCGGGAAGCTCGGCTGGGAGTCGTTCTCCGGCTGCGGGTTCGATACCGGCCCCTCGCTGCTCACCTTGCCCGCACTGTTGCGCGACACCTTCGAGCAAACCGGCGGATGGCCCGATTCCCTTGTCCTGCAAAGGGTTTCGCCGCTCAGCTCGGTCCGGTTCGCCGACGGGAGCGGCTTCACCGTGCATGACGACCTCGACCGGTTCTGCGCCGAACTGGAGGCTTGGGCGCCCGGTGCTGGTCAGGACTGGTCGCGGCTCGCGACCCGGGCCGGCCGGATGTGGGAGGCCACGAAGGGTACTTTCGTCGAACGGGAGTTGCGAGGGGCGCGATCGCTGCTGCGGCTCGTGCTCTCACGGCCGCAGGACGTCCCACTCGTCGCCCCGTGGGAGAGCCTTGCCGGACTCGGCGCCCGGTTCCTGCGAGAACCACGGCTGCAGCAGTTTCTCTGGCGGTACGCGACGTACACCGGTTCGGACCCCCGGCGCGCCCCGGCTGTCCTGGCCACGATCGCGCACGTCGAACACACCTACGGCGGGTGGTACGTACCGGGAGGTCTGTTCCGCATTGCGACTGCGCTCGCCGAGCGAGCGACGGAATGTGGCGCGACGGTTCGTACGAACAGCTCGGTGCGGCGCGTCGTGCTCGAAGCGGGCCGTGCCCGGGGGGTGGTGCTCGACGACGGGGAGCACCTGTCCGCGGACGTCCTCGTCGCGAACTGCGATGCCCAGCAGCTCTACGGAGACATGCTGGTGACATCGACCCCGGTGGCGGCCGTACGCTCGCGTCTCGCCGCCGCCGGCCGGTCCTATTCGGGGGTCGCGTTGCTCGTGGCGGTTCGCGGCGCAAGGCGCTCCGGAACCGCCCATCACACCGTGCTCTTCCCGCGCAACTACACGGCCGAGTTCGACGACCTCGCCGCGGGACGGCCGATCCGGGATCCGGCCGTGTACCTGTCGGTACCGGCCGACGACAGCATCGCGGGCCCGGACGTGCATCCCTGGTTCGTGCTGGTCAACGCGCCGCGCAACGACCAGTACGACTGGCGCTCGGCCGACCACACGACTGTCGCGTCGGGTGTCCTCGATCTGATGGCCGAACGGGGTTACGACATCCGCGACCGGATCGCGGACTGGCGGGTACGCACTCCTGCCGATATCGAGGACCGCACCTTCTCACCCGGGGGGGCGATCTACGGATCCTCGGCCGATGGTGCGCGAGCAGCGTTCCTGCGGCCGGCCAATCGCTCGGCGGTGCCCGGACTGTTCCTGGTCGGCGGTTCCTCGCATCCCGGCGGCGGCCTTCCGCTCGTACTTGCCTCCGCGCACATCGTCGACCGCCTCATCGGGCCCGCTGGTCGCTGAGCAGCATCAGCCACGACACTGTGCACACCGCGAGCACAGCCGCGGCAGAGGCGGTCGCCGCCGCGTCGGCACGGTCCGGCTGGCAACCCGCGGCGAAGAATCCCGACCCGGCGAGAATCAGGCGCGTCGGTCGCTCCCCCGGCGTGATGCGACCGCCCACTCCCCCGCGGTGGGCGCGAGCCCACCGCCGAGTCCCCTCAAGCGCGACGACCGCCGCGGCGGCCGTACTCACGAGCCAGCCGGGAGCACCTAACAACGCCAATGCCACCAGTAGAACGCCGTCGCCCAGCCGGTCGACGACCTCGTCGAGGAGCGCACCCCAGCGCGTGGCACGGTAGCTGAGCACCGCCACGGCCCCGTCAAGGCCATCGAGCAGCCCTGCCAGCACCACACCCCCCGCAGCGACGAGCACGGCCCGCTCCCCCCAGGCGGCGAGCGGGAGCACCCACAGCGTCACCCACATGCCGGCGAGAGTCAGCGTGTTCGGATGGACACCGGCGCGTGCAAGCGGCAGGCCGAGGGCGTGCATCGCGGACAGCCACGCGGAGACGAGTCCGCTCTTCGACGAGTCCAGCCCCCCGTGCAGCTCTGACCACCCGTCCCGATGGGCGGACGAGTCGAGCGGCGTCGCCCGCTCCGGCGGGCGAGCGGTCAGGTGGCCTCCGATCGCGAGCACGACGCCGACAACTCCGAGGATGCACGCGAACGTCGACGCCATCACACCTGCTCGTCCCTGCACATGAGCACCCGCCGAGCCAGTAGGTTGCTCCCGTGTCCGACAACCCGTACGTGATCGATGTCGCCGACGACTTCGCGCCCGACCAGCTTTTCGTCGAGGGGCGCGACCAGCTCGTGCTCGTCGTGCGGATCGCGCCCGTCATGGGCCAGTACGATCTGTCGCTGCTGGGCCTCGTGATCGACGAGGCCAATGCCCGGGGCATGAGCGTCGTCCGGGAGCAGGTACTGCGCGACGCGCATCTGCTGCTCGTCTTCGAGGCTTACGACGAGGACTGAGCCGCACTCACCGGCGCGGGCGAGAGGTTGGCGAGCACAGCGCTCGAGGACGTCGAGCGGTTGAGCGTGATCAGATGGATCCCCGGAGCGCCGCCCTCAAGGAGGCGCGCGGACAGCTCGGTCGCCACCTCCACGCCGATCGCGCGTACGGCGTCCGGATCGTGGGCGACCTTCCGTAGACGCTCCGCCAGCGGGCGGGGAAACCCCGCCCCGGACAGCACTGCCATCCGCTCGATCTGGGACACGTTCGTCACCGGCATGACCCCGGGAAGGATCGGCATGTCGACGCCGAGGGCGGCCACCCGATCCCGCAGGCGAAAGTAGTCGTCGGCGTCAAAGAAGAACTGGGTGATCGCGTAGTCCGCGCCCGCGCGAGCCTTGCCGGCGAGGATGCGGGCGTCGTGGTCAAGATCGGGCGAGCGCGGGTGTTTCTCCGGAAACGCGGCAACTCCGACGCAGAAATCTCCGAGCGCGCAGACCATTTCGACGAGCTGGTCCGCGTACGACAGGCCTAGCGGGTGGGTGACCCATTCGGCCTGGGGATCTCCTGGTGGATCGCCGCGCAGCGCCAGGATGTTCGAAATTCCTACCCCGGCGTACGTACCCACGATCTGCCGCAACTCGGCGACGGAGTGGTTCACCGCGGTGAGGTGTGCCACCGGCGTCAGTGTCGTCTCCGCCGCGATCCGCTCCGTCATCCGGATCGTGCGGTCACGAGTCGAGCCACCCGCGCCGTAAGTGACGCTGACGAACGCGGGGCGGAGCGCCTCGAGCTGCCGGATGGCCAGCCAGAGCGCCGCCTCGCCTGCGTCGGTCTTCGGCGGGAAGAACTCGAACGAGAACACCGGGCCCGGGCCGCCGAGCATGTCGCGGACGGTGCGCGGCCGGGACGCGCGCTCCCCGTCACCGGCCATGAGCCCAGAGTACGGGGAGCCGGGCTTAGCGCAGTGGATAGGTGACGAGGTCGGCGCCCGCGTCGCCGAGCAGGTTCTCGGCGATGTAAAGCTTCCCGTACGCGTAGTCAAGACCACCGGGCTGCGGCACGTCCACGACCTTCACCGGCTTACCGTTGACGATCTTCGAGATCCGGTCGGCGAAGAGTTCGGACACGTAGATGGTGCCGTCCGGGCCGATTGCGAGGTTCGACGCACCGGAGAATCCGGTGGCGACCCGGCGGAGTTCGCGGCTGAACAGGTTGAACTCGTACACGCTGCCGTTGGCGCCGAGCGAACCGTCCTCGGGGCCGCCCGGGAGCGTCGTGATGTAAAGGTTGATGCCCCGCAGCTGCACGTCCGTCGGCACCGGCTCGAGCACGTACGTCGTGCCGGCCACGCAGGCGGGCAGGCCGGCCGCCTTTGCCGCCGCGGCGGTGACCTTCACCGGGATACCCGGGAGCACCGCGAGGGTGGTGATGTTCCCGGACGGGCTGACCAGAAGCAGGTCGTTCCCGGCCGCGTCGCCAACGACCTTGTAGCCGAACGGGAGCGCGGCCACGGAATAGGGGTGGGAGTCGATGGCGCCGGGCGTCGGGGCTGCCGGGGGCACCTCGTCGCTCGGCGGCGGGAAGCTCTTGGCGCAGGTCTTGGACAGGTTGACGAAGCCGTACTTGGCCTTCGCATCAGGGTTGTGGTCGCGCTCGTACGCGCCGAGGTCCGCGAGCGTCGTGACGTTGCCGTGCGGGTCGAGATGGCGGAGCAGCGCCGTCGTCGGACCGCCGGTGGGCGCCGGGGCAGCTTTCGCGGCGTTCGGCTGCTCGCCCGGGTACGAACCGGTCGTGAAGTCGACGTTGCCGTATCCGTCCAGGGCGACTCCGTTGACCTCGTCGTACCCGCCGGACAGCACTGTCTTCTTGCCGTCACGCACCTTGCTCAGGTTGCCGGCGAACGACTCCGACAGCAGGACCGACCCGCCACGGGCGACCTTCAGCTGGGTCGGCCCCAGAAGGCCGCTGGCGAGCGGCGCGGACAGTCCGGATGCGGTCGGTGCTGCGGTGGGTGACGCCGCCGGCGACGGGCTCGACGCCATTGCGCCCGGAGCGAAGAGCACAGCGGCCGCCGCCGCCGTACCGAGAGTCATGCCCCCGGTCAGAATTCGTGGAAATCGCATGTGAACCATCCCCGTCCCACCATGGCCGAAAGTGCGCTGCGCCCGGGATTCTTACGCACCTCGCAACCGCGGTGCAAGTACCCGTCCGGCCGGCCGCGGCGCGGTTGTCCCCGTACGCCCGCTGTTCACCGGCTGTGGTCCCGTTGTTCGATTCCAGGAAACCCTCGCCCCTCGCGGCGTGTCGTCGATGGATTCCTGGAATCGAACAAAACGACGTCGCCCGGCACCAACACCCCGGGCCACGTGCCTCGCCGTCGACATGCGGAACCGGCGGCAGGTTCCTACTGTCAACTCATGCGTACCGTGCCCGGCCCGACAGATCGGGTCGTCATCGTCGGTGCCGGGTTGGGAGGCCTCTCCGCCGCGCTCCGCCTGGCTCCCACCGGCCGGCAGATCACGATCATCGAGCGCACCGGCGAGCCGGGCGGCCGCTGCGGCCTGCTGGACCTCGGGGGGTACCGCTTCGATACGGGTCCCTCGGTGCTCACGATGCCCGAATTGATTGCCGACGCTCTCGACTGCGTGGGCGAGGACCTCGCCGACTGGCTCGATCTGTTGCCCGTCAGTCCCCTCTACCGGGCGCACTACGCGGACGGGTCGGTCCTCGACGCATACGCGGGCGCCGCCGAGATGACCGCGGAGATCGAGCGGGTCTGCGGCCCGGAGTCCGCCGCCGGCTACGAACGCTACGTACGGTTCGTCTCGGCGCTCTACCGGTACGAGATGCGCGATTTCATCGACCGCAACATCGACCGGCCGACCGACCTGCTCACCGCCAACCTGGCCAGGCTCGCGGCGATCGGCGCGTTCGGCCGACTCGCGCCGAAAGTCGCCTCGTACCTGCCCGATCCCCGCCTGCAACGCCTGTTCTCCTTCCAGGCGATGTACGCCGGACTGTCGCCCTACGATGCGCTCGCGTTGTACGCGGTGATCGCGTACATGGATTCGGTCGCCGGCGTCTTCTTCCCGGTCGGCGGGATGCACGCCGTTCCCCGGGCACTTGCCGGGGCGGCCGAGAAGCACGGCGTCGAGATCCGCTACCAGACCGAGGCGAGCTCGGTGGAGACCCGCAACGGCCGTGCGCAGGCGGTGCTCACGACAGCGGGCGAGCGGATTCCGGCGGATGTCGTCGTCCTCAATCCCGACCTGCCGATCGCCTACCGCGACCTGCTGCCCGCCGCAGCCACGCCGAGGCGCGTGACCCGGCAGACCTACGCCCCGTCGTGTGCGGTGCTGCTCGCGGGAACCGCGACGAGCTACCCGGGTACCGCCCATCACAACTTGCACTTCGGGCACTCCTGGCGAGGTGTGTTCGACGAGATCATCGACAAGGGCCAGCTGATGAGCGACCCGTCGTTCCTGCTCACCAATCCGACCAGGTCGGATCCTTCGCTGGCTCCGTCGGGCCGGGAGAGCTACTACGCACTGTTCCCGACCCCCAACCTGAGTGGCAACCAGGACTGGGCCGAGCTCGGCCCGCGCTATCGCGATGAGATCGTCGCGACCCTGGAGAGCCGCGGGTACGACAGATTCGGTGCCGATCTCGAGGTGGAGGACCTCACCACCCCGGCGGACTGGCTCGAGCGCGGGATGGCGGCCGGGACACCGTTCGCCGCGGCGCACTCGTTCTTCCAGACCGGCCCGTTCCGGCCCCGCAACCTGTGTCCCTCGGTGGAGAACGTGGTGTTCGTCGGCTCGGGAACGCAGCCGGGTGTCGGCGTGCCGATGGTGCTCATCTCCGGACGCCTCGCCGCCGAACGCGTCACCGGGCCCGATCCGGGCTACCGATCGCGTGCCACTCGGTGACGCGCCGCGCGCGGCGGACACCTCTCGCCCGCCGCGAACTCGCCGCCGCCGGTATCACCGGTGCCGAGCTCCAGGAGGCCTTCCTCACCTGCCGGGCGCTCAACGCGCGGCACGGCAAGACGTACTTCCTGTCCACCCTGCTCCTTCCGCCGGCGCGCCGACCCGCGGTGCATGCCCTGTACGGGTTCGCGCGTTACGTCGACGATGTCGTCGACAACCCGGCCGGCGACCCGCGCACCGAACTCGACCAGATCGAGGCGGCCTGGGCCACCGGCTCACCGGGGCGGCACCGCACCGAACGCGCGATCTTCCGCGCCGTGCGAGCAACCGCGGCGCGGTACGGCATCGACCCGGCCCTGTTCGAGGCGTTTCTCGCGAGCATGCGGATGGACCTGACCGTCAGCGGTTACGAGACGCACGCCGACCTCGGCCGGTACACCTACGGCAGTGCGGCGGTCATCGGACTGCAGTTGCTGCCCGTACTCGGCAGCTCGCGGGACACCGGCGCGCTCCCCCGACCCGCCCGGGCCGAGCCGTACGCAGCCGATCTGGGCGTGGCCTTCCAGCTCACCAATTTTCTGCGCGACGTCGCGGAGGACCTTCGCCGCGGCCGGGTCTACCTGCCGACCGAGAGCCTCGACCGGTTCGGCGTGCGCCGCGCCGACCTCGACGCCTGCCGCGGACTGGGCGTGTCACCGCCCGTGCGCGCACTCATCGAGAGCGAAGTCGCCCGGACACGCACCATCTACGCGCGCGCCGAACCCGGGATCGGCCTGCTCGACCCGGCAAGCAGGGACTGTGTCCGGACGGCCTTCATGCTGTACGGGGGGATTCTCGACGAGATCGAGGGGCAGCGCTACGACGTTTTCGCCGGTCGCGCGCGTAGAT
>CAXTUZ010000077.1:0-6348 GCA_964247525.1 uncultured bacterium
GCCTGCGGGCGCTTGCCATCCATCAACGGCGTGACCGAGACTGAAATCCGGAGTAAGAGCAATCACGTACGGGCGCTCAAGGGTCAGTTCTCAGGCGATGGCGATAGATCCCGCCAGCTCGTGTTTAGACGGCCCGTTCAGCATGCTCTAAGACACCAGGTAGTTATGGCGATTTCGCTTGTCGCACGGACGCTCAGTAAACGAGCGAGCACACCGCTCACGCGGTGATCGCTTCTAAGCACTTGGTCGCAGGTTCGATCCCTGCCGGGCGCACCCAAGATCTCATTTTCGAGCCGCGGCCTGAAAAATCAGGTTGGGGTTCTCCGTGTAGAGCGGCTTCCGACGCGTCGTTTCCAAGATCGTGGCCCACGGTTCCTTCAGGATCGCTCGTCCTACCCGCACCTGACCGTCGACGTGGGTGCGCAGGAGCTTCTCGAAGAAGAACTTGTTGGCCAGTCGTCGCATCTGTGGTGCTCCGATCCGGTGATTTCATCGATCGCGCGGGGAGTTCGAGGGCAGTCCGCGAGGGTTCTTCGATGTTTGCGTAGATGGTCTGGGCGGTGTGGGCGGCGCGACCGCCGTTGGTGGGCCGCTTTGTTACGCTCCGGCAATTGGTGCTAAGTCGCACTCAAAAATTCGGGAGACAGATGACCGGCGCCTCGCCACTGCACGGCGTGAAAGTCGTCGACTTCACGCACATTCTCGCCGGGCCGTTCTGTACGCAGCTGCTCGCCGACGCCGGCGCAGACGTCGTAAAGGTGGAGCCCCCGACGGGCGAGTTCGCGCGGATCCGTGGGTTCATGCGCGTCGCGCCCGACGGAACCCAGACCAGCTCGTATCACTCCGCAATCAACCGCGGAAAGCGCAGCATCGCGCTGGATCTGAAGAATGCCGGTGGTCTCGAGGTCGCGCTGGCCCTGGTCGCAAGCGCGGACGTGGTGGTCGAGAATTTCGCGCCTGGCGCGCTGACCAGGCTCGGCCTGGATTTCACCAAGCTCCGAGCGGCCGACCCCCGCCTCATCACTGCGTCGATCAGCTTGTTCGGGGGCGCCGGTTCGGGCCGCGCCCGGTCTGCTCGAGGTGGCCTCGCGATCGTCGCCGAGGGCGAGAGCAGCGTGACGAGCATGGTGCGGGACGCGCGAGGCACGCCCGTCAAACTAGGCTTCCCCCTCGGCGATATGTCGACCGGGATGGCAGCGGCCGGAGCGATCACCACCGCGCTCTACGCGCGGGAGCGGACGGGCGAGGGTCAGCACCTCGACGTGTCGATGGTCGGCACCTTGCTGGCCCTGAACTCGAGCGACATCACCGGCGCGCAAATCCCGGGGTGGAACCCGACGACGTCAACGACTGCGTACGGCATCTACCCGGCCTCGGACGGGTTCGTCACGATCGGCGTCAGCACCAACTCCCTGTTCCAGCGACTCTGCCAAGCCATGGACCAGCCCGATCTCGCCATCGATCCACGGTTCGCCGACCTCCGGGACAGGGTGCAGAACTCCGAGGCCGGGGACGCGATCGTGCGGGAGTGGACATCGGCGCGTACCTGCGACGACATCATCGCTGTGCTCGGTCCAACCGGGGTTCCGTGCGGAAGGGTCGCCACTCCCACGGACGTTCTCGCCGACGACGAGTTGCGCGAGATGGGCTTTTTCGAGCTCACGGATGACGGCAGCGGGGGCACCTTCGATACGCCGCGGAACCCGATGGGTTTCCGGCCCGAGCGCACGTCACTGCCCGGTCTCGCCGAGCATGCCGCGAACATTCTCGCCGAGGTAGGAATTGGTGCGGCACCGGCCGCCGAACTGGCCGCTGCCGGGGCTTTCGGCAGAGTGAGCTAACTCGTCGCCTTCGCCGGGGGCCAGCCGGGGAGCAGCCCGCGCCGTTTCGTCTCCCGCTGCGCCATCACAATCTTTCCGCGCTGCTCATCGGCTTCTGGGCTCGTCGCGAGCCAGACGATGGCCGCACCGAGCACGGGCGGGGTCGCGACCGGATAGTCACCGGCGAAATCGGCGCCGGTGCCCAAGACTTCGGATCGCTCCGTGACGACGTATCCGGGGTCGACACTGAACGCACGGATTCCCTGCTCGCCGTGCTCGGTCTCGAGGAGCGGAGCCACCCGCTCGAACGCGGCCTTGGACATCGCATACGCCATGCCCCAGCCGCCGCTGCCGATCTTGCCGAAGGGGTCGCGGTGGGCAGCCCCGGAGATCATGTTGATGATCGTGCCGCCGCCGCGCTCGAGCATCTGCGGGAGAATCTCCCGGATCAGCACCAGCTGGCTGTAGACATTTCCCTCGAAGATCTTGTCGAGGTCCGCGAAGTCGAGGTCGAGGAACTCGGTCATGGTGCCGGCGCCCTCGTAGACCGCGTTGTTCACCAGTACGTCGATGCCGCCGAAATGCTTCAACGTCGCCGCGACGCCGTCGACGAGCGAGTCGCGGTCCAGAAGGTCCATCCGCACCGAGAAGCCGCGTGCCCCTTGCTCCTCGATGGCGGACAGCGTGGTGTCGAGCGAGCCGGGCAGTGCCGTCCCGTCTTCGTATCGGCCGTCGCCCTCGCGAATCGTTCGCGCGGCGATCGCTACGTCGAAGCCGGCCTTGGCCAGGTCGATCGCGGCCGCCTTGCCGATCCCGCGGGAGGCGCCCGTCACCAGCGCCACGGGTCGTTTCTCGGACATGGAATCGGACCATACACCGGGGTTCGGCAGCCGGGTCTAGTGTCCGAGGTGACCCGCGGGAGCCTCAGTCCGAGGTTGAGATGACGGCAGGATCGGCCGTCGACCGTTCGCACCTGATCCGGGTAACACCGGCGTAGGGAGGACCGCAGTTCCGTGACGACATCCGTGACGAGTGTCGAGAGCGCCGGTATCCCGTTCCCCGGCTCACGCAAGACCTACCTGCTCGGCTCACGGCCGGACCTGCGGGTACCCATGCGCGAGGTGCTGCTCAGCACCGGTGACAGCGTCGTGCTGTACGACACAAGCGGTCCGTACACCGACGATGCCGTGCGCACCGACATCCGGCTGGGTCTCCCAGCGCTGCGGGCCGGCTGGATCACTGAGCGCGCTGACACCGAAACCTATGGCGGCCGATCCGTTCAACCCGCCGACAACGGGCTGAAGGTTCAGGACGACCGCGATCTCGACTCCGTTTTCACGGGCACCCGGGCCCCGCGACGGGCGCTGCCGGGCAAGACCGTCACCCAACTTCGGTACGCAAAAAGCGGGGACATCACCCCCGAGATGGAGTTCGTCGCGATACGAGAAGGGGTGGCACCCGGGTTCATTCGCGACGAGATTGCACGGGGCCGGATGGTCCTGCCCCTCAACGTGAATCATCCTGAAACCGAGCCGATGGCGATCGGCCGCAATTCGCTGGTCAAGATCAACGCGAACATCGGGAACTCGGCGGTCGCCTCCTCGATCGAACAGGAGGTCGAGAAGATGACCTGGGCGACCCGGTGGGGCGCCGACACGGTGATGGACCTGTCGACCGGCCGCAACATCCACACCACCCGCGAGTGGATCATCCGTAACAGCGCGGTACCGATCGGCACCGTCCCGATCTACCAGGCGCTCGAGAAGGTCAACGGCAAGTCCGAGGACCTGTCCTGGGAGGTGTATCGCGACACCCTGATCGAGCAGTTCGAGCAGGGCGTCGACTACATCACCGTCCACGCCGGCGTGCTACTCCGTTACGTGCCGCTCGCCGCGTCCCGCAAAACCGGCATCGTCTCTCGGGGTGGGTCGATCATGGCCGCGTGGTGCCTCGCGCACCACAAAGAGAACTTCCTGTACACGCACTTCCGGGATATCTGCGAACTGATGGCCCGGTACGACGTGACGTTCTCCCTCGGCGACGGACTTCGCCCGGGATCGATCGCGGACGCGAACGACGCGGCACAACTCGCCGAACTTCGCACTCTCGGCGAGCTCACGCAGGTCGCCTGGGAGTACGACGTCCAGGTCATGGTCGAAGGTCCGGGCCACGTACCCATGAACAAGATCAAGGAGAACATGGATCTCCAGCTGGAGATCTGCCACGAGGCGCCGTTCTATACCCTGGGTCCGCTGACCACCGACATCGCCCCCGGGTACGACCACATCACCAGTGCGATCGGCGCCGCGATGATCGGCTGGTACGGCACCGCGATGCTCTGTTACGTCACCCCCAAGGAACATCTCGGCCTGCCTGACCGCGACGACGTCAAGGCAGGCGTGATCGCGTACAAGATCGCGGCTCACGCGGCCGACCTCGCGAAGGGGCACGCAGGCGCCCAGGCGTGGGACGACGCCGTGTCCGACGCCCGCTTCGATTTCCGCTGGGAGGACCAGTTCAACCTGGCTCTCGACCCGGTCACGGCCCGCGACTATCACGACGAGACCCTCCCGGCCGGAGCTGCGAAGACCGCGCACTTCTGCTCGATGTGCGGACCGCACTTCTGTTCCATGCGGATCAGCCAGGACGTCCGGAAGTACGCCGTCGAGCACGGTGTCGACGACGCTGACGTCCTCGAGGCGGGCATGAAAGAGAAATCACAGGAGTTTCTCGATGGAGGAGGCCGCCTCTACCTTCCCCTCGTCGGCGACGAGTCGATACTGCTTCCATGACTGACGACTGGACATCGAAGGCCGCCACCGAGGTACGCGTGGGTGACCGCATCCGCACCGAGAGCGGTGAGGAGCTCCTGGTGAGCCGCATCGAGGAACGCTTCTTCGGGCGTGACATGCGCGCGTTCATCGAGGACACGCCCGAGCGCTGGTACAAGCGGCCAGTGCCCGAGAGCGCCCAGGTCGAGGTGCTACGCAGCTGACCCTCGCGCCGCGCCGCGAAGCGCTACCGTGGCGCGCATGTCGAACGACCGCGACGTCATAAGCGTCGAGAAAATCATCGCCGCACCGCCCGAGGCCATCTTCGCGCTGGTGTCAGATCCACACCGGCATCACGAGCTCGACGGTTCAGGCAGCGTCATCGACGTCAAGAGTGCGGATGTGCCCCTCGCTCTGGGCGTCAAGTTCTCGATGAAGATGCGCCGCGGATTCTCGTACTCGACGATCAGCACCGTCACCGAGTACGAGAAGGACCGCCGGATCGCGTGGCGGTCCTTCCCACCCTCCCCCTTCTCGTTCCTGCTCGGCGGCCGGACGTGGCGGTACGAACTCGACCCTGTCGAGGGCGGCACCCGGGTCCGCGAGACCTGGGACATCCGGACCGAGCGCATCACGGCCCCGGTCCGACGCGAGGCGGACAACGCTCGGCAGAGCATGGAGCACACCTTGGAGCACATCGCCGCGCTCGTGGCCTGAGCATCCTGGCTCAGGTTCAGGCGAGCTGCAGCGTCCACCCGCGGTCTCGAATGTTGCGGAACAGGTCGAGCCCAACCTTCGCGCGAATCCGGCAGAGCTGCACGTCCACCCGGCGCGAAGGGGTCGTGTCGCCCCAGCAGATCCAATGCAGGATCTCGCGGCTCCACACCCGTTCCGGTGCAGTGAGAAAGACCCCGAGCAATTCGATCTGCCGTGGGGAAAGCTCGACCGGACGCCCCTCGACGGAGGCACTGTAGGTGTCGGTGTTCACCGTGAGCGGGCCACATTCGACCGGACCGGACGGGTCAAGTTCATACTGGGCCGCCCGCCGAAGGAACTCGGTGCGAGCCCCCGCGCTGGCCAGTTCCGGCGGCGCGCTCGCCACCAGAGTCGGCCGGGGCGGCACGTCAGGCGTCAACGCCGGAAGGCTCATGATCGCGACTCCTCGTTCGAAGGTCAGTTCGAAGGTAAGAAACCCGGGTTTCTTACCTGTGAGCCCCGCGTTACGGAAGTGTTCCCATCAGGTGCGCTCGGCGGGGTCCACGAGCATCCAGCCGCGTCCTCGAACGGTCACGATCGCGTGGCTGCCGAGGCGCTTGCGTAGCACCCCGATCAGGGAGTCCGTGCGGCGGGCGTGCAGGCCCCCGAGCCCAGCCCGTCGTGCGATCTCGGCGCGACCCACCACGCGACCGCGCTCCAGCGCCAGGACGGCGAGGACGGCGGCGGCCTGCGGAGGCAAGTCGTCGGGCGGCACGGGTCCGGACGCTAAGCAGGCTCTGTTCCAGCGACGTTGCGCACGAGTGAACAGCGGACGAAGCCGCGCGGGCCGTACGCTGCCGCTCATGGACCCCCTCGTATGGATCGACTGCGAGATGACCGGGCTGTCCCTCACCGCGGACGTGCTCGTCGAAATCGCCTGCGTGATCACCGACTCCGAGCTCACCGTGCTCGACGACGGCATCGATCTGGTGATGGCTGCGCCGGCAGAGGCGCTCGCTCAGATGGATCCCGTCGTGGTGGACATGCACACGAATTCCGGG
>CAXTUZ010000077.1:6358-9141 GCA_964247525.1 uncultured bacterium
ACTTGCACGGTGCCGGAAGCTGAGGAGCAGGTCCTGTCGTACATCCGCGGGCACGTACCGGACCGGCGCAAAGCGCCGCTGTGCGGCAACTCGATCGCAACGGACCGAAGTTTTCTGGCCAGGGACATGCCGACGCTCGACGACCACCTGCACTACCGGATGATCGACGTGTCCTCGGTAAAGGAGCTCGCGCGGCGGTGGTACCCGCGCAGCTACTTCCAGGCGCCCGCCAAAGACGGCGGCCACCGCGCTCTCGCCGACATACTCGAATCGATTCGCGAGCTGCGCTACTACCGCGCGGCGGTCTTCGTACCGGCGCCGGGTCCGGACTCGGCCGCCGCGCTGGACATCGCAAATGCCGTCAGCGGTGGCGTCTAGACTCCTCGCGCAGCACATGGTGGGCGTAGCTCAGTCGGTAGAGCACCGGGTTGTGATCCCGGGTGTCGCGGGTTCGAGCCCCGTCGCTCACCCCGCCGCACTGCCGCCATGGCGTAACCTCCGTCACACTGGCGTTGCGAAGGAGGAACGGTGGACTTCGACCTGGTGGTTCGCGGTGGCACGCTCATCGACGGGACAGGATCGCCTGGGCGACGGGGCGATGTCGGCGTACTCGACGGGAAGATCGTCGAACTCGGGAAGGTCGAGGGCACCGGCCGGGAAGAGATCGACGCCGACGGCCTGGCGGTGACACCGGGTTTCGTCGACGGGCACACGCACATGGATGCCCAGGTCTTCTGGGACGAGTTGGGGTCCTCCTCCTGCTGGCACGGGGTGACGACCGCCGTCATGGGCAACTGCGGATTCACCTTGGCGCCGGCGCGAGCGGAGGAACGCTCGCTGGTGGTGCGCAACCTGGAGCGGGCCGAGGACATCCCCGCCGCCGCGATCGAGGCAGGCGTCGCCTGGTCCTGGTCGTCCTTCGCCGAGTATCTCGATGCCGTCGACGCGTTGCCGAAGGGCCTGAACTACGCGGCAGCGATCGGCCATTCGGCGTTACGGACGTTCGCGATGGGCGAGCGCGCGTTCACCGAGCATGCCAATGCCGAGGACCTCGCGGTGATGGAACGGGAACTGAGCGACGCCCTGCACGCCGGCGCGGCCGGTTTCACCTCTTCGCGCAGTGAGCAGCACGAGACGTCCGACGACCGACCGGTGGCCTCCCGGTTGGCGAGCTGGGACGAGCTGAAGGCGTTGGTCGAGCTGGTCGGTCGGGAGAGCCGCGGCAGTTTCGAGATGGCCGACGAGGGGGCCGTCTTCTCCCCCGATCCCGACATCCGGGCGGACTACTACCGCCGGCTCATCGACTTGGCCGTGAGCAGCAAAGTGCCCATTCTCGTTCCGATGATGGCCTCATGGCGCGGGGACTACGACCTCGGCCTGAGCGTGGCCGACGCGATCACCAAGGCCGCCGAGCGCGATGGGCAGATCTACGGCCTCACGCACTGCCGCGGTGTCGGCGTACAACTCTCGTTTCAGACGCGGCTGCCGTTCGACAGACTCCCGGAGTGGAAGGAGCTTCGGGCGCAGAGCCTCGAGGCGCAGCGGCTTGCCCTGCGCGACCCGCTGGTACGCCGGCGCCTCGTTGACTCCGCGCATCACAGCAATTACGGCCGCTCCGTCGGCGCTGAGGCCCGCAAGCCCGACTTCGATCACATCTGGGTCATGGACTCGCCGTACCTGCCTAATTCCACCCTCAACGAGGAAGCCGCTCGGCGCGGAGTCGATCCGGTCGAGGCGATGATCGACATCGCGCTCGAGCGCAACTTCGAGGTGTTCTTCACCCAACTCCACGGCGATCCGACCGGTGACACCGCGGTGACCCTGATGCGGAACCCGAAGTCGGCCATGACGTTTTCCGACTCCGGCGCGCACGTGAGCCAGATCGTCGACTCCTCTATCCAGTCACATCTGCTTGCCTACTGGGTCCGCGAACGCCAGGCGTTCACGCTGGAAGAGGCCGTGTCCATGATCACCCGCCAGTCGGCCGCTTTGTGGGGATTGCACGACCGTGGCGTGCTCCGTACCGGATGTGCAGCCGACCTCACCATCTTCGATCCCGCCACAGTCGCCCCCCAACTGCCCACGGTGAGCAACGACCTTCCCGGCGGAGGGCGCCGGCTCGTTCAGAAAGCCACCGGATACGCCGCCACCATCGTCAACGGCACCGTTCTCACGCGCGACGGGGTTGCCACTGACGCCCGGCCGGGACGACTCCTGCGCAGCACACGCTGAAGGCCGCGGACAACGTATCCGCGGCCTTCGACGTCAGGACTGACTACGACGTGAAGGCGTCCTTCACGTTCTCGCCGGCGTTCTTCAGGTTGCCCTTCGCCTCGTCGGCATGTCCCTCGTTTTCGAGGCTCTTGTCGTCCGTGGCCTTGCCGGCGGCCTGCTTCGCCTGGCCAACGCCCTTTTCCGCCGCGTTCTTCGCCTTGTCCACCAGACTCATGATGTCTCCTTCAGATCACGTATCGAGCGTGCACTCCCGAGGACTACCCCGCTGCGCGCCCAGCAC
The DNA here is from genome assembly GCA_964247525.1 of uncultured bacterium. Taxonomy (GTDB): domain Bacteria; phylum Actinomycetota; class Actinomycetes; order Mycobacteriales; family CAJCIY01; genus DASYGP01. The sequence continues at coordinate 8,874 of CAXTUZ010000077.1, forward strand.
ACGGCGCGACCGGCAATAGGAGAGCATTCTCAGCATGCAGTCATCTCCTGGTCCTGAGGCGGACGTGCTTGCGTGCGCTCGCGCCTGCGGTGTCGCGACCGACTACGTGGACTGGGCCGGACACACGGTGGAGGTCTCCCCCACGGCTGTGGCGGCCGTGTTGGCCGAGCGCGGCGAGCGCCCGGCGCCCCACGCGCCGGGGGCCGTGCGGACCGACCGTCAGGCGCTGCCGCTTCCGCCGCGCTGCTGGGGCTGGATGGTACAGCTG
>CAXTUZ010000078.1:0-5853 GCA_964247525.1 uncultured bacterium
CACCCCGCCCGGGACGCAGCGCGAACGCCACGAAACCGCCGAAGCCCAGATACGCGAGCGCGACGAGCCCGGGCCCGAAGGGTGACGGGGCGAGCAGTCCAGCCCCTCCGACTCCACTCTCGACGATCCCCAGCGCCCTCCCCGTCCAGAGTTGTCCCCCCGCGAACGGAAGACCCAGCGACCCGACCGCGGTGGCCGCGGCCGCGGGCCGGGCGACTTTGACGAAACCGGTCACGACGAGCAGCACCGAGGAAGCCGCGAGGACACTTGCCATCAGCACGCGGTCACCACGCGGTTCATCGCCCTCTCGTCACGGATCGTCACTCGAAGACGCTAAAGGGTGCGCGTCGAAGCTGCCCGGCCATCTCGCGGCGCGTCCGATTTTTCCGCTGGACGGAGGTTCGACTTGTGTCCGGCGCCTCGAGCGCCTACCTATTGGACGGTGCGCGGCCGTGTGGTTCTTGCCTCCGCGCTGCTCGGCGGCTCGGCGGTTCTCGCGACCCTCCCCGCAGCCGCCGCGACGGCCCAGGCTCTGACCGTGGTGTCGTCGAGTACCTACGCCGATCCGAGCGGCAACGTGCATGCGGTCGGCGAGGTGCGCAACCCAGGGACCAGCGTGCTCGGCGGCCCGGCGATCGCCGTGACCGCCCGGAACTCGGGGGGTGTCGCGCTGATGACCGTTGCGGCGACGACGACCCTCGATGCACTCCTGCCCGGCGAGCTTTCGGGGTTCAGCGCGATCTTCGCGCCGCCCGCGGGGTACGCCTCCGCCACGGTCGGCAGCGCCTCCGCCCTCCCGGCGACAAACCTCCCTGACCGGCGACTTTCGGTGACCGTCACCTCTGCCGGGGACGGGAACGTGAGCGGGACGGTTCGGAACACTGACAGCGCACCAGCCCGCGACGTGTCCGTAGCGCTGACCTTCTACGACAGCTCCGGGCGCACGGTGGACGCGACGAGCATCTACGCCGGGGGTGGCGCTGCCGACAACGCTCCGCGCGATTCTTACCGCTTCAGTGCCGCGACGGCACAGAATGCGACGACGGTGTCCGCGATCGCACAGGCCGAGAACCGGCCTAGCCTGCCCGGCGCCGTCTCCTGTCCGACTCAGGCGGGACTCTCGGTCGGGAGTACCGCACCCGCCTCCGGGCTAACCCATCTCCTTACGCCCAACCGGATCCTCGACACTCGGGTCGGTAGCCGCCTTCCGCAGGCCGCCCACCGTTTGTGCGGCGCGAGCAACATCGAGGTTCAGGTCACCGGACGCGGCGGAATCCCGGCGTCGGGCGTGAGCGCGGTGTTCCTCAACCTGACCGGGATCAGTGACCGGTCGGCAAGCGCGATCACCGCGTACGCCGCCGGCGGCCCGGTACCGATCGCCTCCAACGTGAACCTCGCGGGAACCCTCACCCGAGGCCAGTTCGTACTCGTTCCGGTCAATGCTTCGGGCCGGATCGGTCTTGCGAGCTCTGCCGGGAACGTCGATCTTCTCGCCGACGTCGTGGGGTGGGTCGACAACGGATCGGGGCCCGGGTCGGGCATCAGCACGGTGCCGCCGGCCCGCTTGGCAGACACCCGCCGAGCTAGCAACTATCAGGGGGCGGGGGCGACGCTCGGTCCCGGCGGGCGCCTGCGCGTACAGGTGACGGGACGCGGTGGGGTCCCCGCAGGAGCGGTCGCGGCACTCGTCAACGTGACCGTGGTGAACCCGAGCGCGGCCACCTACCTCACTGCGAACGCCACGGGGACGAGCGACGGCACCTCGACGGTCAACGCGACGCCGGGCCAGGTCGTGGCGAATCGGGCGCTGGTTCCCGTCGATCCGTCCGGGTCTATCTGGCTCTTCAACAGTGCGGGACGGACCGATGCGCTCGTCGACATCACCGGCTACGTCGGCATGGGTGGCAAGCAGGTCGCCACCATCACGCCGAGCCGCCTGGTTGACACGCGGCAGGGAACGAACACCCCGTTCCCCAACACCGGTCAGAGACTGGGGCCGCGCGGCACGCTCACCATTCAGGTCACCGGGAGCGGCGGCGTCCCCGCGTCGAGTCCGGCCGCCTTCGTCACGATCACCGGCGTGAGTCCCTCAGCGGGAAGCTTCCTCGTCGCGTACGCCGCCGGAACCGCTCGAGCGCCGGTGTCGGATGTGAATTGGTCCGGGCCGGGCACCGTCACGCCCAACGCGGCACTGAGCCAACTCTCCGCCGGCGGCGCGATGACCGTGTACAACGCCGCGGGCACCGTCGACCTGCTGGTCGACGTGAACGGCTACCTCACCGATTGAACAACGATGGTGCGGGTCAGGCGTTGACCGACAATTCCACCTTCTGGAACTCCTTGAGGGTGGAGTAGCCGGTGGTAGCCATCGCTCGCCGCAATGCCCCCGCCAGATTCAGCGTGCCGTCCGCGGTTGTGGACGGACCGAGCAGAATTTCTTCGAGGCTTCCCAGCGGCGGAGTCCGGAGCCGCCCACCGCGGGGAACGCTGCCGTGCCACGAGCCCTGACCCCAATGCCAGCCTCGGCCCGGCGCTTCAGCGGCACGCGCCAAGGGCGCGCCGAGCATGACTGCATCCGCTCCGCAGGCGATCGCCTTCGCCACGTCTCCACCGCTCGCCATGCCGCCCGCGGCGATGACATGGACGTACCGGCCGCCTGACTCGTCCAGGTAATCGCGCCGCGCGCCCGCGGCGTCGGCGATCGCGGTGGCCAGCGGTACGCCGACGCCGAGCACGTCCGCGGCGGTGGAGGCCAGCCCGACGCCGACGCCTACCAGCAGCCCTGCCGCTCCCGTACGCATCAGGTGGAGCTCCGTTGTGTGGTTCGCGCAGCCGCCGACGATGACAGGGGTGTCCAACCCGGCGATGAAGGTCCTCAGGTTGAGCGGCGTCGATCGCGCCGCGACGTGCTGGGCCGACACAACCGTGCTCTGGATCACGAGCATGTCGACGCCGGCCTCGACCGCAACGCGGTGGTAGCGCTCCGCCTGGTGCGGCGTGAGTGCGGCCGCTGCGGTGACTCCGGCCTCCTTAATCTCTCCGATCCGCTTGGCGATCAGGTCCTCCCGGATGGGCGCCGCGTAGACCTCGCGCATCCGCCCGAGCGCGACGTCAGGCGCCAGGCCGGCAAGGTCGGTGAGCACGTCGTCGGCATCGTCGTAACGGGTCCAGACACCCTCGAGGTTCAGCACCCACAGCCCGCCGAGTCGCCCGAGTGCCACCGCGGTGGCGGGCGAGGTGACCGAGTCCATCCCGGCGGACAGGAACGGCACCTCGAACCGGTACGCATCGATGTCCCACCCGATCGACACCTCCTCGCTGTCGCGGGTACGGCGCGAAGGCACGATCGATACCTCGTGCAGGCCGTACGCCCGCCGCCCGGACTTCCCGATGCCGATCTCCACCTCGGCCACCTCAGCGGCCGTCGTAGTTCGGTGCGGACGCCGTCATCTGAATGTCGTGCGGGTGGCTCTCCTGGAGTCCGGCGGCGGTGATCCGAATCAGCTGTGCCCGCTCCTGGAGGGCGGTGATGTCCGGCGCGCCGACGTACCCCATGGCGCTGCGTAGACCGCCGACCAGTTGGTAGGCGACGGCGGCCAGCGACCCGCGGTAGGGCACCTGTCCCTCGACCCCCTCCGGGACGAGCTTGTCGTCAGAACTCACGTCGTCCTGGAAGTACCGGTCCTTGGAGTACGAACGCTGCTTGCCGCGGGTCTGCATCGCGCCGAGCGATCCCATTCCCCGATAGGACTTGTACTGCTTGCCGTTGACGAACACGAGCTCGCCGGGAGACTCGTCCACGCCTGCCAGCAGTGAGCCCAGCATCACCGTGTCAGCACCCACCGCGATCGCTTTCGCAATGTCACCGGAGTATTGAAGACCGCCGTCGGCGATGACCGGTACCCCGGCCGAGCGCGCGACCTGGGCGACGTCGTAGATCGCGGTGACCTGGGGCACGCCCACCCCGGAGACCACCCGGGTGGTACAGATCGACCCGGGCCCGATGCCGACCTTCAGCGCGTCCGCGCCGGCGTCGAGCAACGCGCCGGCCGCCCGGGCGGTGGCGATATTTCCCACGATGATGTCCACGGTCGACTCGGCCTTGAGCCGCGCGACCATCTCCACGACGCCGCGCGAGTGACCGTGAGCGGTGTCGACGACCAGCAGATCAGCGCCGCCTTCGAGCAGCGCGTGAGCGCGCTTGTACGACTCTTCCCCGGTGCCTACGGCGGCGCCGACCACCAGTCGGCCGCTCGAGTCCTTCGTGGCGAGCGGGTAGCGCTCCGCCTTCACGAAGTCCTTCACGGTGATAAGACCGCGAAGCCTGCCCACGTCGTCGATCAGCGGCAACTTCTCGATCTTGTGGCGGCCGAGCAGTTGCGCCGCCTCGGCGGTCGAGGTCCCCACCGGAGCGGTGACGAGCGGCATCGGCGTCATCACCGCGTGTACTCGAATGGTGTGGTCGCGTTCGAACCGGATGTCGCGGTTGGTGATGATGCCGAGAAGCACGCCACCGGGGTCGGTCACCGGTACGCCGGAGATCCGGTAGTGCGCCATGAGTGCGTCGGCGTCGGCGATCGTGGCGTCCGGTCCGCACGTGACGGGCGCGGAGACCATGCCGGCCTCGGAGCGCTTCACCTGGTCGACCTGGCGGACCTGCTCGTCGACGGGAAGGTTGCGGTGCAGGATGCCGACCCCGCCTTGACGGGCCATCGCGATCGCCATCCGCGCCTCGGTGACCGTGTCCATGGCGGAGGACAGGAGCGGGATCTTGAGCGTGATGCTGCGCGAGAGCCGGGTCGAGGTGTCGACCTCGCTCGGCAGCACGTCGGACGCCGCGGGCAGCAGCAGCACGTCGTCGAACGTGAGGCCGAGGGGGCCGAACTTCGCGGGCAGCTCGTCCATTGCGCACACCTTCAGATCCGGGGAGCAGCGGCCTGCGGGTGAACGCGGCTGGCAACGTCCGCAACCGGCCCGGCAGATAGACAGCGTAGCCGAGGACCACCCGAGACGGACTAGCCTTGGCCGTGATGAGTGCAGACCCGCCACGTGACCCGTTCGCCGACGATCCCGACGATCCCGCTGCCGCGCTTGACGGCGGCGACGATCCGGCAATCCCGCTGACCCCCGACGAGGTCGCGGAGATCGTCGCGGACCTGGCTGATCTCGATGGATTCCGCCAGCTGCTCGAGCATCGTGGGGTGCTCGGACTGGTCGTCGACTGCCAGGACTGCGAAGAGCCGCACTTTTTCGGTTGGGACCTACTGACCGCGAACCTGGGCCATCTGCTCGAGTTCGGCCAGTCCCGCGTGCACGAGCCGGCGCACGCTCCCGACCCGACGGCGTATGTCAGCTGGGACTACGCCCGAGGCTATGCGGATGCCATCTTGGAGGCGGCCGACGATTCGTGAGCAACTCGCGGCGCCCGGCGTTACGAGACGAGTCCCTGCCGGAATCCGAGCGCGACTGCCTTGGCCCGGTCGTTGACGCCCAGCTTGCGGAACAGGCGCCGAGCGTGGGTCTTGACGGTGTCTTCGGACAGGTAGAGCGACCGTCCGATCTCCGCGTTCGAGCGACCCGAAGCCATCCCCCGCAACACCTGAAGCTCACGTTCGGTCAGCGACACGGGCGCGAGCGTGGCGTATGCCGACCCGTACGAGACCCCGCGCAGGGACTGGCGAGCCCCCACCAGATCACGGCCGGCCAGCGCGCCGGCGACGGCCGACGAGAAGCCCGTCGGGGAGCCTTCCTTGGCCAGGAACCCGCAGGCGCCCGCGGCGATCGCCGCGGCGGCGGACTCGCGGTGGGTTCGCCCGGTGAGCATGAGGGGGTGGGCGTCAGGATGGCGGCGAG
>CAXTUZ010000078.1:5863-9118 GCA_964247525.1 uncultured bacterium
ATCGCCACGGCGAGGAGGACGAGGTCGGGAGCGAGCTGCGTGTAGCGGGCGAGTAGCTGCTGGCCGGACTCACAGCTCACGACGCGATCGACGCCGGGGATGCCGGCGAGCCGGGCGCGCAATTCCTCGCGCACGCTCGGCTGGTCGTCGCAAATCAGGACGGTCGTCACGGGTGCCTCCATAGCCGCCCTTTGCGGGCGTTCCGATACCTGTTCATCGGCGTCGGGAGTAGGGAAGTGAAGGCGAAGGGGTAACTATCCGTGACGAAAAGCTGAAGAAGTCGGGCATCTCCGAGCCCGGTCCAGCGTGCCTCCGATCAGCATCGCTTCGGTGAGTGACGCCGTACGCGTGATCGATTCGCGCCCCCGCCGGCGCGCACCAGCGCCCGGAAAAAAGTTAGAGTGTGAATAAGTTTGGCGCGGGGTGAGCGGGACAGGAGATCCGCATGTCGGAGGTGCGCAGTGGCTGCCGTAACCCGCTTGCCCGGTCCTTCGGCTGACCAGTGGGATTGGCAACGCGAAGGACGCTGCCGCGGAATAGGGACCTATACATACATCAATCCGGAGAACGAAATTGGACAGCGACGAGCGAACCGAGAGGCGGCCGCGAAGGCGGTGTGTCGGCGATGCCCTGTGATCGAGGCATGCGCGCGTCATGCCCTTGCGGCACGTGAACCGTTCGGCGTGTGGGGTGGCCTGAGCGAGCAGGACCGCGAGCGGATCCTGACGGGTGAGCGACGAAATCGGCATCCGATGGCCCGAACCCCGCTTGTCGGCTGACGCCGTCCTGAACGGCGGCCTCAGGACTGTTCTGACACGTCTCGGGCCCGGCCGGCCTCTCGGCTGACCGGGCCCGTCGACGCTTCTAGCTAGTGGTGGTGCCCGTGGCCGCCGTGGTCGGATTCGGTGGGCTCCTCGGGCTTGTCCGCGACGAGCGTCTCGGTCGTCAGAAGCAACCCGGCGATGGAGGCGGCGTTGGCGACCGCATTGCGGGTGACCTTCACCGGGTCGAGGATCCCGGACTTGATCAGATCTTCGTACACGCCTGTCGCGGCGTTGAGTCCTGACCCGGCTGCCATCTCGCGAACCTTCGCGACCGCGACATATCCCTCGAGTCCAGCATTCGCGGCAATCCACCGCAGCGGCTCGTCGAGCGCGGTTCGGACGATGTTCGCGCCGGTGAGTTCGTCGCCGCTCAGGTCGATCTTGTCGAGCACCGACGCGGCGTGCACGAGTGCCGAGCCGCCGCCGGGCACGATGCCCTCTTCGACGGCGGCGCGCGTCGCCGAGACCGCATCCTCGATCCGGTGCTTGCGCTCCTTGAGTTCGACCTCGGTCGCGGCACCGACCTTGATGACGGCCACACCGCCCGCCAGTTTCGCGAGCCGCTCCTGGAGCTTCTCGCGGTCCCAGTCCGAATCGGTGTTCTCGATCTCCGCGCGAATCTGGCCAACCCGTCCGGCAACTGCTTGAGGCGATCCGCTCCCTTCGACGAGCACTGTCGTGTCCTTGCTGACCGTGGCCCGGCGAACCGAGCCGAGGACCTCCAGACCGACCTGATCGAGTTTGAGACCGACCTCGGCCGAGATCACCGTCGCGCCCGTGAGGACGGCGATGTCTTCGAGCATCGCCTTGCGGCGGTCACCGAAGCCCGGTGCCTTCACGGCGGCGGCCTTGAGCGTCTTGCGGATCGCGTTGACGACGAGCGTCGACAGCGCCTCTCCGTCGACGTCCTCGGCGACGATCAGCAACGGCTTGCCTGACTGGGCCACCTTCTCGAGCAACGGCAACAGGTCCGCGATCGCGGAGATCTTGCTGTTGGTCAGCAGGATGTACGGGTCGTCGAAGACCGTCTCCTGCTCTTCGGCGTCCGTCACGAAGTACGGGCTGATGTAGCCCTTGTCGAACTGCATGCCTTCGGTGAGCTCGAGCTCGGTGCCCGTGGTATGCGACTCCTCGACGGTGATGACGCCGTCCTTGCCGACCTTGTCCATCGCCTCGGCGATCAGCTCGCCGATCGTGCGGTCCTGGGCGGAGATGCTCGCCACGTGGGCGATCTCGGACTGGGACTCGATCTCGGTCGCGACCGACAGGAGCCGCTCGGAGACGGCCTGCACCGCCGCGTCCATCCCGCGCTTGAGGCTCGTCGGGTCAGCGCCGGCCGCGACGTTGCGCAACCCGGCGTGAACCATGGCCTGGGCGAGCACGGTCGCCGTGGTCGTTCCGTCGCCGGCGATGTCGTTGGTCTTGGTGGCGACCTCCTTGGCCAGCTGCGCGCCCATGTTTTCGTACGGGTCGGTCAGCTCGACCTCACGCGCGATCGTGACGCCGTCGTTGGTGATGGTCGGGGCGCCGAACTTCTTGTCGATGACGACATTGCGGCCGCGCGGTCCGAGTGTCACCTTCACAGCGTCGGCGAGCGCGTTGACGCCGCGCTCGAGCGACGCACGGGCGTCGGTGTTGAAAGCAAGGATCTTGGACATGTAGGTGGGTCCTCTCAGCCGCCTGCCCCGGCCACCTTGGCGGCGGCCGGGGCAGGCGTGACGACTATTTCTGGATGACGGCGAGCACGTCGCGGGCTGACAGAACGAGGTAGTCCTCGCCCGAATAGCGGACCTCGGTGCCCCCGTACTTGCTGTAGATGACGACGTCTCCGACGGAGACGTCGAGCGGCACGCGGTTGCCGTTGTCGTCGATGCGGCCTGGGCCTACCGCGATCACGGTGCCCTCCTGGGGCTTTTCCTTCGCCGTGTCAGGGATGACGATGCCCGATGCCGTCGTGGTTTCGGCCTCGTTGGCCTGGACGACGATGCGATCTTCGAGCGGCTTGATGGTTACCTTGGTGGCGGTGGTCACGGAGCGGACCTCCCCCTTCTGTGGACGTCGGTGGCAAGAAGGGCGGGCCTGCCGTCGCGGGTTCAGGCCTGCTGGCACTCTCGGGTGCCGAGTGCCAACTTATGGCCCCGAACGGGTATGCGTCAACATCACCGGCGCCCGAGCCTCCGAAGAGCGCTTTGATGTGCGAGTGGATCCGGCCGTTGACCTGGCGGCGATCGAGTTGCTGCGCTCCCGGTCCGGACAACGGCTGCTCGCCGAGCTGCCTCCGTACGAGCCCGCGACCGCTCTCGAGGTGAGCACCCGCCTGCGCACGAACGCCCAACCAGGTCTCGTCGCGGCCGTGCTCACCCAGGCGCGCCTTCGCGCGTCCGCCACCCGTCGACTCGGGCCGGCGGGCGCCCGGCTGCTCTGGACGGCG
>CAXTUZ010000079.1:0-9057 GCA_964247525.1 uncultured bacterium
GCCTCACCGATCTCGTCCGGGCGCTGGACCGCGCGGGCGTCGCGATCGTTTCCACGGGGGGAAGTGCCGAGTTCATTCGCGGACTGGGCATCGACGTGACGACGGTCAGCGAGGTGACGGGCTTTCCCGAGATCATGGACGGCCGGGTCAAGACGCTGCACCCACGCGTCCACGCCGGACTTCTCGCGGACACCGCGAATCCCGCGCATCTCACCGCGCTCGATGAGCACGGCATCGAACCGTTCCAGCTCGTCGTGTCCAATCTCTACCCCTTCCGGGACACCGTCGCCTCCGGCGCCGGAAGCGACGGTGTCATCGAGCAGATCGACATCGGTGGTCCCTCGATGGTGCGGGCGGCGGCGAAGCACCACGGCAGCGTCGCGATCGTCACCGACCCGCGGGACTACCCCGACGTCATCTCCGCGCTGGACTCGGGCGGTTTCGACCTGGTCGCCCGTCGCCGTCTCGCGTCCCGGGCCTTCGCGCACACGGCGTCGTACGACGTCGCCGTTGCCGGCTGGTTCGCCGCCGAGATTTCGCCGAGCGAGGACGGCTGGCCGCCGTTCACCGGGATCGCGCTCGAGCGGGCCGAGATCCTGCGATATGGCGAGAATCCGCACCAACGCGCGGCGTTGTACGTCGATCACGACGCTCCGGCCGGACTTGCCCAAGCCGTCCAGCTCCACGGGAAGGCCATGAGCTACAACAACTTCGTCGATGCCGACGCGGCCCGCCGGGCCGCCGGTGACCATGGCGATCCGTGTGTCGCGATCGTCAAACACGCCAATCCCTGTGGCATCGCGACCGCGGGCGACGTGGCGCAGGCCCACCGGAAGGCGCACGCGTGCGATCCCGTCTCGGCGTTCGGCGGGGTGATCGCGGTGAACCGACCTGTGACGGTGGAGCTGGCGCGCCAGGTCGCGGACATCTTCACCGAGGCGATCGTCGCGCCGTCCTACGACGACGGCGCACTCGAGGTGCTCTCGCGCAAGCCGAGCATCCGGATCCTGCTCTGCCCGCCCGTCTCATCGGCGGCGACCGAGGTACGGCAGATCACCGGGGGCGCGCTCGTGCAGACGGCCGACCGGCTGGACGCGCCGGGCGACGACCCGGCAACGTGGCGCGGGCAGACCGGCGACGCGCTCGACGAGACCGGGTTCGCGGACCTCGCCTTCGCCTGGCGGGCGGTCCGCGCCACGAAGTCGAACGCGATCCTGCTCGCGGCGGACACCGCAACCGTCGGTGTCGGGATGGGACAGGTCAACCGCGTCGATGCCGCCCGGTTGGCCGTGGCGCGCGCGGGCGACCGGGCGAAGGGCGCCGTCGCGGCCAGTGACGCCTTCTTCCCCTTCGCCGACGGGCTCCAAGTGCTGGCGCACGCCGGCGTCCGCGCTGTGGTGGAGCCGGGCGGTTCGGTCCGCGACAACGAGGTCGTCGAGGCCGCACGCGCAGCCGGGATGACGCTGTACTTCACCGGTACGAGGCACTTCCTGCACTGAGTACGGCCCGGCCTTGTGCTGCCCGGCCTTCGTCGGCCGCGCAGCGCAGGCCGGTCTGGCATCCTCGCCCCGTGAGCGCCATTCTTCTCGACGGGAACGTGGTCCTCGACGCGGTGAAGGCCGACCTACGCGCGCGCATCGCCACCCTCGCTGCCCGCGGGGTCACAGCCGGACTCGGCACGCTGCTCGTCGGCAGCGACGCCGGCAGTGCCAAGTACGTGCAGATGAAGCGGGAGAATTGCGCGGAACTCGGCATCGCGTCTGTCCATACCCACCTGCCTGCTGACGCCACCCAGTCGGAGATCGATGCCGTCGTCGATCGCTACAACGCCGATCCCGCGGTGCACGCGTACCTGATGCAGCATCCCTTCCCGCCCGGGCTCGACTTCGAGAGCGCGCTGGAGCGCGTCGATCCGGCCAAGGACGTCGACGGGCTGCACCCGGTCAACCTCGGCAAGCTCGTGCAGGGCGTGGCGGGCCCTCGCAGCTGCACACCGGCAGGGATCCAGGCCCTGCTCGCGTACTACGAGGTCCCCATCGCGGGACGTCACGTGGTGATCGTCGGCCGGGGGCTCACCGTCGGGAAGGCGCTCGCCAACCTGCTCAGCCTCAAGGAGCCGAATGCGAACGCGGCCGTGACCCTCGTCCACACCGGCGTGCCCGACATCGCCCCGTATACCCGCCAGGCCGACATCCTGATCGTCGCGGCCGGCTCCCCGGGCCTGATCGGCCCCGAGCACGTGAAACCGGGCGCAGCGGTGGTCCAGACGGGCGCCACGTACGTCAACGGCAAGATCGCCCCTGACGTCGACCCGGGGGTTGCCGAGGTGGCGGGCTGGTTCGCCCGGCCAACGGGTTCGGTCGGACCGATGACCAGAGCCATGTTGCTCACGAACGTGGTCGCCGCGGCCGAAGCCGCGTGAGTGCGCGGCGTGGCAGGATCGACGCCGTGCTGGGCGAAGCGGCGCTGGGCGGAGTTGTCGCGGGCGGGGCTCTCGCGGTGGCGCTGGCCGTCTTCGTCGATTGGCGGACGGGGCTGGTCATGCTCGGGCTGGTGCTGCTCGGGGGTGCGACGCTGCGCGCGGTGCTCCCGACAGGCCGACTCGGAATGCTGGCAGTCCGCGGCCGGTCGATCGACGTCGTGCTGCTCTCGGTCACCGGCGCGGCGCTTGTCGTGGTGAGCGCCAACCTCGGCAGCACACACTGACCGGGCACCGCCCGGGTGCGGCGATCCGGTAGCCTGACTGCGGGTCCCAGTTCACTCGACGTCGAGAGACTTTCGACGCAAGCAAGGAAGCCAGGTGCGCGCCCGTTGACGAGCCATCGTGTGACTCTCATCCCCGGAGACGGTGTCGGACCGGAGCTCACCGAGGCCACCCGGCGAGTGCTGGAAGCCGCCGTGGCGACGGTTGGCTCCACCTTCGACTGGGATGTGCACGAGGCCGGCGTCGACATCATGGAGGCGGCGGGCACGCCGCTCCCCGAAACGACACTGCAGTCCGTACGCGACACGAAGGTCGCGCTCAAGGGCCCGATCACAACGCCGATCGGCACCGGGTTTCGCAGCGTCAACGTCGCACTGCGCGCCGAGCTCGAGCTCTACGCCTGCCTCCGTCCCTGCAAGACCTACCCGGGCGTGCGAAGCCGGTTCGACGACGTCGACATCGTGATCGTCCGGGAGAACACCGAGGACCTGTACGCCGGGATCGAGTACGAGCACGACACCGACGACGCGGACAAGGTCATCGACTTCCTCAATCCCTTGCAGAAGAAGCAGATCCGGCCGCACTCGGGGATCAGCATCAAGCCGATCAGCGAGTTCGGCTCCGAGCGGATCATCCGTTACGCCTTCGAGTACGCCCGGCAGCATGGTCGTACCCGGGTGCATTGCATCCAGAAGTCCAACATCATGAAATTCACCGACGGTTTGTACCTGGAAACCTTCCGGAAGGTGGCCAAGGAGTTCCCGGACATCGAAGCCTGGGAGAACCTCGTGGACGCGACCTGCATGGGTCTGGTCCAGCGCCCGGAAGAGTGGGATGTGCTCGTCCTGCCCAACCTCTACGGCGACATCCTGTCGGATCTCACCGCCGGCATGGTCGGGGGCCTCGGCGTGGCGCCGGGCGCGAACATCGGCACGGACGTCGCGGTCTTCGAGGCCACCCACGGCAGCGCGCCGAAGTACAAGGGCCAGAACAAGGTCAATCCGACCGCGATGATCCTGTCCGGGAAGCTCATGCTCGAGCATCTCGGCGAGGGCGACGCCGCGAGCCGCCTCGACGCCGCGGTTGCGGCCGTCATCAGCGAGGGCACGAGCACCACATACGACATGAAGCCGAAGCGCGACGATCCGACGGCCGTGGGAACGGCGGAGTACGCCGACGCCATCATCGCAAAACTGAAGGGCTGAGTCCGATGCCGAATTCCGTAGCCGTCACCGTCACCGGAGCGGCCGGACAGATCGGGTATGCGTTGCTGTTCCGGATCGCGTCGGGTCAGTTGCTCGGCCCCGACACGCCGGTCGCGCTGAAGCTGCTCGAGGTCCCGCAGGCCGTGCGCGCCGCTGAGGGCACCGCGATGGAGCTGCAGGACGGGGCGTTCCCGCTGCTCGCCAGCATCGATATCTACGACGAGCCCACGGCGGCCTTCAGCGGCGCGAACATCGCACTGCTCGTGGGTGCCCGTCCCCGTACCGCGGGAATGGAGCGCGGCGACCTGCTCGAGGCGAACGGCGGGATCTTCGGCCCCCAGGGCAAAGCGATCAACGCCGGCGCGGCCGCCGACATCAAGGTGCTCGTCGTGGGGAACCCGGCGAACACCAACGCGCTCATCGCCCAGTCGAATGCACCGGACGTCCCCGCCGAGAGGTTCACCGCGATGACCCGGCTCGACCACAACCGGGCGGTGAACCAGCTCGCGACCAAGCTGTCGGTTGCCGTCAGCGAGGTACGGAAGATGACGATCTGGGGCAATCACTCCGCCACCCAGTACCCCGACCTCTACCACGCCGAGGTCGGCGGAAAGATCGCCGCGGAGCAGGTCGACGAGACATGGCTCACCGAGACGTTCATCCCGACCGTCGCGAAGCGCGGGGCCGCGATCATCGAGGCCCGGGGGGCGTCCTCGGCAGCCTCTGCCGCGAGCGCGGCGATCGACCACGTCCATACCTGGGTGACCGGCACCCCGAGTGGGGACTGGACGTCGATGGCGATTCCGTCCGACGGCTCGTACGGAGTCGCCGAGGGATTGATCAGTTCGTTCCCGGTGACCACGTCCGACGGCAGCTATTCGATCGTGCCCGGTCTCGAACTCAATGACCTGTCCCGCGCGAGGATCGATGCCTCCGTCGCGGAGTTGGCCGAGGAACGGGACGCGGTCACCGCTCTCGGTCTGCTCTGAGCATCGGGTCGCCGCCTCTCGGCCCGACGTCCGCCGCGCACCCTAGATTGGGTCGATGAGCGTCGGCCTTGCGATCGGGGTCGTGCTCGCCCTGATCGTCCTCGAGGGCATCTTCGTGGCGGCCGAGATCGCGCTGGTCTCCCTCCGCGAGGGCCAGGTTTCGGCGATGGCCGCCCAGAGCAAGCGGGGCCAGCGGGTCGAGCGGCTGGTCTCCAACCCGAACCGCTTTCTGGCAACCGTCCAGTTGGGAGTCACCCTCACCGCGCTCCTGTCGAGCGCGTTCGGTGCCGTGGCACTTTCCGATCAGCTCACCGGAGCGCTCGAGGACGCCGGAATGGGGAAAACCCTCGCGCGGGTTCTTGGATTCCTCGGTGTCACGGTCGTCATCACGCTGGTGACGCTCGTCATCGGCGAGCTCGCGCCCAAGCGCATCGCGCTCCAGCGCGCCGAGAAAGCGGCCCAGCTCTTCGCCGGACCCCTCGAAGTGCTCGCCCGCGGCAGTCGCCCGGTGATCTGGTTCCTGTCCCGAGCCACCGATGGCATCGTGCGGGTTCTGGGCGGCGATCCGGACGTCACCCGGGAGGCGATCACGGAGGAAGAACTACGCGGGCTGGTCGCCGCTCACGAGGCGCTGACCACCGACGAGCGCCAGGTCATCGACGACGTCTTCGCGGCGAAGGAGCGCCCCATCCGCGAGGTGATGCTGCCGCGCACCGAAGTGTTCTTCCTCGAGGCATCGATGACCGCGGCCCGGGCGCTCAAGGAGATCGCGGACCTGCCCCACTCGCGCTATCCGGTGACCGGTGAGTCCTACGACGACGTCCTCGGCTTCCTGCACGTACGCGACCTGTACTCACGGAACGCGAATGGCGTCAGCCGGGCCGGGCTCAAGGTCGCCGACGTGACCCGTCCCATCAAGATGCTCCCCGCAAGCAAGACCGTCCTGCCCGCGCTGTCCGAGATGCGAGCCGAGGGGCACCATCTCGCGATCGTCGTCGACGAGTACGGCGGCACCGCCGGGATCGTCACGCTCGAGGACCTCATCGAGGAGGTGCTCGGCGAGATCCGGGACGAATACGACGAGGTGGAGCCCGGCGCGAAACAGCTGCGTGGGGGCGGCCTCGAGGTCGAGGCCCTGCTCAATCTCGACGACTTCGCGGAGGCCACCGGTGTCCGGCTGCCCGACGGCCCGTACGAGACCGCCGCCGGTTTCGTCGTCTCCTCCCTCGGACGGGTGCCGCGACTCGGCGATGTCGCGAACGTCGGTCCCATCCGGCTGACGGTGTCGTCGCTCGACGGCCGCCGGATCGATCGCATCCGGGTCACCCGCCCTAGCCAGGATGCCGTCACCTGAGAGACTGCCCGGCATGACGCGCGTGCTGTCGGGCATCCAGCCAACCGGCACCGGCTCGCACCTCGGGAACTATCTGGGCGCGGTCCGCAGGTGGGTTCCGCTCCAGGACACCCACGACGCGTTCTTCTTCATTCCGGACCTGCACGCGATCACCGTGCCGCACGATCCAGCGCACCTACGGAGGCGAACGGTCGAAGCCGTGGCCGAGCTGCTCGCGGTCGGGCTCGATCCCGACCGGGCCACGATCTTCGCGCAGAGCCACCTGCCCGAACACGCGCAGCTGGCCTGGGTGCTGGGATGTCTCACCGGCTACGGCGAGGCCGCGCGGATGACCCAGTTCAAGGACAAGTCGGCCCGCGACGAACTCGGCTCCGCGAGCGTGGGCCTGTTGACGTATCCCATCCTGCAGGCGGCCGACATCCTCCTGTACCACACGAACGAGGTTCCGGTCGGCGTCGACCAGAAGCAGCACATCGAGTTGACCAGGGATCTGGCCCAGCGTTTCAACCGGCGCTTCGGAGAGGTGTTTACGATTCCCGAGCCGAGCGTCGTAGCCCAGACCGCCCGGATCGCGGACCTCGCCGACCCGACTCGCAAGATGAGCAAATCCCTGCCCGCGGCCGGCACCATCCTGCTCCTCGACGACGCGAAGACCATCACGAAGAAGATCAAGAGCGCGGTGACCGACACCGGCCGGGAGATCTACGCGAGCGACGAGAAGCCCGGTATCACGAACCTGCTCGGCATCCTCGCGGCCGTCACCGGCGAGTCCGTGCCCGACCTCGAGGCGCGCTACGCGAACTTCGGCTACGGGCAGTTCAAGGCCGACGTCGCCGACGCGGTCGTCGCCGAGCTTTCCCCCGTACAGCAGCGGTACGCCGAGCTGCTGGCCGAGCCCGAGCAGATCCACGACGCCTTGCGGCGAGGAGCCGAACGTGCGCATCCGATCGCCGCCAGCACACTCGACCGCGTGTACGACGCGATCGGTCTCCTGCCGCCGGCCGGAAGTGCGCACTGGTGACCGATCCCGCGCTCACCCGCAGAATCGGGATTGCCATCGGCCTGCCCGAGCCGGTCGCGCAGGAGCTGCAGGCGTGGCGGGAGAAGTTGGGGGATCCCAGCGCCGCGCGCATCGTGCCGCATGTGACGCTGTTACCGCCCACCGTCGTGGTGCCGACTGGTCTGGCGGCGGTGGAGGAGCACCTACGGGCCGTCGCGGCCGTCAGCCATCCCTTCGATATCCGCCTGCGCGGAACCGCCACCTTCCGGCCGGTCAGCCCGGTCGTCTTCGTAGCCCTGGCCGAGGGCATCGCCGAGTGCGAACTGCTGGCCGAACGCGTTCGCTCGGGCCCGCTCTCGCAGGACTCGCTCTACCCGTACCACCCGCACGTCACGGTGGCCCAGGATCTTCCGGGCGATGCCCTCGATCGGGCGCTCGCCGCGCTCGCCGACTACGAGGTCCGGTTCCGGGTGTGGGGCCTGCAGATGTTCGAGCAAGGCGCGGACCGAGTGTGGCGCCCGCAGCGGGACTTCCCGTTCCGTCATGCGACGCCGGGCCCGCAGGAGCGGGTCGGAGCGCGGTGGTGAACCGGATCAGGACGCTCTTCGCCGCCGCCCGGTCGCGGTCCGGTGCATTCGACCACCTCGTGCGGGCCGCCCAGCGGTACAGCAAGGACAGCGGAGGCCAGCTCGCGGCGGCAGTCACGCTGCCG
The DNA here is from genome assembly GCA_964247525.1 of uncultured bacterium. Lineage (GTDB taxonomy): Bacteria > Actinomycetota > Actinomycetes > Mycobacteriales > CAJCIY01 > DASYGP01. The sequence goes on from CAXTUZ010000079.1 coordinate 7,965, forward strand.
GGCTTCCTGTCGTTCTTCCCGCTAGTTGCGCTGGCGCTGTCGATCGCCGGCTACGTAGCGCACTACGACGCGCACGCCCAAGCGCAGATCACCGACTCGATCAGCGGCTTCTTTCCGGGGCTGATCGGGTCGGGCAAAGGCCAGATCAACGTCGACAGCATCGCCAATCAGCGCAACACGACCGGCATCGTCGGCCTCGTCGGGCTTCTGCTCGGCGGCCTCGGCTGGGTCTCGGCACTGCGCTCGACCCTCCGGAAGATCTGGCACCAGCCGCCGCTCGCGCGCAACCCGGTGGTTGCCCGCGCCCTCGACGTCGTTGCGCTGGCCGGGATCGGACTCGCGGTCCTCGCGTCTTTGCTCGTCACCTCTGTTGCTACGGCGGCCGCGCACGTGGTGTTGGCGCACACGCCCGTTCCGGACTCGGGTGTCACCGAGATCGCGCTCCGCGTTCTGGCGATCGCGCTCGCCGTCGCCGGGGACACGCTCCTGTTCGGTTTTCTCTATCTCCGGCTTCCCGAGCCGGGCGCCCGGTTCCGCCATGTCGCGAAGGGCGCGTTGTTCGCGGCGCTCGGATTCGAGGTCCTCAAGAGCGTCGGCGCGATCTACATCTCCCGCACGACGCACAACCCGCTCTACGCGAGCTTCGCGGTGGTGATCGGCTTGCTGGTGTGGACGAACCTCGTCGCCCAGCTGTACCTGTTCGCGGCCGTCTGGACGGTCACGGCACCGTACGGAAGCGACGTCGCGCCCTCCGGGACCTCGACGTCCCAGGTGTCGCCCGCGGTGCTGCGCACGCACCGGACCGGTGCGGCGTCACCAGCCGGGGAGGTCGCGGGCATCGGTGCCGCTCGTCTCGCCGGCACCGCCGCGCTCGGGGTGGTGGGCGCGGCCGGCGCGCTGGTGCTGCGGCACGCGCTCCACACCATCACAGCGGTGGGAGGCGCAGCGATCTCTGGGCGAAGCGGCGGCGGCGCCGACGAGTGATCTGGATCCGTCGTACCGCCACGAGCGCGGTAAGGCCGAGGGCGGCGCCGATGCCCGCGTAGGTCAGCGAGCTTTGTCCGCTACCTCGATGCACGGTGACAGTCGCGAC
>CAXTUZ010000080.1:0-8931 GCA_964247525.1 uncultured bacterium
CATCGTGGTCGTGGTAGCGAACGATCTCGAGCAGCGCGAGGATGCGAAGTCGCGGTGTGGGTGGCAGCGCTCTACTCCGGGCCGCCGCGCCGGGCGTTGCTCGCTTACAAGGAGCGGGGCCGCCGGGAACTAGCGCCGGTGCTGGCCGGTCTTCTCCAGCCCGCGGTGTGGGCCGCCGCCGGCGGCGCGGCGCCGGGGACGCCGCTCGTGCTGGCCCCGATTCCCATCTCCCCTCGCGGCCGCCGCGCTCGAGGCTTCGACCAGGTCGCAACATTGATCGAGGCTGCGCCGCTGCTTCCGGCGCCGCACCCGCTGCTCCGCTGGACCCGGCAGCCGACCGACCAGGCAGGCCTGAACGCCGCGCAGCGATCCGGGAACCTCACCTCGGCACTGCGCGTACGAGCGCAGCCCCGCGTCCCGCCCGGAGCTGCGGTTCTGCTGGTGGATGACGTGGTGACAACCGGGGCGACCCTCGCCGAGGCAGCTCGGGCCTGTGCCGCCGCGGGGGTTCCGGTCGTCGGTGCGGCGGCCCTTCTGGCGACCGCGATCCGGTAGCGAGGGGCCTCCGACATGGCACCGTCGTGGCTACGCTCGTATCGAGCGGGCCGCCCGTACGGAGCCGGCCGGGCGAGGAGAGGGGCACACATGCAGGTCTCCACCCAGAACGACGGCACCACGAGCGGCCTCGGCGAGGCCGTGAACGGGGCCGGCGGACCCGCGATCGTGGTGCGAGGTCGGCATACCGAGGTCACCGACCGCTTCCGCCGCCATGTCACGGCGAAGGTCGCGGGACTCGATCGTTTCGACCACAAACTGTTCCGCCTGGATGTGGAGATCTCCGAGGAGCACAACCCGCGCCGTTCGAGCCGTTGCGAGCGGATCGAGATCACCGGGTACAGCCGTGGCCCGGTGATTCGGGCAGAGGCCGAGGCGGCCGATGCGTACGCGGCCCTGGACATCGCGGTGGCGAAGCTCGAGGAGCGACTCCGCCGGGCCGCGGACCGCCGTCATTCCCGTGGGTCGCGGGTCGCCCGAGCTCATGCGGTCGAGGCGCACCTGCGGCCGGTCGATGCGGTCGACGCAACGCCGGAGGTGCCTGGCCAACCGCCGACGCCCTTGGGAACTGCGGCACCCGGTGACGGCCAGGATCCGGTCGTGGTGGCTGACGGCCCCTTCGTGGTCCGGGAGAAAATTCACGCCGAGGAGCCGATCAGTCTGGACGAGGCGCTCTCCCGGATGGAACTCGTCGGGCACGAGTTCTACCTTTTCGAGGACTCGTCGAGCGGATGCCCGTCGGTCGTCTACCGGAGGCGCGCGTACGACTACGGTGTGCTGCGGTTGCGCAACGCAGGAGAGTCGTGACCCAGCCCGCGCGGATGCTCCCCGAACGCTATCCCCGGCGCGCCCCGTACGCACCCGACGGCTCAGCGATCCCGGCTGACACCGTTCGCATCCTGGTCGTCGACGATCACGCGCTGTTCCGACGGGGTCTGCAGATGGTCCTTGCCCAGGAGCCGGGCATGGAGGTCGTCGGCGAGGCCGAGAACGGCGAGGAGGCGGTCGAGCGGGCGATCGCGCTGATGCCGGACATCGTGCTCATGGACGTACGGATGCCCAAGCGGAGCGGGATTGAGGCGTGCATGGCTTTGAACGCCCAGGTGCCGTCCGCACAGATCATCATGCTCACGATCAGCGACGAGGAGGCCGACCTCTTCGAGGCGATCAAGGCCGGTGCCATGGGCTACCTCCTGAAGGAGATCTCGGTGGAGGAGGTGGCGCAGGCGATTCGGGCGGTGCAGGGGGGGCAGTCGTTGATCAGTCCCTCCATGGCCGGGAAGCTGCTCAACGAGTTCGCGGTCATGATCAAGAAGGACGAACGGCGACAGGACTCCGCCACGCCACGCCTCACCGAGCGTGAGATCGACGTGCTCAAGCACGTGGCGACCGGTATGAACAACCGGGAGATCGCCAAGGCCCTGTTCATCAGCGAGAACACGGTCAAGACCCACGTGCGCAACATGCTGGAGAAGCTTCACCTGCACTCGCGGATGGAGGCTGTCGTGTACGCCGTACGCGAGAAGCTGCTCGAGATCACCTGATCGTCTCAGCTCCGCCCGTCCGCGGTGAGCAGCGCGTAGAGGAGCCCTTCCTCCCAGCGGCCGTGGTGCGGCGCCTCCGCCGTGAGCCGACCCTCAGGGCGGAAGCCGGCTCGGTCGGCAAGGGCGCGCGAAGGACCGTTGGCGGTGTGGATCCGTGCCTCGATCCGCTCGATTCCGGCACCCGAGGCCCAGCCGGTCGCGAGCCGGAGACCGCGGGTTGCGGTTCCCGAGCCGCGGAACTGCTCGCCGAGCCACCAGCCGATCTCTCCGAGTCGCCGGTGGCGCAGGTTTATTGCCACGTGTCCGGCAAGCTGCCCGTCGCGGAAGATGCCGAAGGTGGCGCGGACTCCGGCCATCCAGCCCTCCACGTCCGCGACGCGCAGCCGGCGGTACGCCTGCTGCCGGGTCGGCCGTTCAAGCGCCTGGGTGCCGTCCCACTCCCGCGTCGAATCTTGCCCGCGCAGTGTCGCCCACGCCTCGACGTCCGACTCCGCGTACCGCCGTACCGTCACCGGACCGTCCCGAAGCACGGGGTCGGGACCGAGCGGAAGCGGTACGCGCTCGGCGGGAATCTCGCCGGGCAGCAGCCCCCCGACCCAGGCGTCGACGAATCCCCCGCGACGGTCGGCCAGCACGGCTCGCGAGGTGCCCTCGAAGCGAAAGCCGGACTGATAGGCGACGCGCCACGAGCCCTCGTTGCCGGGATCGGCGCGCCAGGCGATCCGCGTGAGACCGAGCTCCTCGAAGGCCCAGCGGCACGCCGCCCGCGTCGCTGCCGTCATCACGCCTTGGCCCCGGGCCGGGGCGCCGCACCAGAAGCCGACCTCGCCGTGCTGGGAAGCGCCGGACTGCCTGCGGATCGTCACGGAGGCGAGGACCTCGTCGGTGCCTGCGTCGCAGACCGCGAAACTGGCGGCGCTGCCGTCGGCCCAGCCTCCAGGACTGATGGCGCGGACGAATGCGGCCCCGTCCGCCGGGGTGTACGGACAGGGTACTGCCGTCCAGCGCCCGATGGCCGGGTCCTGGCACAGCCGGGTCACCGCGTCCGCGTCCGCCGACCGCCAGGGGCGTAGTCGCAGGCCTGCGGGTCGGGCTCCTCCGGGCATCCGCACCACGAGCTCGGTGGGAACCGGCGGCGTCGTCACGTTCCGATCCTGCCCGGCCCGCCTACCATGAACAGCGGTACCTCCCACAGTCCCAAGAGGAAGAGTCACGCCGAGCATGGTTCTGGACCGACTGCTGCGAGCCGGCGAGGGAAAGATCCTGCGCAAGCTGCAGGCTCTCACCGACCAGGTGAACATCCTCGAGGAGGAGTTCGCGGCTCTCACCGATGCGGAACTTCGAGAGCAGACCGACGAGTTCCGGGAGCGGTATGCCGAGGGCGAGAGCCTCGACGACCTGCTCGCCGAGGCCTTCGCCGCGGTACGGGAAGCCAGCAAGCGGACCACCGGCAAACGGCACTTCGACGTCCAGATCATGGGCGGCGCCGCCCTCCATCTCGGCAACATCGCGGAGATGAAGACCGGTGAGGGCAAGACCCTCGTCTCGACACTTCCCGCGTACCTCAATGCCTTGTCCGGCAAGGGCGTGCACGTGGTGACGGTCAACGACTATCTCGCCCAGCGCGACGCCGAGAACATGGGGCGGATCCACCGCTTCCTGGGCCTGAGCGTCGGGGTCATCCATCCGCAGATGGGTCCCGACCAGCGGCGTCCCCAGTACGCCTGCGACATCACGTACGGGACGAACAACGAGTTCGGGTTCGACTACCTGCGTGACAACATGGCCTGGTCGCTCGACGACACCGTGCAGCGGGGCCACCACTTCGCGATCCTGGACGAAGTCGACTCGATCCTGATCGATGAGGCCCGCACCCCGCTGATCATCAGTGGTCCCGCCGAGCAGGCCACCAAGTGGTACGTCGAGTTCGCCCGGATCGTGCAGACCCTGACCCGTGGCGAGAACGAGTCGGGAGAGGGCGACTTCGAGGTCGACGAGGGCAAGCGCACGGTGGCGGTATCAGAGGTGGGGGTGGAGAAGGTCGAGGACCAGCTCGGCATCGAGAATCTGTACGACCCGGTCAACACCCCGCTGGTGGGTTACCTGTCGAACGCCTTGAAGGCCCAGGAGCTGTTCAAGCGCGACAAGGACTACATCGTCGTGGACGGCGAGGTGCTGATCGTCGACGAGTTCACCGGCCGTACGCTGCACGGCCGGCGGTTCTCCGAGGGCATGCATCAGGCCATCGAGGCCAAGGAACGCGTGCCGATCAAGGACGAGAACCAGACGCTGGCCACGGTTACCCTGCAGAACTTCTTCCGCCTCTACGACAAGCTCGCGGGGATGACGGGCACCGCGATGACCGAGGCCGCCGAATTCGAGCAGATCTACAAGCTCGGGGTCGTGCAGATACCGACCAATCGCGGAATGGTGCGAGATGACCTGCCCGATGTCATCTACAAGACCGAGGCGGCGAAGTTCGAGGCGGTGGCCGAGGACATCGAAGAACGGCATGCCGAGGGCCAGCCGGTGCTCGTCGGAACCACGAGTGTCGAGAAGTCCGAATATCTGTCCGGGTTGTTGGTCAAGCGCGGGATCCCGCACGAGGTGCTGAACGCCAAGCAGCACGAGCGCGAGGCGGTGATCATCGCGCAGGCCGGCCGGCGCGGGGCGGTGACGGTGTCGACGAACATGGCCGGCCGGGGCACCGACATCATGCTCGGGGGCAACCCCGATTTCACGGCCGAGATTCAGCTGCACGCACAGGGCCTGAACCCGCTCGAGGACAACGAGTCGTACGAGGCGGCGTGGCCGGCCGCGCTCGCGGCCGCCGAGAAGTCGGTCGCGGAGGAGCACGAGGAGGTGCTCGGGGCCGGCGGACTCTACGTCCTGGGTACCGAGCGGCACGAGTCGCGGCGGATCGACAACCAGTTGCGGGGCCGGTCGGGTCGGCAGGGGGACCCGGGCATGTCTCGCTTCTACCTCTCACTCGGCGATGATCTGATGCGCCTGTTCAACGCGGCGGCCGTCGAGTCGATCATGACCCGACTCAACATTCCCGAGGACATCCCGATCGAGTCGAAGATCGTGACTCGGGCGATCCGGTCGGCGCAGGCGCAGGTCGAGTCGCAGCACTTCGAAACCCGTAAGAACGTCCTCAAGTACGACGAGGTGATGAACGAGCAGCGCAAGGTCATCTACGCCGAGCGGCACAAAGTGCTCGCAGGCGAGGACCTGGGCGACCAGATCAGGCTGATGATCGACGATGTCGTCACCGCGTACGTCGATGCAGCGACGCAAGAGGGCTTTTCCGAGGAATGGGATCTCGCGGCGTTGTGGAAGCAGCTCGGTGCGGTCTGGCCGGTCTCGATCGATGTCGGGCGTTACGACGTGGACCGCGAGAGCGTTACTGCGGACCAGCTCCGCGAGGAGCTGAGAGCTGACGCGCACGCAGCGTACGACGCTCGCGAGCAGCTGCTCGGAGCCCAGGTGCTGCGCGATCTGGAACGGCAGGTGTTGCTCTCGGTCCTCGACCGCAAGTGGCGTGAGCACCTGTACGAGATGGACTACCTGCAGGAGGGCATTCACCTTCGTGCTCATGGGCAGCGCGATCCTCTGGTCGAATATCAGCGCGAGGGTTTCGACATGTTCTCCGGGCTCCTCGAGGGCATCAAGGAGGAGTCGGTCGCGTTCCTCTTCAACCTCGAGGTCGTCGAACAACCCCCGGCGCAGGCCGAGGTCACCCCGCCTGCGTTCGTTCTCGATGCCTCTCCGGCCGGGGATGCCGCGCCAGCCGCTCTCGCCGTCCCGTCCCTTCCGGATTCGCTTGGTCAGCCGCACCGCGCCGAGCGGCTCGAATACACCGCGCCGAGCGAGAGCGGCGAAGCGATCCGTACCCGACCTGACGCTGTCGCCGGGGCCTCGAGCGGCGCCCGCCAGCAGGTGGGCAATGCGGGTCAGGTGCTCGGTCACGGCATTCCGCGTAACGCGCCGTGTCCGTGTGGTTCGGGACGGAAGTTCAAAAAGTGTCACGGAGCGCCAGGCGCCGGCGGCGCCTGAAGCGCGACAAAGTGTCACGGAGCGCCAGGCGCCGGCGGCGCCTGAAGTGCGACGCTCAGCCGATCGCGAGCGCCGTGACGATCCACCGTGCGTCGATCGCCTCCATCCTCAATGCGACGGCGCGGTAGCGCTCCGCGCAACCGGTGCGTCCCGCGACCGTCGAGGTGATGACGGCGCTGACCTCCGCCACGCACTCGGCCGGCTCGCTCACTCGCAGGCTTCTCAGCCGTGACTGCCGAGGCTGGCGACGGATGCGTTCGGCCGTCCGCCGCTCGAGGTGCTCGAGGACCGCGGGCGCGACCCACCCCGCGATTTGCCGGGTGGGCCTGTCACCGCACAGGACTTCGAGCACGATCCGTACCACCGCGGCGGCACGTACGCGTGGATCGGGCAGTGCGGACCGAGGCACCGATCGCGCGCCGAAGAGGTCGCCCACCTCGTCGCGAAGCACCGGCCGGAGCTGGGGAGCGCCAAGCGCCTGTCCGGTTGCGTCGAGACGCGTGCTCGCCGCAGTCACGACGAGCGGGAGTATCGCGTCGGCCGACGGCGTCGAGTCCCAGTCGTCCAGGAAGGGCGGCTCGGAGCGTACGGCGCGGAGGCGGCGCGGCAGCACGACGGTTTCGGGCTGGTCGTGGTCGACGATGGTGGCAATGGACATGGTGTCTCTCCGAGGACGGAACGCGGATCCGGTGGTTGACTAGCGGGGCCGGGTGAGCTGCTCGCCCGGGCGAAGCAACGACGGGTCTGCCGCAAGCGTGGATCGATTGGCCGCCCACCAGGCCGGCCAGCGCGCGGCGACCGCACCGTCGCTCGCGTCCCGCCGGTCCGAGCGCAGCTCGCTTTGGGCGATGTGCCACAAGCTGTCGCCGGGCCTGACCGTGTAGGTGCCCGGATTGATCTCCGGCGGTGTGGTCCCCGAACCCTTTGTGGCGGCGGGCACAGGGGCGGCGGACGCCGGGTCGGGGCAGTCGGCTTGAGTCGGAAGCCCCGGGACCGGGCGATCGAGGTTCGGGAGTGCGGCCGGACCGTAACAGCCCTGGTCGTGAATCCCGACTACCCCCGTGAGCTGGCTCGGCATTGCTACTGCGACCGGAGCCGGCGGGACGGTCAGGGGAGCTGCGGCGATGCCGCTGAGCGCCGTACCACCGGCGATTCCGGTGCCGAGCGCTCGTGCGATGAGCCTCGGGGTCAGCCAGCGCGACATGCGCTTTCCGCAACGGCCGGTAAGGCCCGGAAGCAGGGCGATGCGATCGGCGACACATAGCAGCGCGAGCCACCCGGCGAGGAGCCAGCTGAGCGCGCCGATGAGCACGCTCGTCGCCGCTGCGGCGCGCGGGTCACCCGAGGCGGAGAGGGCGGCATGTGCATCCTGCGCAAGACGGTGCGGCGGATACAGGACGAGCAGGACGGCCCCGAGGACGAAGAGCTTGATCTGTCGCGCCACGTAGGCCTCAGTTCTAGTCGTTTGTGTTCGTTTGCATTCATAAACGGTGATATGACCGCACGTCAAGCGGCGATTCACTACGCTGTGGACGGCCGGAAGGCGCGAGATGGAGGGCAGTCGTGGGCGATCTGGACTCAGCGGCCTCTCGCTGGGGCCACTTCTTCGAGGACCTGGATGCCCAGTTCGCCTATGGCCGAGCAGCCTCTGAAGCGCAGGAAGTCGAAGAGCGGCTACGGCACGAGGCAGGTCAACGCACCCTCGTCGAGCGGTTGCGCGCGGCGGTGGGCGGCACGGTTCGGATCGGCCTCCAGCAGCGAGAGCCGATGCGGCTCGAGGTGCACGAGATCGGAGCGGATTGGTTCGTCGGGGCTGACGGGGCGGACTACCTCGTCCCGTTGCAGAACGTCTTGTGGATCGAAGGTCTGAGCCGGCGCGCGGACGCCACCGAGCCGGGCCGGGTGTGGGACGCCTACGACCTCCGGAAGCTCGTCCGGCAGCTGGCACGACAGCGCGCTCGGGTGGCCCTGCCCGCAGTCCGGTCCGTTGCCGCTCCGGGCGACGGAAGCGGCTGGGACGAGGGCACTTTTGATCGGGTCTATGCCGATCACGTCGATTTCGCGTGCGTGCCCAGCGGGGAGCCGCGCAGGGACAGCGCGGTTCAGTCGATCCGCGCGGTGCCCCTCCGCGCCCTCGTCCTCATTCGTCGCCTTTCCTGACCAACGCGTCGGTCTCGGCGTAGCACCGCTGGATGTACGCCTCGAGCTCCGCGTCCTCGACCCGCCATTGTCCGCGCCCCCCTATCTTCACGGCGCGGACGTCACCACGTCGGACAAGCGCGAGCACCTGGCTCATCGAGATGTCCAGGATCTCCGCGACGTCCGTCAACTGGAGAAAGCGCTTCTGCGTCACCACCGCTCCTCATCCGACTCGTGAAGCACTCTCGCAGATTCGAACCCGCCCCCCGCGGTTGCACCCGAGACCTGTGGAAGGCCGAGGCAACGAGTGCGGCCGTTCGGGCCGGCGACGCCCGAACGGGTGAATCTGTGGACATCGGCAGACGGCCCGCGGCGCCGCTGGTTAATGTTCCGCTGCACGGATCGGGAGTGCGGCGCACGAGGAAGCACGGGGGGCTGCGGTGCGTCGTGTAGCGGCCGTCGGTCGCCGGCCCGCCGTCGACCGCGTCGACCCGGCGCTCTCGCCGGCCGCCGAGCGCCTGTCGCCACCTCGCTGGCGCGACGGCCGGCGCGTGTTCGGAGTGCTCCTCGTGCTGATCTCGGTGTTGCTGGGCGCCCGCGGGCTGTCGAGCGCCGGGCCCGCCCGCGCGGTGGT
>CAXTUZ010000081.1:0-7985 GCA_964247525.1 uncultured bacterium
CACGGCGGGCGATCGACAGGTGCCGACGCTCGCACCTGCGCGCTCGACTCACCCTCGTCACAAGCCTAATTGGCCGCGGCCCGGCACGCGCCGTAATCAGCTGAGCGCGACGACGGACGGGCGCGGCCGTGAGCGCCGCGTCGCGGACGCGGGCTGGCGGGCGGCGAGCGCCTGCCGCAGCTGAGCCCGGCCACGATGGATGCGGCTGCGTACGGTTCCGACCTTGACGCCCAGCACCGCCGCGATGTCTTCGTACGGCAGCTGCTCGATGTCCGCCAAGACCACCGCCGCCCGGAAGTCCGGGGAAAGCGCCAGTAATGCAGCTTCGACGTCGGCGTCGAAGCCCTGGTCGATCACCAGCCGCTCCGGTCCCGCGACCGAGGTGGCGAGCCGCTCCCCGTCATGCGGGAGGGCGTCGAATCGGATCCGGGCGCGGCGGCGAGCGCCGTCGAGGAACAGGTTGGTCGTGATCCGGTGCAGCCAGCCTTCGAATGTGCCGGGCTCGTAGCGGGACAGCGACCGGAATACCCGGACGAACGTCTCCTGTGCCAGGTCCTCGGCGTCGTGCGGATTGCCGGTGAGCCGGTAGGCGAGCCGGTACACCCTCAGGCCATGGTCGCGGACAACCTTCTCCCAGTCGTCCCGGTCGGGCTCGGGATGATCCGGTGCATCGGCCGGCACCGGGGTCATGCGCGGGGGTGCCACAAAAGTGATCCTGGCCCGCCGCTGCCCGGGATGCGCTGAAGCCGCCCTGAACGCTGCCTGAGAGCGGTTCGCCGCCGTGGGAGGTCGCCGCCAGTAAGGTCGCCGGGTGGATCTCGCCGCGCTCGTTGCCGAAGCCCTCGTCGAAGACGCCCCGCTCGTCGCCGCGCGACAGCGCGCCACAGACCTCGGGGTGCGATCCGCGACGCCCGAGACGGGTTCACTGCTCAGTACCCTTGCGGCGCTGGTAGGTGCGCGCACCGCCGTCGAGACCGGAACGGGAACGGGTGTCTCAGGGCTGTGGATCGTGCGTGGGATGCGCGCGGACGGGACGCTGACCAGTATCGACATCAACGCCGATCATCAGCGGATCGCCCGCGAGACGTTCGTGCATGCCGAGATCACCGGCGCCCGGTACCGGTTGATCGCGGGTGACGCCCTCGAAGTCCTGCCCCGGCTGACCGACCGCGGCTACGACCTCGTTCACCTCGATGCGCAGCCCGGCTCGTACCCCGAGCAGCTCGAGCAGGCCCGGCGACTGCTCCGCCCCGGCGGTGTTCTCGTGGTGTCGGGCGTGCTGAGCGGTCCTCGCACCTCGCGGGAGCCCGGTGCGGTCGGCGGCCGAGCGGTCCTGACGCAGATTACGGCATGGGAGGCGGAGGGCAGCGCGCGCGCGGCGGTGCTCCCCCTCGGTGACGGCGTGCTGGTGATGACGCCAACCGGGTGATGGCCCCCATCGGCACCCGAGCGTCGGCAAAGTCGTAAAAGCCCGATTCCTACCGATTTAGCACCTTTGCGGAGCGCTGTTTGCGCATCAGCTAGTTCGACAGCGGCAAACTAACTAGTCCATTGTAACTAATTCCGGGTACCGCCATTGCGGTGAACCGATTCCCTCGGAAGGGTGACGGCTGCCTCCCGGACCGCGATGCGTGAAACACCGGGGTCGCGGAGGTCAGGCCCAACGGCGTGCAGGACTTGACTCCTGTCCGCCGCTTCCCCCCTGAGAGGAGGATCCTGTGCGCGGCTACAGCTGGTAGAAATTGATTGACGATGCGTGTGATGTCGGTCGTCTCGAGCCGAACCTTGAGCGGCCGCCCAACATTTTCAGACAACAACTGTTCGTGTCAGACACGCGCGCCGCGTGGCGGGACTTTCTGATCCGAGGAGAACTTGAACGTGGCCGGTAACAACTCGCCACGGGCCGGTCGGCCGATCAGGTAGCCCTGCAGCACATCGACGCCGAGGTCGCGCAATCGCTCGTACACGCGGCGGGTTTCGATGCCTTCGGCGACGATCTCGAGTCCGAGCGAATGGCCCAATGTCACGATCGCGGTGATCAAGGCGACGTCGACCGCACTGTCGCTGCCCGGGGCTTCGCCCGCCTCGAGACCGGCTTCGAAGTCCACGATGAACTGGCGGTCCAGCTTCACCTCCTGCACGGGGAATCGCTTGAGCGACGCGAGCGACGAGTACCCGGTGCCGAAGTCGTCGATCGACAGCCGCAACCCGAGCGCCCGGAGCCGATCGAGCACGACGCCCGCGTGGATGGGATCCTCCGCGACGCTGGTCTCCGTCACTTCGAGGATGAGCTGGCCGGGGTCGACGCGGTGCCGGCTCAGCAACTCGAGCACTTTCGCCGGCATGCTGAGGTCCGAGAGGCATCGCGCGGACAGGTTCACCGCGATGCGCAGACTCCGGCCTTGCGCTGCCCAGGCATTGGCCTGCGCGAGCGCCTTGTCCAGCACGAGTTCGGTGAGCTTGCCGATGAGCGCGCTCTGCTCGGCAAGCACGATGAACTCGTCGGGTGCCAAGGGACCGAGCTCACGATGCGTCCATCGGCAGAGAGCCTCCGCGCCGATCACGTTGCCGTTGCGTGGCGTGACCAGCGGCTGGTACACGACGTCCAGCTCACGACGCTCGATCGCATCTCGGAGGTCGTTGACGAGACGCAGGCGCCGCAGGCCGTCGATCTCGAGACTGGGCGAGTACGCCGCCGAACGCGCCAACCCACGCTTCGCGTGACCGAGTGCGAGGTCGGCGCGCCGGAGGGCCGCGGAGGCATCGACCGCGTCCACCGGACACAGCACCCATCCAGAGCGCGTCCGAAGGTCGACCGACACGCCGAGGACCTGGATCAGGCCGGACAGTTCTTCGGTAAAAATTTCGACGAGGGTCGGCGCCCGTGTCGGGCCGACGTTGGGAATGGCCACAGCAAATTCACCGCCGCCCGACCGAGCGAGCAGCGACTCCGGTGGAACCAGATCGCCGATCCGAAGCGCGACGGAGCGCAGCAACGCGTCACCGGCCTCGTGGCCGAGAGAATCGTTGACGTCCTTGAGCCGCGCGACATCGATGAGCATGACGAGGTGCCGAGAACCGGCGAGTAGTTGCTCGTCGAGCCGTGACGAGAGCTCCGCCAAGGTGAGCAGCCCGGTGAGCCGGTCGTGGGTCGCGGCGTCCTGCAGCCGCCCAAGAAGCAATCCCTTTTCCAGCGCGTCCGCGACGCGCCCGCCCAGCGTCGCCAAGAGTTGGAGGTCCGCGCGCCGAAACCCGCGGAGATGGCCGAGCCGGTCGATCGCCGTAAGGGTCCCGAGGCGTTGGCCTGACGAGACAAGGGCCACGCTGATGCGGTCTTTTTCCTGGATCAGTGAGGCGTTCACCTCGGGCAGAAGCGACTCGGTCCGGCGATCGTTGATGTCGACTTCGAGCGCGCGCTGTTGTCCCCTCGGTCCGGACGCCGAGACCGATACGACCTCCGCATCGAGGACAAGTTGAAGCGCTGTTGCGTTCATGATTGTCCGGGTTTCTTCGAGCACCACCCAGACCTCGCTGTCCTCCGGAAGGAGTGGGCCGAGCCGCTCCGCGAACGCATAGAGCTGACCGAGGTCGCGATGCCGGTCCAGCAAGTCGGCATAAGCCCGTGAACCAGCGATGACCAGGCTTCCGACGACGAGAAGGAGCCAGCCGTACGAGGCCCCGCTGCGCATCGCGACGACCGCGAGCAAGCCGAGGGACGCGGCAACCATGCCGGCACCGTTACCGAGCCGGAGCGCGATGACCATTTGCCTCGGCGGAAGGGAACCCGTGTACAGCCGCCGCGTCGCGAACATGAATCCGGCCTGCACGTTGTCGGCTGCCAACGCGGCGACGAACCCGCCGAGCAAATCCGTCCAGCCGAAGTGGCCGGCACCGCGGAAGAGACTAAAAGTGAACTCTGCGCTTAGGGCGAGCAACGCGTGGCTAGCAATGTTGACCGCCGTCATGATGTAGCGGCGAGCGGTGAGGACGTAGTAAGCCTCTAGGACCGCTGTAGCGATCACGACCGAGAAGAACAACGTTGACGGGGTGCAGAGGAACAGCCCCAGCACAATGGGCAACGGCGTTAAAGCCACCCTGGTTATCTCCGCGCCTCGCTGGACCGGCACCGCGAAGAACTCGGTCGCCAAGAGCATCGGCACGAGGATCCACCAAGACCAGTGCACGGGGCTGGCAGTTGTCGTGTCATGAATGTGCCCCGTCGAGACGACGAACGTCGCTCCTGCGACGACCGCGAATGCCAGTCCGTACGAACTGACCGAGCGCCACCGCGCCCGATCCGCCACTCGTCTCATCGCACTCGGGCGCTTGCGCGGCGGCGGCGGGCCCGGCATGAGGGCGCGTGATGCCGGTTGCGCCGACGACACGGGCATGCTTCTTTGTCGGCCCGCCGTGCTCAGACTTGAGTCGAGCGCCGCAACCGACGAGGTGCCGCGAGCGCTCCGAACCAGCGCCGACACGAAGAACGGCGACGCCACAATGCCGACCAGGCCCAGCACGCCGAAGGTCAAGGCCGGGTCGGTCGCGTCCGCCAGCACTCCGGCGATAGCCACACCGCAGCCTTGCGCGGCCACGATCGCTGCGTAGGCGAAGGAAAAGGCACGTCCTCGCATCGCAGTCGGCAACGCCTCGGCGAACATGACGTTGGCCAGCAGCTGGTAACTCGACAGCGCTCCCGCGAGCCCCCACAGCAGACACGCCACGGCCACCGGTGGCCGGTGGATGGTCGCGACCAGGGGAATCGGCCAGAGCAGGTAGAGCAACCGAATGGCGTCGACCCGCTTGGTCGCCGGCACGACCCGGCCGACGGCGAGCAGGCCGAGCGCCATGCCGGTGGGAACCGACGCCGCCAGCAGCCCGGTGGCGACCGAGCCACCGCCCACCTGGTGCGCGTACGAGACGGCCAGCCCCTCCGTCGCAACGAGCAGCGCCAGCCCGAACACGGTGAGTCCGAGCAGCGTGCGGAGCAGGCCCGAGCGCGCGATGATGCGCGCCCCTTCGATGTTCGTCGCCCAGTACGACTCCTTGCCGCGTGCCTGCGACGCGCGCCGACCTTTCACGAGGGTGAGGAGGAGACCGGCGGAAACGACGAACGTCAGTGCATCGATGACGAGCGCGCCCCGCGCCGAGAATGCGCTGACCACTGCTCCGCCGACGGCGAGACCGATGATCTGACCGAACTGGCTCGTCGCCTGAAAGAGGGACTGCCCGACCGGATACTGCTCGGCGCTCAGAACGTCCTGCACGAGTGCGCCCCGGGCGGCGCCGAACGGTGCGTCGATCGCGCTGACGACGAACAGGATCACCAGCAGCCCACCGATGGGCATCCCGGGCATGCACATCAGCCCGACGAGCCCTGCTCGTAGCAGGTCGCAATAGACCATCAACCGGCGGCGCGGGATGAGGTCCGTCAACCCTGCGGACAAGGCGCCGGCCACCAGCGCCGGCAGGTAGGACACCGCGAAGGCGAGGGAGGCCAGGAAAGCGTCGTCGGTCCGCTCGAAGATCAGGATGGAGAGGGCGATCCGGGCGAGCTGGTCGCCGAGGATGCTCGTAACCTCGGAGAGCCATACCCCGCGGTACTCGCGGAGCGCGAGCACGTCACGGTGCCGTACCCGTGAGCCGGTCACCTCTGCCCGGGGCACCACACCTCCCCGCGGATCCCACTGGCTCGTCCGTCACTACCCGCGCGAGCAGGAGGGTGTGACCTTTGCGCACATTGTGACGTACGAGAACAGCGTGACTACGGCTATTCGGCGAATGTCGGGACCGCGGCTAGCCGACAGCTGTTCGCAATGCCTCCCCCAGGTTCGTGGCCTCTTCGCTGTTGAGTTCGACAACCAATCGTCCGCCACCCTCGAGGGGCACCCTCATGACGATGCCGCGTCCCTCCTTGGTGACCTCCAGCGGTCCGTCACCGGTCCGCGGCTTCATGGCCGCCATGACGCTCCTCCTCATCCGAACCCCGATTACGCACCACGCGCCCGAACATCATCCCAGATCGGTGGTTTCGCGCGCCGAGCATTCGGCGAGATGATCATTAACGACGCCGGCTGCCTGCATGAAGGCGTACGCCGTGGTGGGACCGACGCCGCGAAAACCGGCCTCCTTCAGCGTTCGGGACAGCAGCTGGGACGCCGGGGTCGACGCGGGGACGGCCGCGAGCGTCCGGGGGATCTCGACCTGAGGGCCCGCTGCTCGCCACACCAACGACGAAAAGCCGCCGGGCCCCAGCGCACGGGTCGCCGCGGCGTTCGCGATGGTCGCGCTGATCTTGCCGCGGTGCCGAACGATGCCTGCGTCCGCGACCAGCCGGGCGACATCACGGTCTCCGTACCGGGCGACGACCGCCGGGTCGAAGCCCTCGAACGCCTCGCGGAACGCGTCTCGCTTGCGCAGGATCGTCAGCCAGGACAGGCCGGATTGGAAGACCTCCAGGCTGAGCAGCTCGAACAGCGCGGTTTCGCCGCGGAGCGGTCGTCCCCACTCCACGTCGTGATAGCGCATGTACGTAGGGTCCGCGAGCGCCCAGGGACACCGAAGCGCTCCGTCGGGTCCGGCTTGCGGAACTCCCGTGTCCGGCATGAGACGTTACGTCGGGCGAGGGGTCAGGCCCGGCGTGCAGACGCGTGCACCGGGACCCAGCGCGCGAACCGCCGGAGCGAGAGTGTGACCCCGAATGCGACGGCCGAGCGCCCGAACAGACGCCAGCCGAGCGATCCGAGCGGCCCGAACGGTACGTCAATGGTTTCCGACCACCGGAATCTCGATCGCTCCGGTCCGGCCGACTCGACGTCGAACGCCCCGGTTCCGCGCACGACGCGACCGGTATGCCGCACGGCACAGTGGCGTGGCGGGTCCCAAGCGGTGATCTCCATCGGATCCCAGAACCCGAGCGGGCCGAGGGCCGTACGGGCGGCAAGACGAGCTCCGACCGAAGCGCCATCCCCTGCCCGGACCTCGGTATTCGTGCCGAGCATCCACTCGTGCTGCGCCTTCCAGTCGACCAGGGCAGCCCAGGTGTCCGCTGCGGGCGCGGGTACCTCCACCGAGAGCGTCAGGTGCGCGTTCACGACTCGGGCAGGGCCGGGTGGTTCCGAGGCCCGAAAGTCCGCTCCCTGGCCAGTTCGGCCCGCAACGTCTCGAGTTCCGCCTCCTGGTCGAGAAGCTGGTCGCGAACCCGGTCGAGCACGGAATCGACCTGCGCCATCCGGTAGCCGCGGAAAGCAAGGCCGAAGCGGGCCCCATCGAGATCGGTGCCGTGAAGCGTGCCGTCGGGCAAGCCGTCGGCTGCCTCATCAGGAGGCGCGCTGCTCATCGCCCCGAACCTGCCACTCACGTACGCGGCCAGACCGAACAGCACGACCGCAACAACGATGATCTCGAGCGCGACCATGCGGCCATCGTGTCATGCGGAGGTGCTCGCGGGTCACCGGCGCCCACGGGGTCACCCGTGCAAAGGTGGCGCCGTGGACCTCGTGCTCGGGAAGCGGCGCTTCGCGAGCACCGATCGCGTCGTGATGGCGGTGGTGAACCGCACCCCGGACTCGTTCTACGACCGTGGCGCCGCGTACGCGCAGGCGGCCGCCGTGGACCTGGCCGATCGCCACATCGCCGCGGGGGCGGCGATCATCGACGTGGGCGGAGTCAAAGCCGGACCCGGTGAGATCGTCGACGAACGTGAAGAGCTCCGGCGTACCGCGGACTTCGTCGCGCTCCTGCGCGGACGGCATCCGGACGTGGTGATCAGCGTGGACACCTGGCGAGCGCCCGTGGCCCGTGAGCTCCTCGCCTGCGGCGCCGACCTGGTCAACGACACGTGGGCCGGTCATGATCCCGAGCTTGCGCACGCCGCGGCCGAAGCCGGCGCCGGGCTCGTGTGCGCGCACACCGGCGGTGCGATCCCACGGACCCGGCCGCACCGCGTCGCGTACGACGATGTCGTCGCCGATGTCCTCGACACCACT
>CAXTUZ010000081.1:7995-8865 GCA_964247525.1 uncultured bacterium
CGGCTCGACGACATCCGGCTCGGGCTCCGCCGCCGAGGCCTTCAGCGCCTGCTCGCTGTTGGCGACTTTCACCCCGTACTCACGCTCGACGTTGAGCGTCAACTCCAGGGCGTCAATCGAGTCCAATCCCAGACCTGTTTTGAACAGGGGCATGTCGTCGCCGATGTCCTCGACACCACTACGAGACTCGCTCGGATCGCGGTGGACCGCGGCGTTCGGCGGGAGGCGATCCTGCTCGATCCGACCCACGACTTCGGGAAGAACACCCGGCATTCGCTGCTGCTCACGCGCCATCTCGACCGGCTGGTCGCGACCGGGTGGCCGGTCCTGGTCGCTCTCTCTCGCAAGGACTTCATCGGGGAGACGCTCGACCTGCCGGTCGGCGAGCGGCTCGAGGGGACGCTGGCCGCGACCGCCGTCAGCGCATGGCTCGGCGCGCGCGTCTTCCGCGCCCACGACGTCGACGCGACTCGCCGCACGCTCGACATGGTGAGCGCCATCCTCGGTGAACGTCCACCCCGTATCGGCCGCCGCGGTCTGGCCTGAGCCGTCACCTCGCGCCGGGAACGCAGGCGTCGAGCGCCGCAGCGACGGTCCTGGTCCACCGCACCGCTCGCAGTCCCTCCGCCCGGACGAAGGCAGCCGCCGCCAGCTCGTCGACGAAGACCCGCAACGGGTCGAAGACACCGGTCGGGTCAAGCACCGTCACCGGCTTCGCGTGCATCCCGAGGGCGCGCGACGTCCACACCTCGAGAAGCTCCTCCAGCGTGCCGATTCCCCCGGGGAGGGCGAGAAAGGCGTCGGCACGTTCGTCCATCTCCGCCTTCCGGCGGCGCATGTCCTCGACCACGACGAGTTCGCCCGCCTCCT
>CAXTUZ010000082.1:0-5194 GCA_964247525.1 uncultured bacterium
ACTCGACAATCTCCACAGAGTCGAACCACGGCGCCGCCTGTGCGGCGAAGCGCATCATCAGCACCGCCGCAATCCCGAAGTTCGGAGCGACGACGACACCTTGGTCGGGTTTGTCCTCGAGCCACTGCGCGACGTGCGCGAGCCGGGCCGCGTCGAAACCGGTCGTGCCGACCACTGCCGACAGCCCGGCGTCCAGGCACCAGCGCAGGTTGCCGAGCACGGAGTCGGGCGTCGTGAAATCGACGACCACCCGCGCGAGGCGCAGGGGCTCGAGAGAGTCCCCCGCGTCTATGCCCGCAACGAGCTCGACGTCGGCGGCTTCGGCGATCGCGCTGACAACCTCGCTGCCCATTCGCCCACGCGCCCCCAGGACACCGACCGCGATCACGCGACGGCCCGGTCGAAAGCGGCCAGCTCGCCGCGCCGGAAGGGCCCGACCCCGGCCACCGCCTTCGGTGCGGTGAGCAGCTCGGCGGCCAACGAGCGGACGGCCGCTCCGTCGACCGCGTCGAGCCGCCGGAGCATTTCCTCGACGGGGAGCACCGATCCGTACAGCAATTCGCCCTTGCCGACCCTGGTCATCCTGTCGTGGGTGTCCTCCTGCCCCAGGAGCAGCGCCCCCCGTACCTGTCCGCGCCCGAGTTCCAGCTCGCCCGGCCGGAGACCGTTCGCGGCGACGTCGGCGAGTTCGTCGCGCAGGATCTCGAGCACCTGGGGCGCCCGGCGCGGCTGACAGCCGACACTTATCGCGAACATTCCGGTGTCGCGGTAACCCGCGTCGAAGGCGTAGACGCTGTACGCGAGACCGCGTTTCTCGCGGATCTCCTGGAACAGGCGGCTCGACATCCCGCCGCCGAGCGCACTGCTCAGCACGCTCATCACCCACTCGCGCTCGTCCCGGCGGGGCAATCCGCGCACGCCGTACACCAGGTTGGCCTGTTCGGTTCGGCGATTCGCGAGCAGCACCGGTTCCGCGGTTCTCCCCGGTGGGCGGCGACCCGCCGGGGCAGGACGGACCGATGGCGCACCGGGCGCGGCCAGCGCGGGCTCGAGCCGGCGAAGGAGGTCGTCGTGCCCGACGTTGCCCGCAGCGGCGATCACGAGCCGGTCAGGGGTGTAACCGCGCCGCCAGTACGAGGCGACCGCGGTGCGCGACAGTGCCCGCACGGACTGCTCGCTGCCGAGGATCGGGCGTCCGAGCGGATGGTCGCCGAACAACGCCCGGGCGAACAGCTCGTGCGCGACGTCGGACGGCTCGTCCGCAGCGGCGGCAATTTCCTCGAGGATCACCCCGCGCTCGAGTTCTACTTCGCCAGGCGCGAGGAGCGAGGACGTGACCATGTCGGTGAGCACCTGCGCAGCCATCGGTAGGTCGTCGTCGAGCACCTTCGCGTGGAAGCAGGTGTATTCCTTCGTCGTGTAGGCGTTGACGTCACCACCGACGCGATCGAACGCGGAGCTGATCTCGAACGCGGAGCGGTTCGGGGTGCCTTTGAACAGCAGGTGCTCGAGGTAGTGGCTCGCCCCCGCCTGGCGCCGGTTCTCGTCACGCGAACCGACGCCGACGAAGATGCCGAGCGCGACCGAGCGCACACCGGGGACCTGCTCGGTGACGACCCGCACACCACCGGGTAACACGGAACGGCGGACACCCGGGTCGTGCTGGGTGTCCGCCGCTTTCGCACCTGCTCTGGGCACCGGGGTTACGCGGTCGCCGCGTCCTGCGCGACGACCGGCTGAAGGCTGATCTTGCCGCGGCTGTCGATCTCGCCGATCTCGACCTGGATCTTGGTCCCGACGGGCGTGACGTCGTCGACGTTCTCCACCCGCTTTCCGCCGGCAAGCGCCTTGAGCTTGCTGATATGCAACAAGCCGTCGCGACCCGGAGTGAGCGACACGAACGCCCCGAAGGTGGTCGTCTTCACGACCGTCCCGAGATACCGCTCGCCCACCTCGGGCATCTGCGGGTTGGCGATCGCGTTGATCTGCGCGCGCGCAGCCTCGGCACTCGGTCCGTCGGTCGCCCCGATGTAGATGGTGCCGTCGTCCTCGATCGAGATCTGGGCGCCGGTTTCGTCCTGGATCTGGTTGATCGTCTTGCCCTTCGGGCCGATGACCTCCCCGATCTTGTCGACCGGAACCTGCACCGAGATCACGCGCGGTGCGTACGGGCTCATCTCGTCCGGAGCGTCGATGGCCTCGTTCATCACGTCGAGGATCGTCAGCCGGGCCGCGCGGGCCTGCTTGAGCGCCTGCGCGAGCACGTCCGACGGAATCCCGTCGAGCTTGGTGTCGAGCTGCAGTGCGGTGACGAACGCCTGTGTTCCGGCGACCTTGAAGTCCATGTCCCCGAAGGCGTCTTCGTCGCCGAGGATGTCGGTCAGCGCGACGTACTCGCCGCCCTCCCGGATCAGGCCCATCGCGATGCCGGCGACGGGAGCCTTCAGCGGCACGCCGGCGTTGAGCAGTGACAACGTCGAGGCACACACCGAGCCCATCGACGTCGATCCGTTCGAGCCCAGCGCCTCGGACACCTGCCGGATGGCGTACGGGAAGTCTTCCCGGCTCGGCAGCACGGGCATGAGCGCACGCTCGGCGAGCGCGCCGTGGCCGATCTCGCGCCGTTTCGGCGAGCCGACGCGACCGGTCTCCCCGGTCGAGTACGGCGGGAAGTTGTAGTTGTGCATGTACCGCTTGCGGGTCTCCGGGGAGAGCGTGTCGAGCTGCTGCTCCATCCGCAGCATGTTCAGCGTGGTGACACCGAGGATCTGCGTCTCGCCGCGCTCGAACAAGGCACTGCCGTGGACCCGCGGGAGCACCTCGACCTCCGCCGACAACTCGCGGATGTCCGTCGCACGGCGCCCGTCGATGCGGACGCCGTCGGAGACGATGCGCTGACGGACGAGTTGCTTGGTCAGCGCTCTCACCGCGCCGCCGATTTCCTTCTCGCGGCCCTCGAACTGGGCTGCCAGCTTGTCCGCGGCGAGGTCCCGCGCGGCATCGAGAGCCGCATTGCGCTCGCCCTTGGCGGCGAGCGTGATGGCCGCGCCCACCTCGTCGCTCACCGCACCGGTGACGGCGTCGAGGACGTCGGGCTGGTACTCGAGGTAGACCGGGAACGAGGCGACCGGCTTGGCGGCCTTCCCGGCGAGTTCCTGCTGGGCCCGGCACAGCGCGGCGATCGCGGGCTTGGCGGCTTCCAGACCGGCAGCCACCACGTCCTCTGTGGGCGCGGTGCCACCGCCGGTGATCAGGTCGGTCGTCTTCTCCGGCGCCTCCGCCTCCACCATCATGATCGCGACGTCGCCCGAGTCGAGCAGGCGACCGGCGACGACCATGTCGAACGTGGCGGACTCGAGCTGGGTATGGGTCGGGAAGGCGATCCAGTCCCTGCCCACCAGCGCGACGCGCGTCGCTCCGACCGGTCCGGAGAAAGGCAACCCGGACAGCTGCGTGGACGCCGACGCGGCGTTGATCGCCACCACGTCGTAGAGGGTGTCGGGATCGAGCGCCATGACGGTGCCCACGACCTGGACCTCGTTGCGCAGGCCTTTCGCGAACGTCGGTCGCAGCGGGCGGTCGATCAGGCGGCAGGTGAGGATCGCGTCCGTCGAGGGACGGCCCTCGCGCCGGAAGAACGAACCGGGGATCTTCCCGGCCGCATACATCCGCTCCTCGATGTCGACGGTGAGCGGGAAGAAGTCGAACTGGTCCTTGGGACGCTTGGAATACGTCGTCGCGGACAGGATGACGGTCTCGCCCATGGTGGCGAGGACGCTTCCGGCGGCCTGCTTGGCGAGCCGTCCGGTCTCGAACCGGATCTCGACGCCAGGATGGCTGCCGTTGTCGATGACTGCGGTCGCCTCGACGGCGCCGTCCATGACGGGCGGTGCCGCCGGACTTGTGGTGATGCTCAAAAGGTCTCCTCGTACGGGGTCGCCGCCCGGTGACGAGAGCCGGTCTTCGATCGAAGCGCCCGGGTGCGTTGCAAGGAGGGCTTGCAAGAGGCATAGCCCCGGGGGCCACCACCGAGGACCGAGCACGGAGAGTCTGCCGGTCGGCGGTCATGTGACCGGACCCGGCACGGTGCCGGGCCGGGTGGAACAGCTAGCGGCGCAGCCCCAGACGCTCGATGAGCGCTCGGTAGCGGGTGATGTCGGTGCGCGACAAGTAGTTGAGCAGGCGACGGCGTCGTCCGACCAGCAACAGCAGGCCGCGCCTGCTGTGGTGATCGTGCTTATGCGACTTGAGGTGCTCGGTGAGGTCGGAGATGCGGCGCGTCAACATCGCGACCTGAACTTCCGGCGAGCCGGTGTCGCGCTCCACGGTGCCGTACTCGGCCATGATCTCGTTCTTGGTCTCGCTGGCGAGCGCCACTGCTCGACTCACCTTCTCTACGGGTGCGCGCCTCGGGTCGTCGTCACCGAAACAGGGATACGCACGGCCACGCGGACGTGACCTGACGCTCAGGATACCAGCAGGTCCCTCATCTGCTCGACTGCGGCGACATCACGCGCCATCTGTTCCTGGAGGGCCGGAATGTCGCCGAAACGGACCTGTCCGCGAAGCCGGCGGTGGAATTCGATCCCGGCCTGCTCGCCGTAGAGGTCCCCGTCGAAGCCCAGGACGTAAGCCTCGACTCGGCGCTCGACCCCGGCGAAGGTCGGGTTGGTCCCGACGCTGACCGCGGCCGGGAAGACGGAGCCGCGGCCGCGCACGTACCTGCCGGCGTACACGCCATCGGCCGGCACCGCCGAATGCGGGAGCGTCTGCAGATTCGCCGTCGGATATCCCAGCTCGCGGCCTCGGGCGTCTCCGCGCACGACCGTCCCGGCGACCCGGTGGTCGCGGCCCAGCGCGGCGGCTGCGTCCTCCATGTCGCCCGCCGCCACCAGAGCGCGGATAGCCGTCGAGGAGAAGCGCTCCGAACGATCGAGGACCAGCGGCACGGCAGTGGTGTCGAACCCGGCGACGGCACCTACCTCGGAGAGGGTCTCGGCGGTGCCCTTCGCGTTCGCGCCGAACCGGAAGGATGCTCCGACGACCACCTCCTTTGCGCCGAGTTGCTCGACCAGGACCTCGCGCGTGAACGACTCGGCGGTCATTCGTGACAGCGCCGGGGTGAAGGCCAGCACGCACAACACATCTATGCCGAGCGATTCGACCAGCTCGGCCTTGTGCGCGATCCCGGTGA
>CAXTUZ010000082.1:5204-8856 GCA_964247525.1 uncultured bacterium
CGGACGAACAGCGGGATGAACACCGGGGCGAAGCACCTCAACCGGGTGCGGCTCGAAGGTGAGGAGCACGGCGGGCAGCCCGCGCTCCCGTGCGCTGCGTACGGCCGTGCCGACGATGACCTGATGGCCGCGGTGCACCCCGTCGAACACCCCCACCGCGACGACCGCACCTGGCCAGGCGGCGGGCCGTGGTCCCGTGCCGTACCAGCGCTCCACGATGCGCGAGCCTAACGGGGGGACCGCACGACCGATCAGTGCGCGTTGAATACGAGCACCGGCCGAGCCCGCCCCTCGCGGTGCTCCACCAGCGCGACGACCGACCCGTCGGGTCCGAAGGCGCCGTAGACGCCGTCTGCTCCGCTCGCGGCGAGCGAGCGACCGAAGCTGACATCGTTCGCCTCCTCGGCGCTCAGCGTGCGAAGGGGGAAGGCGCGCCGCACCGCTTCGTCCATCGGCACGAGCGGAAGGCTGCCCGAACGTTCCATCGCGTCGAGCCGATGCGCGGCGGCGAGGCCGTAATCCCCGACCCTGGTCCGCCGGAGCGAGGCGAGATGGGCGCCTACACCCAGCGCCGCGCCGAGGTCACGGGCGAGAGAGCGCACGTACGTGCCGGACGAGCACTCCACCTCGGCGTAGACGACCGGGCCTTCGACGCGGGTGAGCGCGAACGTGCTGACTTCGACGCTCCGAGGTTGCAGGCGGACCTCCTCGCCCGCGCGCGCCCGGGCGTACGCCCTCTTGCCGAGAACCTTCAGCGCGCTGAACGAGGGCGGAACCTGGTCGAAACGACCGGTCAGCGCCGCCATCCGGGTCGTGATCGCCTGCTCGTCGACCTCCACCGAGGTGGTGGCCAGCACCGTCCCTTCGGCGTCATCGGTGTCGGTGACGACCCCCAGCCTGATGCCGGCCTCGTACGCCTTGTCGTGCAGCGCGAGATACCCGAGCAGCCGGGTGGACCGGCCGATACCGAGAATCAGAATCCCCGTCGCCAGCGGGTCCAGCGTGCCGGCGTGCCCGACGCGCCGGGTACGGGCGAGCCGGCGGACCCGGTCGACGACGTCGTGGGACGTGATGCCGGCCGGCTTGTCGACGACGAGGAGGCCGTCGGGCGTGACCCGACCTTCGGACCCGCCGGTCACACCGGTCGGCGAAGGTGACTCGGTCACAGGTCCGAACCGCCGCCTGCCGCGTCCCGCTGCGGGGTCTCCCGGTAGGGGTCCGGATCGCCGACCGGGCTCTTGCCCTGCCGGACCTCGGCGACTTTCGCGTCTGCACGGCGCGCCTCGCCGAGCAGCCCGTCGATCGCGCGTGCATTGTCCGGAAGGGCGTCGAGCACGAACCCGAGGCTCGGCGTGTGCCGTACTCCGAGGGAGCGGCCGACCGCGGTCCGCAGCGCACCCGTCGCCGAGGCCAGCGCCGCCGCGCTCGAAGCGCGGTCGGCGTCGTCGCCGTACACGGTGTAGAACACCGTCGCTTCACGAAGATCCGCCGTGAGTCGTGCGTCGGTCACCGTGACCATCGCCAGCCGCGGATCCTTGATCTGCCGCTCGAGCATCTCGGCGACGAGCTGCCGGATCCGCACCGCCATCCGGCGAGCACGTGCGCTGTCCGCCACCTGCAAACCTCCTCGCCGCGACCGGAGTCACCGTACCGGTCGCCGGCCTCAGGTTCGCGGGGTTTCCCTCATCTCGAACGTTTCGATGACGTCGTCGATCTTGATGTCGTTGAACGACCCGAGCCCGATACCGCACTCGTACCCGTCCCGAACCTCGGTGACGTCATCTTTGAAGCGCCGCAGCGATTCGACGGTGAGATTGTCCGCCACGACCACGCCGTCGCGGATGAGCCGCGCCTTGCTGTTGCGGGTGATGGTGCCCGAGCGGACCAGCGTGCCGGCGACGTTGCCGATCCGAGGTACGCGGAACACCTCTCGAACCTCCGCGGTCCCGAGCTGCGCCTCGGTGTAGACCGGCTTGAGCAACCCGCGCAGCGCGTTCTCGATGTCCTCGATCGCCGCGTAGATGACGGTGTAGAAACGGATGTCGACGTGCTCGCGGTCGGCCAGCTCGCGCGCCTTGCCTTCCGGCCGGACGTTGAAGGCGAGGATGACCGCCTCCGAGGCGGACGCCAACGTGACGTCGTTCTCGGTGATCGCGCCGACACCGCGGTGGATGATCCGCAGCGAAACCTCGTCGCCCACGTCGATCTTGAGCAGCGCGTCCTCGAGGGCCTCGACCGACCCCGACACGTCACCCTTGATGATCAGGGTGAGTTCGGACTTCTCGCCCTCCTTGAGCTGATCGAAGATCGACTCCAGCGTCGGACGACGACGCGCGAGGGCCAGCTCGGCATTACGCTCCCGCGCCTGCCGCTGTTCGGCGATCTGCCGGGCGACCCGGTCCTCGGTGACGACGAGGAAGTTGTCGCCGGCGCCGGGGACGGACGTGAAACCGAGCACCTGGACCGGCCGTGACGGACCGGCTTCGGCCACCTGGTCGCCGTGCTCGTCGAGCATCGCCCTGACCCGGCCGAACGCGTCTCCCGCGACAACCGAATCCCCGACGCGAAGGGTCCCACGCTGGACGAGGACGGTCGCCACCGGTCCCCGGCCACGGTCGAGGTGGCCTTCGATCGCGACACCCTGAGCCTGGACGCTGTCGTCCGCGACCAGTTCCAAGGCCGCATCCGCGGTGAGCAGAACGGCGTCCAGCAGATCCTGGATCCCTGTGTTCGCCTTCGCCGAGACGTCGACGAACAGTGTCTGGCCGCCGTACTCCTCGGCGACGAGTCCGTATTCGGTGAGCTGGCCCCGCACCTTGGCCGGGTCCGCGCCCTCCTTGTCGACCTTGTTCACTGCGACGACGATCGGCACCCCGGCGGCCTGGGCGTGGTTCAGCGCCTCGATCGTCTGCGGCATCACGCCGTCGTCGGCGGCGACCACGAGGATCGCGATGTCGGTCACCTGGGCGCCACGGGCACGCATCGCGGTGAACGCCTCGTGACCGGGGGTGTCGATGAAGGTCAGCAGCCGGTCGCTCGAGGCGTTGTGCACCTGATACGCGCCGATGTGCTGCGTGATCCCCCCGGCCTCCCGGCTGACCACGTCCGCCTGCCGGATGGCGTCGAGCAACCGGGTCTTTCCATGGTCGACGTGACCCATCACGGTGACCACCGGCGGGCGGGCGACGAGATCCGCGTCCGCGGCGTACTCGCCGCCGAACTCGATGTCGTAGCGCGCGAGCAGCGCCGCATCCTCTTCCTCGGGCGTCACGATCTGAACCGTGTAGCCCAGCGTCACACCGAGAAGTTGCAGGACGTCGTCGGTCACCGACTGGGTGGCGGTCACCATCTCGTTCAGCTGGATGAGCGCGACCTGGACGAGCGAACTCGGGTTCGCGTTGATCTTGTCCGCGAAGTCTGCCAATGACGCACCTCGAGCGAGCCGCACGACCTCGCCGTTGCCCCGCGGCGCACCCGACTCGAGCGTGGGCGCCGACAGGTTGTCGAACTCCTGCCGCTTCGCCCGCTTGGACTTGCGCTGTTTACCGCGCGGCGCGCCCGGTCTGCCGAACGCGCCGGCCGTACCGCCGCGACCACGGGCACCGCCGCCGGGACGACCCAGGTGGCCGACATCAACCCCGGCTCGGCCGAC
>CAXTUZ010000083.1:0-8771 GCA_964247525.1 uncultured bacterium
GTCGACGACGAGCGCATACGTGCCGACCACCTCCACCCGGGCGTGCAACGCCCCCGCGAACGGGCCGCGGTCCGCGTACGGCAGCGGGACTTGCTTGCCCACGCAGACGGTGAACCGTGCACCGGGAGCCAAGGAGGGGGTGACGGTCGGGGTACTGCCGGCGCAGGACGCGCCGAACTCGACGAACCGGACCACCGGTGGAACGGTAATCCCCTGGTCCTCGAACGCGAGACGTGCGGCATCGTCCGCACGCGCGATTCCCGTGGCGGTGGAGGGCGCGGTGGCGAACGCCCGGCCCGCTTCGCGCGCAGCCTGAGACGCCGCAAACGATCCACGTTGCACCTGAAAAACGCTGAGCAGCAGATACACGAGGGGGACGAGCAGAATGACCGACGCGCCGACGAATTCGATCAATGCGCTTCCGTCATCGTTTCGTAGCCGAAGGCGGTTGCTCATTGTGGTTCGCGCAACGCCCGGGCACGGACGTCGAGATGAATTTTCCCGAGGGGTACGAACGTAAGCGGCAGTGTGACCTGAGCGCGCATGTCAACGAGTTGCGCACCGTGTTCGTCGTCCAGAGCGGCGGAACAGGGTGATCCCGCGGCAGCCGCGGAAGACAACGAATGGCGGATCGAGTCCGCGCAGACCTGTTCACCGTCGTCGAGACCAGCGCCGCGGACTGCCGCCGCCCGCGCGCCTTCGGCGGCATCCGCGACCAGGACATTGCGCGCGTGCAGTACGAGCGCCACCTGCGCGATGCCGAGGAACACAAAGATGAGCAGGGTTGCGACCAGGGTGTACTCGACTATTGCCGCACCCGAGTCGCGCGCCTCCGGCGACGGGCGCGCCCGGCTCATTTGCCCGTGTTGGAGTTCGTATTCGAAACGCTGTCCACCGCGTTCGAGAATGCGTCACCGATCT
The DNA here is from genome assembly GCA_964247525.1 of uncultured bacterium. Lineage (GTDB taxonomy): Bacteria > Actinomycetota > Actinomycetes > Mycobacteriales > CAJCIY01 > DASYGP01. The sequence continues at coordinate 922 of CAXTUZ010000083.1, forward strand.
TCGGGCCCACCAAAGGTATGAGAACGACGACGACCGCGGCACTCATCATCGCGATCATGACCCAGCCGGGGATGTCACCACGATCGCGGTTGCGGTCGCCGAACGCGCGCAAGGCGACGCGCCCTGGCATAGCAGGCAGCTGCGCGAACAACGTGTAGGCGCGAAGGAGCAGCAGGGAGGTGCAGGTCATGTCGTCTCCGAATCGTCAGTGAGCGATGCTCGTCAGCGTCACGGCGCCGGGGTAGAGCGCAAACAGGATGGTCACGGGCAGAACGAGAAACACGACTGGCACCATCATCGCTATCTCGCGCTTCCCGCCGGATTCGAGCAACGCCCGACGACCCGCTTCGCGGACGTCGACCGCTTGTGCGCGAAGCACTTCCCCGAGTGGCGTACCGCGCGCCATAGCGACTGCAAGGCCGTCGGCGAAGCGGTCCAAACTCGGCAGGGACGTACGTTCGGCGATGCCGGCGAGGGCGTCGATGAACGGAGTCCCCGCCCTGGTCTCGGCGAGGGCGGTGCGCAACTCACGGGAAAGCTCGCCCGTCGTTCGCCGGGTGACCCGTTCGAGTGCGGCGAGCGGGCTCTCGCCAGCGCTGACCGCAAGCGCGAGCAACTCGGCGATCGTCGGCAGCTCGACTGCGATCAGTTCCTCCCGCCGATGAACCGCTCGCGTCAACCAGTAGTCACGTAACCAATAGCCGACAAAGGCGCCGAGAACGGTGAGCCCGACGAGGGACAGCGCCGGCGGCCCGCTGCCCGTCCCGATCCTCATTGCGAGCAGTGCAAGACCTATCCCGGCGCCCGCCCCCGCTGCGAGCACCTGTTCCTGCCGGAACATCTCGACGGTCAGGGGACTACCGAGCGCCGCAAGTCGACGTCGGACCGAGGGGCCGCCCCCGACGAGGCGATCGAGGCGCGCCCCCAGGCGTGCCAGCACGACGCGCCCGGTCCGCTCCGACACGCCGGCCGGACGGGGAAGGCGCTGCGTAAACGTAGAGACTGGGCCAATCGTCCGCAGGTACGGAGCGATGCGATCCGAGAGTTGCGGGTGCCGCGCGACGGGCATCCGCAGCGCGACCATCAGCACACCGGCGCCAGCCAGAGCACCGACCAGGGCGCCGAGCGGGTTCACCGGAGCACCCGACCCTCGGCCGGAAGTCGGCCGATCCGCCGCATGAGGACAAAGGCAACATAGGAAACGCCGCCGCCGACCGCGAGCACGAGCGCGCCCGACGCACTGTTGTATGCCTCGATCGTGCTCGCCTGGGTGGCAAGGAGGAGCAGCACCAGCCACGGTGCGGCCAACGCGATCCGCGCCGCACTCACGGTCCAGGACTGCCGGGCCTCGAGTTCCCCGCGGGTGCGACTGTCCTCCCGCAAAAAGCGCGCCAGCGTACGGAGAAGTCCACCGAGGTCAGTACCACCGACCTCCCGAGCGACCCGGAGCGCCTCGACGACACGATCGCCGATCGGATCGGCGAGGTCGTCGGCAAGTTCGTCGAGGCACGCAAGAAACGAGCCGCTCGCCTGGTAGTTGCGCTCGAACCTGAGAAAGGCCGCTTGCAACTCCACCGGTCCGACGCTGCCAAGGGCGGCGAGTCCTTCGGGCAACGAAAGCCCCGCCCGCACGGCGGAGACGAGGTGATCAACAGCCTCGGGCCACGCCTCCCGCCGGGCCATCGCGCGGGCGTGGGCGCGGCGGCGAAGCACCGACCGCGGCCCGAGACCGGCGAAGATCGCAAAAGCCAGCGCCAGCGGAACCGTTCCTGATACCGCCAACACCACCAGAAAAGCAAGCACTGCGGCGGCAAGCGATCCAAGCACCACCTGCGTGCTGTTGATCGACCGAACTCCGGCCTCCACGAGCAGGTCGGAAGTGCGGCTGCTTCGACGCCAACGTGGCCGGCCCGCTGATCGTGCCGGCCACGGCATCACGAGCAGGAACAGCCCCAGCCCGAGCAACAGTCCGATGAACACACCCACCGCTAACCCCTCACGGCGGTGTGCGCCGCGGCAAGCAGTTGGGCCAAGTCGTAGCCGTGTTGCTCGAAACGCTCGGCGTGTGGCGGATAACCGCTGGCGCGCGCCAGGCAGCCCTGCCGGGTCTCGAACAGCTGCGCGACCTCGACGACGTCGCCTTCGACGCGACCCGGCAACGCAACGATCTCGGTCACCCGCCGGGATCCGTTCGGCCGCTTGGCGACGGGCACGACGACGTCGACGCTCGCTGCCACAGTGGGTACGACGAACGCGTGCGACACGTTTTCGCCGGCGAGCAAGGGGAGGGTGCACAGCTTCGTGACCGCCTCGCGTGCCGAATTCGCGTGCAACGTCGCCATTCCTGGGAGACCGCTATTCAAGGCTATGAGGAGGTCGAGCGCCTCCTCCTGCCGGACCTCCCCGACAATGATCCTGTCCGGACGCATCCGGAGGGCCTCTTTCACCAGTCGGCGGAGCCTGATCTCGCCGGTGCCTTCAAGGCTCGGCTGCCGAGTCTGCATCGCTACCCAGTCCGGCAAAGACGGACGCAGCTCGAAGACCTCCTCGCACGACACGACGCGCTCACGAGCCGGAATCGCCGCGGCGAGGCAATTGAGCAGTGTGGTCTTGCCGGCCTGCGTACCGCCGGCAACAATTACGTTCAGGCCTGACACGACACTCGCTTCGAGGAACCGAACAGCGGCAACGGTCAGTGTGCCGAGCCGGGCAAGTTCGTCCAGGCTGGACACTGCCACGACGAACTTTCGAATGTTCACGGCCCAGTGCTGCCGGGTGATGTCGGGGATGACGGCATGTAAACGGCTGCCGTCAGGAAGCATCGCGTCGACGAACGGCGTGCTGATGTCGAGACGCCGGCCCGAATGCTTGAGCATCCGTTCGACCAGGTCCGCCACCTGGGTTTGCGTGAGGATGGTGGTGGTCAGCTCGCTCCTGCCGCAACGCGCCACAAAGATCCGTCCGGGCTCGTTGATCCAGATCTCCTCGACCTCGGGGTCGTCGAGGTGGCGCTGAAGAGGTCCGAGGCCGGCGACGGCGTCGTACACATGCCTCGCCACCGGACCACGATCTCCGAGTGCGGGTAATGTTCCTGTCAGAGAGTGGGTTTCGTAGTCCGAGATGACCTCCTCGACCAGATCCTCGATCGCGCCGCGATCGTGCGCGGGATCGATCCCCCGTTCGACGACGCGCCCTCGCACCTCGTCCTCGACCGCTCTGCGCGCACTCGTGCCCGCAAACACCAGCTCCTGCGGCCGCGCCATTTCTCACCCCCGATGTCGACCCAGCGACGATAAGGCGATCCCAGCATCGACGAACGAGCAGATCTCGGATCTGTGGATAAATCACTCGAATGGGCTATCAGGTCCCACCGTTCGGGTGTGGTCCACCCGCGCGAGTCCGGGCGTTCGAAGACGCCGAGCGTCAAGCGGACGCCGCTTCCGCCCTTACCGAAGGAGTCGGCTCAGCGCCGGGCGTCTCCGCTCTGCGGTCGACGCACACCGCTATGAGACCGATCAGTGCCGCGAGAATTACGGGGATTGATCCAAAGACCGTGAGCTCGAGACGCAACCTCGGATGGGCGAGCACCGGGAGGGCATACAGGTAGTCCATCGCGCAATAGGCCGACTGCCCGTTCGGATGCCAGAGAACGCCAGCACGGCGGGGAGCGGATGACGGCTCACCGCGTCTTCGCCGGGATAGGGAGGCAGCGCCACGTCCCTCGACGGCACGGCTAGCCGCTGTTACGTTTGATGCGCTGCGCCGGCGACAACGAACTGACATCCGGATTGCGGGGTTCTCGCTTGTTATCCGACAAGGTCATCATCGAGGTCTGTCCCAACGAGGGCGCCTTCCGCGAATGCAATCAGCGCATGAGTAATCCGCATGTGCCCTATTCACCCGAGGAGATCGCCGCCGACAGTTATGACTGCTACAACGAAGGCGCGAGCGCTGTTCACTTTCACGCACGGGAACCGGAGACCGGTGCGTTCCGGTTCCATGACCCGGAGCTGTGCCTGGCCACCATGCAGCTCATCGCTGAGCGGTGCCCGATCATCGCGTACCCGACCGCGGCGAGCGGGCCCGGCTGCTACGACCATTACGAGCAGGGCGTCAAGCAGAGCGGCGTCCGGTGGGAGACCGGGCAGGCCGATCTCGCCGAGAATCAGAACGACTGGCTGCTGCACAAAGTGCGCTTCCTCAACGAGCACGGCATGCGGCCGTCGTTCTCGCTGTTCAACGCCGGGGACGTGCGCGCCCTCCGCAATCTGATCGGCGGGGGACTTCTTACCGGTACCGATCCCATCAAGCTCATGCTTGCCTTCGGCACGGCCGAGCCCGGCGCGGGTTACCTCACCAATGGCACCGGCCCGGGCGAGCTTTTCCCCTTGCCACCTACCATGCGCACCCTGAACTATTTGTTGGAGGAGGTCCGCGACCTCCCGGTCGTGTGGATGCCCTTCGTCTTCGGCGACAACTCGCTGCCGTTGATGGCGCACGCCATCGCTGCCGGTGGCCATGTACGTCTCGGCCTGGGGAACTACGCTTATCCCGAGTTCGGCTTTCCCACCAATGCCGAACTGGTGCGGCGCGTCGTGTCGATCGCCCGTGCGGTCGGCCGCGAGCCGGCCACGCCGGATGAGGCACGCGCTCTTCTCGGAATTCCGATCTCTCGAAGCGAGGAGCTCCGTGAGCTCTCAACAGCTGGCGACCGTCCCTTGACCGAGCACCGCTGAGGCGTCCAGAACGGTCATTTTCTGCTGCGCAGCAGCACTACGCACCGTAGCTTCGTATCTGCTGATTCACGCTGCGTCGTCGGATTTCTGGTACCCGAATCGCGTCGTGCGCTGCTGCGACGCGGCGGCGCACGTAGCCGCCACGCGCCCGGCCGGGGCCTGAATGCCGGGATTGACGTGACAATCGACTCCTCCAGGAGCTGTCGGCAAAGGTATTCGCGGAGTGCGCGGCGCCACCTCGTCGCTCTTTCTCGTCCGGCCAATCTCCCCGCCAGGCTGGAGGCCATCGCATCCGTGGCGGGAATCCGCTAAAGGTCAGCGAGTTCCTGGACGGCAAACCAGGCCAACTTGTGGTCAGCGGATTCGGCGATCGTCGCCTGTGCCACCTCGTCGCCGCGATCGGCGGCCGCGACCGCCGCAATCGCCTGTCGTACAGCCACTTCTGCCTCCTCATCATCGACGAGGGCACAACAGAACCGTGCCAGCGGCACCACGCCACTCAGTTGTACCGCTCCGACCTGAAGGTCGTCGCGTACACGAGCCGTCTCCTGCGCGACCTCGACGACGACGACCGCCCGTCGGGCCTCCCCTCCCAAGATGCGCAGGGAGGCGCGGGCGGCGAGCGCCGTGGCGTCGTATTCAAGCGCCTCCGAGTCGGTGTCCCGACCCTCAAGCTCGCGAGCCGCGGCCAGTAAGCCGGGCGTGACGGCGTAGCCGGTGAGCGGCGGCGGCCCGGCCGCGCGCTGTCGTACCCACTCCCGGATCAGCGCCGGTGAGGCCGGCAGGTAGACCCGCACTCAACTCACCGCCGTATAGGTGCCACGCCTCAGCGTTGCTTCCACCGTGCTCACCGCGGTCTCGAAGACGCGCTCACGTCGGGTGGCGTCCATCAGATTCGTACCGATGGCTGCAAGATCGTCGAGTCCTGGGCAGAGCACGACGACGTCCGCACCGGTGGCTCGCATCTGCGCGACCTCGGCGTCCAGGCGGCGGGTGAACATTCGGCGAAGGCGACGTTCCAAGCGCCCGCCGAACGTCGCCGGGTGGTCGTAGTGCACGGACGTCATCGGTGAGATGACGTACACCGTCTGCACGCCCGTCTCCGTGAGCAGGTCGAGCGAGGTGGACGAGATCGTTCCGCCGTCGACGTACCGGTGCGCACCGACCTCAACCGGTTGATACCAACCGGGAATCGCGCAGGAGGCGACGACGGCCTTCGACAACCGTGTCGACGGCGCGCCCTCCTGGCCGAAGACCACGCGGCGGCCGGTCCGGTAGTCCATCGCGACGATCCAGGTACGCGGATGTGTCGCCCAGCCGATGGGGCCGGGCGGGGAGAAGGTTTCGACAAGCGCACCGACCGCGGCGAGCGACCCCCGGCCTTCGGGCAGCACCGAGGACAGGACCGTCAGCGCCGACGCCCTGCGAGGATGCCGGGCGACGGTGAGCAGGAGACCGGCGCTACCGGGGCGACATCGCGGCCGAGGAGGTAGCGGCCCGCCGTGGCCCCGGTCGTAGTCGTAGTCCAGGCGCGGATCGTCGTCGGCGGGAAGACCGGCGTGGTGATTGACGAGAACGTCGACGCCGAGGCCACAGCCCAGCGACGCGGCGAGCACCGACCCTGCCGAGGTCCCGACGATGACCGCTGCGTCCCGCGCGTCGAGACCCGTCGTCGCTTGGAAGGCCTTCAGCGCGCCGATGGACCAGGCCGCACCGAGTACGCCCCCCGCGCCGAGCACCAGGCCGAACCTGCTGGACGGCGGCTCGGGCACGAGAGCGATCGTCCCATGGGCGGCTGTGCGCAGCGCGCGCGACGACCGCTATCGCCCGGACAGGACCGTTCGACTCCGGTGGGAGCGCCCTCTACGGCGCGCGCGGCGGCCCTGAGCCGCTCGGCCACCGACAAGATCAGCGGCGAGGTCGCCGATCGCCACGCGAAGTGGACTTCCGGGTGCCGCCTCGCAGAGGAGCTGTCCTTCGGCCAACGCTCGGTCTGCCGCCGCCGTATCAGTGGGCAGAAAGGCGGCCACCCGCGCGCCGGCAAACCGTGACAGCGCCGCCGCGACCTCTCGTTCGACATCGCCCCGCACCGCACCTGTCCTGACGCGATTCACCACGACCCTCGCAGCGGCTCCCTCGATGACGTCACCGAGTTCGGCCAGCCCGCGTATAAGGCGGGTGACGCCCACCGGGTCCGCCGCTCCGATCGCAACGATGGTGTCCGCCGCACCCAGGGCCGCAAGTGTCACCCCGTTCCGCCGCGGGATGACGACGTCGTAGGCCAGCTCCTCGTCGCTCTCGAGGCATGCGGAGCAGTCGATGACCACGACCTCGCAGAGCGAGCGCGCGAGCTCCAGCACCCGGCTGAAGGCGGCCGGCCGGAGCTCGGGCCACCGGTCGGCGCGCGGCAGGCCGGTGAGGATCCGGAGCGCCCCGGTCCGAAGCGTGACCGTGCGCGCGCTCGCAGCCAGCAAGACGGCGTCAAGAGCACCCAGGTTGGCTGCGCGCGCAGCGGCCAGCAACCCGGGGACCTCGTCCAGCAGGCTGAGCTGCTGCGCAATCGACGCGGCGTAGACGTCGGCGTCGACGAGCAGCGTCGAGCGCCCGAGCAGCGCGATCTCGCCCGCGAGCGACGCGGCGAGCAGACTCCGACCTGGTGCTCCTGGCGGTCCCCACACGGCGATGAGCGTGCCCGGCGGTCGAAGGGCATCAGAGCCAGGGAAGTCCCCGCCAGGTACCGGGGGCGCCGCGGCAGCCGGAACCGCTGGTGCTTCCGGCCCGTCTCGCAGATCCTGGGTCAGTTCGCCGAGCACGGTGACGAGCGCGGCGGCTACGGAATCTGCGCTCGCGCACAGCGGAAGGACCGCTGCGACTCCGAGGGAACGGGCGAGCCGTTCAGCGCGCTCGTCGCGAGCCAGCGCGACGACGGGAACTCCGTACTCGCGTAGCCGCGCGATGACGTCGCCGTCGAGGTGCCGGAGCTCCGCGCTCAGAATCGCGGCCCGGGCGGCACCGGACCCTGCAGCGACGAGCAGCTCCTGGACGTCAACGCACCGGCGGGATACATCGACCGGCGAATCCGCCTGCGCGAAGTCGGCGACGAGTCGCTGCTCG
>CAXTUZ010000084.1:0-8718 GCA_964247525.1 uncultured bacterium
TGCAACGCCGCCTGCGCCTGCAGTCGCTTCCGCGCCGCTTCGCCGATCTCGTGGGCCGGTTGCGGGCCGACCCCGGTATGCACGTCTATCACTACGCGCCGTACGAGCGATCCGCGCTCGCGAGACTCACCCAACGGCACGGCGTGGGCGAGCGCGATTTCGACCGCCTGCTTCGCGGCGAGACTTTCGTGGATCTCTACGCCGTGGTCCGCCAAGGCCTGCGCATCAGCAAGGGCAGCTACTCGATCAAAAAGCTCGAGGCCTTCTATTGGGGCGGCGTTCGCGGGTCGGGCGATCAGCCGGATGACGTCGCCGATGCCCTGGCGTCCGTCGTGGCCTACGAGAAGTGGCTGGTGCACAAGGACGACGCCACCCTGGCGAGCATCGCCGCCTACAACCGCGACGACGTCCGGTCAACCCACGATCTGCACTCGTGGCTGGAGGACCGCCGCGCCGAGCTGGAGGACTCGTCGAGCGAGCAGCCCCGCCCGTCAATTCCGGCCGGCATGCCTTCGGAGGCGCTCAGCGACGCGGAGTCGGCGGAGGCCGAACTCGTCGAACACCTCGATGCCGCCGGCCACCCGCTGCTCGCCGGGCTCGTCGGCTGGCATCGGCGCGAGAACAAGCCGCAATGGTGGGACTTCTACCGCCTGAGCGACCTCACGGACGACGAGCTGATCAATGACAGCGCCGCGATCGGTGCCTTGTCCGGTCCCGAGCTGATCGGGCCGCTCCCGTCGCCCGCCCGTTCGACGATCTGGCGGTATTCGTTCCCGCCGCAGGAGACGAAAGTCTCGAGCGAGGCCTTCGATGTCGACACCCACACATCGCTCGGCCGGATCGACTCGATCGATGCCGCCGCAGGTTGGCTCAAGCTCAAGGTCGGCAACACGCGCGAGCCACCGACTCCTCGAGGCCTTGGGTCCCAACCGCCGATCCGGGTCGAGGAATTGCAGAAGTCTCTGCAGCGCACCGCATCCGAGGTGCTCGGCGGCGCCTCTCCCCTCGGGCAGCTTCTCCTCCGTCGCGTCGTGCCGAAGGATTTGACGCCGCGGCTGGACGAGACGCCCAAGGATGTCGCGGTACGGGTCGGGCGAACGTTGCACGGCGCTGTTCTCGCGGTCCAGGGTCCACCCGGTGCGGGCAAGACCTATGCCGGTGCGGAACTGATCCGAGCGTTGCTCGACGACGGACTGCGGGTCGGCGTCACCGCCCAATCGCATGCGGTTGTCGGCAATCTGCTGACCAAGGTGGGTCGGCGGGCCCTGCAGAAGTGCGACGCGGATCAGCACTGCGGTGCGCCCGGCGTCGACCAGACGAGCGAGAACAAGGTCATCGTTGCCGCCCTCTCCGCAGGTGAATACACGTTGGTCGGTGGGTCGGCGTGGCTGTGGTCAAGGGAAGAGATGACCGCGTTGGTGGACGTGCTGGTGATCGACGAGGCGGGTCAATTTTCGTTGGCCAACGCCGTCGCCGTCTCCCGCGCCGCGCGCGGACTCGTACTGCTCGGCGATCCACAACAACTCACGCAACCCTCGCAGGCGCAGCATCCGGCCGGTGCCGGGGTCTCGGCGCTGGACCATCTCCTCGACGGACGTGCGACGATCCCCGCTGACCGCGGCGTGTTTCTCGATCGCACCTGGCGGATGCATCCGGATCTCACCTCGGTCGTGTCGGACCTGATGTACGAGGGACGACTCGGGTCGGTGCCCGCGACCGCCGATCAGGAGCTGCGTGCTCCGGCGCCATGGGGCGGTACGGGTGTGCGGTGGGTTCCGGTGCGGCACACCGGAAACGCGGCCGCATCGCCCGAGGAGGCGGTGCGAGTCGGTGACATCGTCGCGGACCTGATCGGGAGCGAGTGGGTCGATTGTGACGGTGCGGTCCGTCGGGTCGGGGTGGAGGACGTTCTCGTCGTGGCGCCGTACAACGCCCAGGTGGGCCGACTCCGCGCTGTCTTGCCGCCCGGCATCAGCGTAGGGACCGTCGACAAGTTCCAGGGGCGAGAGGCGCCGGTCGTGATCTATTCGATGACCTCCTCCTCCGTGGAGGACGCGCCTCGCGGGGTCGGCTTTCTTTACGATCAGCACCGCCTCAACGTGGCCATTTCCCGGGCGCGGTGCGTCGCCGTGATTGTCGGCTCACCGGCGTTGCTCGACGCGTCGGTACGCACACCAGAACAGCTTGCCGCCGTGAACGGCCTGATCAAGGTCGTCGGCTCGGGTCAGGGCTAGCGGTTGCGCTGCAGCGCTCTCCCGGCGGTCGCGGTCGACCAGCTGACGATTACGACGGCCATGAGGGCGAGCGCGACGGCGGCGAGTTCTGGTAGGCCTTCGGTGGATTCCTCGGGTGTGCCCTGGATGATCACGGCGGTAATGGTCGTCACGATCGTCGCCGCGATCGCACCCCGCAGTCGAACGACGATCGAGGTACCGGAGGAGTCGATCAGCCACGGGACGTTCGAGGTCGCCGCGAGCGCGCCTACTGCGGCGGCGAGGGGCCCTAGAACGATGCCGAAGATGATCAGCACGGGCAGCGCGGACCACCGTTGGAGATGAAGTGCCGGCACGATAACGGCTGCGAGAAGCGCGCCGAGGCCGTAGGTGACCGACGGGGCAGCGATGTTTGCGGCGGCGATGTGTCTGAAGGGAAGCGGGAGGGCTTTTGCGGGTGCGTTGAGTTCGACGTCGATCCGCGTGGGATCAGCGAATCGAGACGTGGACGCGGCGAGGAAGAGCCCTGCGGCGATGCCGGTGGGGAGCGCGGGGTTGCCGCTGGTGTGAGGGTGATGGGCGAGGAGGAGAGCGTCGACCGTCGTGGCGGTAACGGCCGCCATGATGACGCGTACGACCAGAGGTGTGCCTTGTTCTTGAAGGGATGCCTTCTGCGATATGGCCGTCAGCGGACCACGGGTGCGAGGAATCGCGGCACGTACCGTCCGCCGCCGCCGTGCTGCCGCAGTGCGGGTCAGGGACGCGGACGACGTCATCCCGACCAGCAGTGCCGTACGGATCGCCACGGCTCGTCCTGAGCGGGCCGTGAGCTTCTCGGCGCTGATTTTCCCGGTACGGGTCCATCCCCAGGACGCCAGGATCGCCGCGATTGCCGCGAAAACGGCGAGGCCGGGGACGGCATGACCCGCCGTCGAGGTCGGCTGGGCCGCGCGTGACAGCACCTTTCCGGCGGGATTCTCGGCGATTCGGTGCAGCCGGTGCCACGCCGCGAGCTGCCCGAACGTACCGGCAGCTTCAAAAACCCAAGCGGCGAGGATGATCAGCGCGGCCGCCAGAAGAGCACCGATGACCCGGCCCACGACGCGGCCGGCCGGCGTCGATTCGACGAGCCACCCGACCGATACGGCGGCCACCGCCGTCGAAAGCGACAGCACGCCGATAGGCAGGACGCACGATGCGAACGGCTGCGAAAGGGTCGCGACTTCCACGAGAAGCAGGAGACCGGCGACGGCCAACGCGGCGGCCAGGCCCTTGCCGTATGCGATCAGGAGGGCTCGTCGAATGAGGGTCGCTCGGGGAACAGGTGCGCCGAGCGCGATTCGAAGGTCTTCCGCGGGGAGGGCTACCGGTCCACCGTCGATCGCAGCGACGGCAGCCACGGCGAGAACGCACAGAACGGCGATCCACATCATGCAGCCGAGGCAGCTGATCGCTGCTGCGCCCGCGGCCGTGTGAGCGACGGATTGCCCGGCTATGCGAATGTCGCGCGTCCCTGACAGAAATAGAAAGGCATAAGCAAGGAAGAAAGTAGCCAAGTACCAAGGGAAAAGCCGGTCTCCGAGCGCGGTAGATTTCCTCCGAGCCCTCCGTCCGGCCGCGCGTTCCTTTCGAATCTGCGCGAACGCTCGGGTCGCGTCGTCGGGTTGCCACATCGCGAGGGTCACGCTCACACGTCGTCCTGGCCGTCGAACGATTCAGGATCGACCTCGAGCGCCCCGGCGCCCAGATCGAGCACGGTGTCGGCAAAGTCGGCAACTCGAGCCAGCGCGTGCGTCGCGACGATGGCTGCGCCGCCCTCGTGCTTCACCCGCTCCAACTGTCGCAGGAGGGCTTCGCGACCAGCTGTGTCAAGCCCAGCGAACGGTTCATCGACGAGGAGCAGATCCACCGGGTGACACAGCGCGAGTGCCAGGGCGACCTTCTGCCGCATTCCCCGAGACAGCAGACCGACCTGATCGTCGGCCCGCAACGCGAGATCGAAGCCGTCGAGCAATTCGGCGAAAAGTGGGCCTACGTCACGGACCCCCCACGCACCGGCGACGAAACGCGCATGCTGCCAAGCCGTCAGGTCGTCGTAGAGCGCCGGCTCATCCGCCGCCACCGCCATTCGGCGACGCAGCGATGGCTGATCCCGTGCGGCTATCAACTCCTCGCCACCGATCCGGATCGTTCCGGCCGACACATCGGCAAGTCCGGCGACACATCGCAGAAGCGTCGTCTTGCCAGAACCATTAGGCCCGACGACGGCCAGGACCTCGCCGGGCATGACCCGCAACGACAGCTCGTCGAGAACGGGCACGTCGCCGTAGTACTTCGAGAGCCGGTCGACCTCGCAGGCCGGTACCTCGCTCACACAGCGCTCCCGGATACGAGCTGGACCACGCAACGCCCCATATCGCTGTCGACCGATGCGCACCTTTGACGTGCGACATGATTGCACCCGTCGCGGTCGTGGAGCGAGGAACGCAACGGGAAGAGGTGATCGCGTTGGGCGAGGTCGAGAAACGCCCCTTGTCGCTGATCTTCAACGGCGAACCGGTCCCGACAATGCTCGCATCGGATTTCATGGTCGCAGACAGCCGGCGTCCCACCAGCTTCATCACCAACTTCGGGAACTGGCAGCTGCCGCCCTCGGCCACCGAACAACTCCACTCACCTGTGGCGCACCTCGAGTGGTTTCACGACACCGGAGAACTCGTCGCGTTCAGCCACGTTCCTCGCCTCGGTACGGGGGAGATTGACGTGCCCGATACGCAGGCAGCCGTCGACACTCTCGCGGGGCCGCTCGGCGGTGCGTCGGGCCGCGTCGTGCACACGCCCGACGGCGCGACGCGGGAATTCTTCCCGGCCATGATCCTCGACCCGGACACCCTCGTTGCGGTGCTCGCAGTCGTCGAATACGGCCCGCGTGTGCATCACCTGCTGTGGGCTTGGCACATCGAACATCGACGCGCCGGGGGCTGGGCCTGGCTTGAGGACCGGCTTCGCGAGCATCACCCAGAGCACCCTGACACGTCGTTCATCTAGGTTGAACCGTCCATTCGGGCTGGACCACCTGCGGAGGGGGAGGCCCCGGGCTGGTCCGCGTGCGGTTGCCGGCAGACGTTCTGATGGATCTCGCGGGTGAGGTCCGCGATCATCTTGGTCAGTTCGGTGTTGGATTTCAGCTCGAGCTCGTTGGTGACAAAGTCGTGATCGGCCTTCTTCTGCTGGAAGTCCGCCTGCCGGTTCTGCCCGATCATCACGAACGTCGAGAGAAAGATCGCCTCAAGCGAGACGACCAGGGTCAGCGTCGGCCAGGGGCTCTTCTCCACGGCCAGCATCCAGACTGCGAACACCAGGATATGGACGTAGACGAACGCCATCGATCCGGCGAACTTCGTGATCGCGTCCGCGACCTTTAATTGCACGTCCGCAGAGCGCCGCTCCGCCTCCTCGAGCACGCTCGGATGGTGGTCCGGCTTCGTCGTGGGAGACGGCGATGAGGTCGTGGCAGTCATAACCCAGATTGTCAGCACGTGCGGTCGGGCACTGATTCCGACACGCCGCGGTCGAGCAGGTCGCCTACGGACGTTTATGCGTCGGCAACCCGCAGCGGGTGAGGTCGGCGGTAAGGAGGTGCGTCACCTCAGCGATTCGTCCGGTGCTGCGGATCCGTTCGTGGTGGTGGGCAGGAACTGCCGGCGTGACGGCAATGAGCCGTGGACCAGAAGGGCGGGTGTCTTTTCTGCGTCTTGATCCCACTCGGCCGTCGGTGGCATCGAGTACCGCGCGTCGGCGGCGAGCATCGCGACGATTGCGTCGACGTCGCCCGCGCCAAGCCTCGCTGGCAACGGTGCGCGACGATCCCGGACAGCCACGCGCGGAGGAAACCGCGATCGTTGGCGCTGCCGACCGCTCTCAGAACTCACCACGAGGAGGAACTATGAACGACGAACAGCAGGTCCGGGACCTGATCGCGGGCTGGGCGACGGCCGTCCACCTGGGCGATTTGCCCAGAGTGCTCGCGCATCATGCACCCGACATCGTGATGTTCGACGTCCCGGTGCCACATCAGGGCGTTCGCGGCATCGATGCCTACGAAGAAACCTGGCTGGGCTTTTTCGAGTGGCAGGCCTCCGGTGCGGTTTTTGAGATTGAGTCGCTCGAGGTCACTGCCGGGCCGGACGTCGCATTCGCGTTCGGACTGCTGCGCTGCGGTACGCCGGCCGACTTTGACCGCGACCCCGAGCGGCGGCTGCGGCTCACCATCGGCCTGCGCAAGATCCATGACCGCTGGACCGTGATGCACGAGCATCATTCCTTCGCGGACGCAGCAGGGCTCTCGGACGCCGCTGTCGCTGAGGTCCCAACGTTGGATGACTGAAAGGGCGCGTCGTGTCAACAGGCAAGGGCCGCTCATCGAGTCGCGGCGCCGTTGTAGTGGCCACTGATGATGGTTCGCCCGGCACCCCCTTGCGCCACAGCGCGTCGTGTGTTGATACTTAAGCCGATGGTTAAGCGATCGGAGCGGCTGGATCTGGTGTTCCAGGCACTCGCAGACCCGACCCGCCGGCAGATCGTCGAGCGGCTGGGTCGCGGCGAGATGGCGGTGAGCGAGCTGGCCGCGCCGGTCGCGATGTCTCGACCCGCGGTCCTCGCGCACCTGAGGGTCCTCGAGGCGAGCGGGGTGGTGCGGTCGGAGAAGTCCGGTCGCGTCCGGACCTGCCGGCTCGAACCCGCCGCGCTGAGCGAGGCAACCGACTGGATAGCCGAGCGGCGCCGCGATTGGGAGCAGCGACTCGATCGACTGGGAACCTACTTGGAGGAGAACCGATGAGCACCGAGCACGCGACGTTCACGGTCGAACGGACCTACCCCGTCGATCCCGACCGGGTCTGGGAGGCCTGGACGACAGAAGAGGGGAAGCGCCGGTGGTTCACGCTGCCGGCACCGGACGTGGCGACCGACTACCGGCTCGACTTCGGCACCAGTGAGCATGCGCGGACGACGTTCGCCGACGGCACGGTCTACGACTTCGACGCGACGTACGTCGACGTGGTGGAGGGTGAGCGGTTCGTCTACACCTACGACATGCACTGCGACGGAGCTCGGATCTCGGTGTCGGTCGCGACGGTCGAGTTGCGTCCTGACGGGTCGGGCACCACCGTCACCGTGACGGAGCAGGGCGTGTACCTCGACGGGCTGGACAAGCCGTCGTACCGCGAAGGCGGAGTCACCGAACAACTGGACAAGCTCGGGCAGTCGCTGGCATGACCTGGCTCTCCGATGCTGTGGCCGCACAGGTCGGCGACGACCGTATTCCCGGCTTGGTCGCGCTGGTGGCGCAGGGCGGCCGTACGTACGTCGAAGCGGCCGGGTCACTCACCATCGGTGGCCCGCCGGTTGTGCGCGACTCGCTGTTTCGCATCTCGTCGCTGACCAAGCCGATCACCGGTGTCGCAACGCTGATTGTCATGGAAGAAGGCCTGTTGCGTCTGGACCAACCGGTCGACCGGCTGTTGCCCGAGCTTGCCGATCGGCGGGTGCTGCGCGTACCCGACGGGCCGGTCGAGGACACCGTCCCGGCCGAGCGGTCGATCACCGTGCGCGACCTCCTGACGTTCACCGCGGGGTTCGGCTTAGACGGGCGCATGTTCTCGGCACCGGCACCATGGCCGGTGATGACGGCGGAGGCGGCCACCGGCATCCATACCCTCGGACCCCCGGCGCCGGCGACGACTCCGGATCCCGACACCTGGCTCCGGCGATTCGCGACCCTGCCGCTGATCGCTCAGCCGGGCGAGCGCTGGCTCTACAACACCAGCGCCTCGCTCCTGGGTGTGCTGCTGTCGCGAGCCTGCGGACTGCCGTACGAGGAGGTGCTGGCGTCACGAGTGTTTCGGCCGCTCGGCATGGCCGATACAGCATTTTTCGCCCCCGACACCACAAGGCTGGCCACCGCCTACGAGTCGAGCGCAGACGGTGTGGTGGTGGCGGACCCGCCGGACGGCGCGTGGAGCCGGCCGCCCGCATTTCCGGACGGGGGAGCCGGTCTGGTGTCCACCGCCGATGATGTCGCCGCGTTCGCTCGCGGTGTTCTGGACGCGACGTTGCTCTCGATCGAGCACGTCGCGGCGATGACGAGCGACCAGCTGACGCCGGCGCAACGGGCGTACGGAGGCCTCGGCGACGACTTCACCGAGAACAGCTGGGGGTTCTGCTGCGGGGTGGTCACCGGCGGGCCGAAGGCCGGATCGTGGGGATGGACCGGCGGTCTCGGGTCGATCCTGCACGTTGACCCCGTACGCGATCTCGTGGTGATCGTGCTCGGACAGCGCAGTTTCGCCGGCCCGGAGGACTTCGGCGCGCTGCTGGCGATCGAGGACGCCGCCTACGCGGCACTGTCGTAGCGACAAACGAGAGTCGCGGATTCGCGACTACCGGACCGCGGTTTCGCGGCGCACCGATCATCGCTGAAATCTCCGTGCACTCCCGTGAAGGC
>CAXTUZ010000085.1:0-2851 GCA_964247525.1 uncultured bacterium
GGATTGACGTTCGGTCTCGAGACATTGCTCGACCTGCCGTGATGTAAGGATCGGAACATGAGACACACCGCACTGGGGACACTGGACGTCAGCCGCATCGGCCTCGGCGCCATGGGGATGTCCGCGTACTACGAGGGCGCTGGGACCGACGACGACGAGTCGATCCGCACGCTTCACCGTGCGCTGGACCTCGGGGTCACGTTCCTGGACACCGCGGAGGTCTACGGGCCGTATGTGAACGAGGAGATCGTCGCCCGCGCGCTGTCCGGCCGCCGCGACGAGGTTGTCCTCGCCACCAAGTTCGGGCTAGTTTCCCATCGGAGCGACGAACGACGGCCGGACAGCCGTCCCGACAACATCAGAGCCGCGCTCGAAGGTTCGTTGCGCCGCCTGAAGACCGACCGGATCGACCTGTACTACCAGCATCGGGTCGATCCACAGGTTCCGATCGAAGAGGTGATCGGCGTCCTCGCCGAGATGGTGGCGGAGGGCAAGGTCCGGTGCATCGGGCTCTCGGAGGCAGGCCCGGAGACCATCCGTCGCGCTCACGCCGTCCATCCCATCACCGCTCTGCAGACCGAATACTCGCTGTGGACCCGGGACCCCGAGGAGACCATCCTGCCGCTGGTACGCGCACTGGGCATCGGTTTCGTCGCGTATTCGCCGCTCGGTCGCGGTTTTCTCACCGGCACCATCCGATCGCCCGAGCAACTCGCGAAGGGCGACTTCCGCAGCGGCAACCCTCGCTTCGTGGCGGAGAACTTCGCGCAGAACATGCGGATCGTCGAGCAGGTCGAGGCCGTAGCGAAGGAGGTCGGCGCCACCGCTGCGCAGGTCGCGCTCGCCTGGCTCCTCGGACAGGGTGACGACATCGTGCCGATCCCCGGGACCAGGCGGGTCGCGCGCCTCGAGGAGAACGCCGGCGCGGACGGCGTCTCGCTGTCCGCGGAGCAGATCGAGCGCCTCGCCGCCGTCCCGGTAGCCCTCGGCGATCGGTACGCCGACATGTCCTCGGTCAACCTCTGATGGGCCCGGCCCACCGGAGGACGGCGCGATGAGCGACACCCAGCGTCGGGAGTACGACGTCGTCGTGCTCGGAGCGGGGTCGACCGGCGAGAACGTCGCGGACCTCACTGTCCGGGGCGGCCTGACCACGGTCGTGGTCGAGTCCGGGCTCGTCGGGGGCGAATGCTCGTATTACGCGTGTATGCCGAGCAAGGCACTGCTCCGGCCGGCCCAGGCGTTGGACGCCGCTCGTGCGGTTGCCGGCGCGAAGCAGTCCGTCACCGGCGGAGTGGATCCCACGAAGGTCTTCGAACGCCGGGACACGTTCACCAGCAACTGGAAGGACGACGGCCAGGTCGCCTGGCTCGGGGGCGCGCACATCGGGCTGATCAGGGGATCGGCCGCGTTGAGCGGCGAACGCGAGGTGACGGTCACCGCTACCGGCGGTGGCACCACGGTGCTCACCGCGCGCAGAGCCGTCGTTCTGGCCACCGGTTCCACCGCGTCGCTGCCGCCCATCGACGGTCTTGAGCAGGCGCATCCGTGGACCGCCCGCGAAGCCACCAGCGCGCATGCGGTGCCGCGACGGCTGGTCGTGCTCGGGGGAGGCGTCGTCGGCGTCGAGATGGCGACGGCCTACCGCGGACTGGGCGCTGAGGTGACGCTCGTGGAGCGAAGCGCGCGTCTGCTGGCGAAGTACGAGGAGTTCGTCTCGACCGCGGTGGCCGACGGTCTTGGCGAGCGCGGCGTCGACATCCGTTGCGGTCGGACGGTGACCAGCGTGCGCCGGCCCGCCGCAGATGGCCCGGTCACGGTCGTCCTCGACGACGGCTCCGATCTCGTGGGGGACCAGATCCTGGTGGCGATGGGCCGCAGGGCGGGCACCGTCGGCATCGGCGTGGAGACCGTCGGGCTCGAGCCCGGGGCCTACGTCGAGGTCGACGACACCCTCCTCGCGACGAAGGTCGGAGGTGGTTGGCTCTACGCAGCCGGAGACGTCAACGGCCGCGCCTTGCTGACCCATCAGGGCAAGTACCAGGCCCGCGCTGCCGGGGCCGCCATCGTCGCGCGCGCCAGGGGCGAAACAGTCGACGGCGCGGCCTGGTCGGCGTCGGCGGCCACGGCCGATCACGCCGCCGTCCCCCAGGTGGTCTTCACCGAGCCGGAGGTCGCCGCGGTGGGGCTCACCGAGGCACAGGCGCGCGAGCGGGGACTCGACGTTCGTGCCGCGGAGTACGACCTCGCCGGCGTGGCAGGCGCCTCCGTCTATGCCGACGGGTACACCGGCCACGCGAAGATGGTCATCGACAACGATCGGGAGGTCGTCGTCGGGGTCACTCTCGTCGGCCCGAACGTCGGCGAGATGATCCACGCAGCGACGGTCGCGGTCGTCGGAGAGGTGCCGCTGGCGCGCCTCTGGCACGCCGTGCCCTCGTACCCGACCATCTCCGAGGTATGGCTGCGGCTGCTGGAAGCCGATCGGGACCGTGGGCGCGGCTGAGCGCTTCAGCGCAGATCGGTGTGCAGCCTCAATTCGGTGATCGCGGATTCACCCAGGTCGAGCTCACGACGCCCGCCGTCCAGCCCCCAACCGGCGGTCTCGAGAAACGACCGCAAGGCAGTGTCCTGCTCGGGAATCCAGCAGACTGCACCGGTGAACCGGGACGTGCGCAACGTCTCGGCGACCGCGGCCAGAAGGCGGCTGCCGTGGCCCACGCCGCGGGCGGCGGGATCGATCGGAAAAAGCCGGTCGGGATGAAGCTTGAGCGGTCGGGTCATGGCGGGCGCACGATTAGCGGCGAAACAGAGCCTCCGCCAGCTTGGCGCGTCCCGAAATGCGGTGCAC
>CAXTUZ010000085.1:2861-6761 GCA_964247525.1 uncultured bacterium
CTGATGTGGATCGAGGTCGGCGTCCTCGCTGGGACCGACCGCGGCGAAGCCCACCACCGTCACCGCGTCGATCGCCACGAGCAGGTGGTGCGCATCGGTGGGCGGCGCGTCGAGGGCTTCGTCCCACTGTGCACGCGCGCTGACCTCGAGCCGTGAGAGCACCGAGCTCGGGAGTAGCGACCCGTACGCGTCGGTCCACGCGCGGGCCTGGATCGCCGCGACCGCAAGGACGTCTCGCGGAAGCGCAAGCCTGACGTGGACGTCGGGGCCGACCACGTCAGTCCGCGAAGTTCCTGAGCGCACGCAAGGAGAGACCTGTGAGCACGGCGCCGGTTGCTGCAATCAGGCCGAAGGTGAGCAGCAGCGAACCCCAATGGATGTGACCGAACAGGATGAGGTCGCGCTGGCCGGTGATGATGTAACTCACCGGGTTGCATCGGGCGATCACCCGCATCGTCGGGGCGAGCAGGTCGAACGGCACGAAGTTCGGCGTCAGGAACAGGAGTGGGAAGAACACCAGGAACGACGCGTTCGTCGTCTGCACGTTCTTGGTCGCGAGCGCAACGGTGATGGCGATGCCCGCGTAGGCCATGCCCCAGAGGGTCGAGAGCACGATCAACAGGATCGCGCCGATCACGCCGGTGTGGACCCTCGCCCCGAAGGCGAACCCGACGGCAAGCACCGCGACGGACACGAGCATGCCCCGGACAAGGTCCGAGGCGAGCCGGCCCCAGACCACGGCGGTGCGCCTGATGGGTGTCGCGAGCAGCTTGTCGAGATAGCCCACGTCGATGTCCGTGACCATGGCGAGCCCGCTCGTTGCCGAGGACACCGCGAAGACCAGGGACACCGGAAGGGCGAACGCGGCGTAACCCTGGCCGTGCAGGAACGGGGTGCTCTTCGGGAAGATCTTGTTGACCTGACCGAGGTTGACCATGAAGAAGAAGAGTGGCACCGCCAGCGCCGGTACGGTCGCCGCCGGCAGCCGCCAGACCTCCCGGATCGCGCGCCGGGCGAGCAGCATCGTCTCGTTCATCTGCGGGCAGCCTCCGGTTCCGTCTCGGGCACCTGGTCGGTCCTCGGCTCGCGTCCGCCCTCCCCGCCCTCGAGGCGGTGACCGGTTGCGTCGAGAAACACGTCGTCGAGGCTGGGCCGGGCAAGCTGGATCGAGGCGGGGGTGATTCCGGCGGAGCTGAGGCGGCGCACGATGTCGGTGATCGCGGCGGCACCGTCGGTGACGTAGACGATCAGGCCGCTGTCCTCGAAGGCCGTGTGGTCCAGGCCGGCGAGCCCCTCCAGCGCACGGCGCGCGGCTTCCTGCTGCTCGCGCGGGACGCCGGCGGTGACCACGTCCGCGCCGAGCGCGGCTTTGAGTTCGGCCGGGGTTCCCTCGCGCACGATGAGCCCGTCGTTGACGATCGCTACGCGTGCCGCGAGCTGGTCCGCTTCCTCCAGGTACTGGGTGGTGAGGAAGACCGTTGTTCCCTCGCCGTTGATTCGCCGTACCTCCTCCCATACCGTCGCGCGGGAGGCCGGATCGAGCCCCGTCGTCGGTTCGTCCAGGAACAACACGTCGGGCCGGTGGACCAGGGCCGTTGCCAGATCGAGTCGCCGCTTCATCCCGCCGGAGTACTCCTTGACCGTGCGGTCGGCCGCATCGCTCAGGCCGACGAGGCTCAGCAACTCCTCGGCACGTTCCGCGGGCCTGTGCACCTGGTGCAGCCCGGCGTGCAGGACGAGCAGCTCACGCCCGGTCTGGAGGGGGTCGAGACCGGCTTCCTGGAGCGCGACGCCGAGCCGCCTGCGGACATCGGCGGAGTGGGCGCGGACGTCGACGCCCGCGATCCGCGCCGTGCCGGACGTGATCGGCAGCAAGGTGCACAACATTCGGACCGTCGTGGTCTTGCCGGCCCCGTTCGGACCGAGGAAACCGAAGATCTCGCCGGGCGCCACCTGAAGGTCGATGCCGCGAACGGCGTCCTTGTCGGGCTGTCCGCGTTTGCCCCGATAGGTCTTGACGAGTCGCTCGACCTCGATCGAGGCAACCGAATGATTCGAACTCACTGACGCACCCTCTCCTATGCGATGTCCGGACTTGCTCACCGTCCAGGGCGCGTCGGACATTTCGGCCGAGGCCCGTCGGCCGGTAGCCTGGGCCCGCGCCGCTTCCCCCACCTGTGGGCGCATCATCCGGCTCGTTGGGAGTTGCTGTGCCGCAGGTCGTACCACCGCGGGTGCAGGTGATCGCTCAGACGCAGTTCCTCCCCCCGCCGGACGTTCCCTGGACGACGGACGCGCAGGGCGGGCAGGCGCTCGCCGAGTTCGCCGGCCGTGCGTGCTATCAGTCGTGGGCGAAACCGAACGCGGCCACTGCGACGAACGCGGGGTACCTGCGCCACATCCTCGAGGTCGGGCACCTCTCGGTCCTGGAGCACGGGAGCGTCACGGTGTACCTCACCGGCGTCTCCCGCTCCCTCACGCACGAGCTCATCCGACACCGGCACTTCTCCTACAGCCAGCTCTCACAGCGGTACGTCCCCGAGCGCGACGCGGCGATGGTCGAGCCGGAGGTCATTGCCGCCGATCCCGAGTTGCACGCCCAGTTCCTCGCCGCGGCCGACCAGGCGCTGGAGGCGTACACGACGCTGCTCGAAGGACTCGAGAAGCGGTTCGCCGACGTCGAGAACGCGACGCTGCGGCGCAAGCAGGCCAGGCAGGCCGCGCGGGCGATCTTGCCGAATGCCACCGAAACCCGGATCGTCGTCACCGGGAACTACCGCGCCTGGCGGCATTTCGTCGCCATGCGCGCCTCGGAACACGCCGACGTCGAGATCCGCGCGCTCACAGTGGCATGCCTGCGCGAACTGGTGGACGTCGCTCCGAACGTCTTCGCGGACTTCACGATCAGCGTCTTGCCCGACGGTACGGAGATCGCCGCGAGCCCGCTCGTTGCCGAGGGTTGATCTTTTGCTGCGCGTCCGGCTCACCGGCGCGGTCACTTATGGCACACTCGTCGTCGCCCGTCGTGCCTGGAACCCCCGACCAGGTGCGACGGGTTTTTCTCGTATCTCGATACGGTGGGTGTCATGACCGCGTTGCCCCCAGCCCCCTTCGGGCGGCTCCTCACCGCCATGGTCACACCGTTGACCCAGGAGGGTCGGCTCGACCTCGACGCTGCGAGGATCCTCGCGCGGACTCTTGCGGACGAGGGTCACGACGGCCTGGTGATCTCCGGCACGACCGGGGAGGCATCCACGACGACAGACGCGGAGAAGTTCGACCTTCTGCGTGCGGTGCTTGACGCCGTCGGTACGCGCGTCGCGGTCGTCGCAGGGTGCGGGACAAACGACACCGCACACGGCCGGGAGCTCGCCCACCTCGCCCGCGAAGCGGGCGCGCACGGAGTGCTGACGACTACTCCGTATTACTCCAAGCCGTCCCAGGCCGGGGTGATCGCGCATGTGCAGGCAATTGCCGAGGCGGGCGCCCTGCCGGCCATGCTGTACGACATTCCGGGTCGCACCGGTCTCGCGCTCAGCACCGACACGATCGTCGCGCTGGCCGACCACCCGCTCGTCGTCGCGCTCAAGGACGCGAAGGGCGACCTGGCTGCGACCGCCGATGTGCGCCGGCGGGCTCCAGCACTTGCGGTCTACTCGGGCGGTGACGAACTCAACCTTCCGCTGCTCGCGCTCGGTGCCGTCGGGGTCGTCAGCGTCCTCGGTCACATCGCCGGGCCCGAGCTGCGCGCGCTCGTCGACTGTTTCGGCGCCGGAGAGGTCGCGGCGGCATGGGAGATCCACAACCGGTTGCTGCCGGCGGCGCTGGGCCTGTTCCGCTTTCCCAGTCCGGGCCCGGTCAAGGCAGCGCTCGCCGACCGTGGCTTGTGCACCCCGACCG
>CAXTUZ010000085.1:6771-8685 GCA_964247525.1 uncultured bacterium
TGCCGCCGCGGGTCTTCGTGCTTCCCCCGCAGCGGTCGGCGTCGGAAGCGCATGAGCCACCCGCATCCCGAACTCGGACCGCCCCCGCCGCTGCGCGCCGGCGCGTTGCGCCTCTTCGCCCTGGGCGGGATTGGGGAGATCGGCCGCAACATGACCGTGCTCGAGTACGGCGGCCGCCTGCTGATCGTGGACTGCGGGGTGCTGTTCCCCGAGGACTTCCAGCCGGGTGTCGACCTCATTCTCCCGGATTTCAGCGCGATCTCCGATCGTCTCGACGACGTCGAGGCGATCGTGCTGACCCACGGCCACGAGGACCACATCGGCGCGGTGCCGTACCTGCTGCGGCACCGCGCCGACATCCCGATCTACGGGAGCCGGTTCACCCTCGCCCTGCTGGAGGCGAAGCTCGTCGAGCACAGGATCGTGCCGCGCGCGACGCTCGTCGTCGACGACGAGCGGCGCACCGTGGGCCCGTTCGACCTCGAGTTCCTCGCGGTCAACCATTCCGTCCCCGACGCGCTCGCGCTCGCTGTCCGTACCGGGGCCGGACTGGTCCTGCACACCGGCGACTTCAAGATGGACCAGACGCCGATCGACGGGAGGCTGACCGACCTCGGCGGGTTCGCGCGGCTCGGCCGCGAGGGCGTCGACCTGCTGTTGTCCGACTCGACGAACGCCGAGGTGCCCGGATTCGTCACCTCCGAGCGCGAGATCGCTCCGGTCCTCGACCAGGTGTTCCGACAGGCCCGCAAGCGGATCATCACCGCCTGCTTCGCCAGCCACGTCCACCGGGTCCAGCAGGTGCTGGACGCTGCGCACGCGCACGGACGTCACGTCGCCTTCGTCGGGCGCTCGATGGTCCGCAACATGGGGGTGGCCCGCGAGCTGGGTTTCCTGCGCATCCCGTCCGGGCTCGTCGTCGAGCTGTCCGACATCGATCAGCTTCCCGAGGACCGTGTCGTGCTCGTCTCGACCGGCTCGCAGGGCGAGCCGATGTCGGCGTTGTCGCGGATGGCGGCCAAGGACCACGCCATCCGGATCGAGAACGGCGACACCGTGGTGCTAGCCTCGTCGCTGATTCCGGGAAACGAGAACGCGGTGTTCCGGGTGATCAACGGGCTGACGCGACTCGGCGCGATCGTGGTGCACAAGTCCACTGCGATGGTGCACGTCTCCGGTCACGCGCCCGCGGGTGAACTGTTGTACGTCCTCAACGCCGTCCGCCCGTCGAACCTGATGCCGATCCACGGCGAGTGGCGGCACCTTCGTGCGCACGCCGCGCTTGCCGAGCTGAGCGGGCTTCCCGCCGAGCGGGTGATCATCGCCGAGGACGGGCTGGTCGTGGACCTCGTCGACGGGCTCGCGTCGGTCGTCGGGAAGGTCGAGTGCGGCTATGTGTACGTGGACGGGCTGGCCGTCGGCGACGTGGGGGAGATCTCGCTCAAGGATCGCCGGATCTTGGGCGAGGAGGGCGTCATCACCGTCACGATCGTCGTCGATACCGCGGCGGGCCGCATCGTCGCCGGGCCGGAGGTACATGCGCGGGGCTTCGCCGACGACTCGGACGTCTTCGTGGAGTTGGTGAAGCTCGCCTACGACGCCGTGGCCGATGCGCTTGTCGACGGTGTCACCGACACCACCGCGCTGGCGCATCGCGTCCGGCGCGCGGCCGGCAGGTGGGTCAGCAGCACCTACCGTCGCCGTCCGATGATCGTGCCGCTCGTCCTCGCCGTCTGACTCCGCTCGCCCGGACGAGGCGATGCGCCAGATCGACACGGTGACGGCTGAGGCTCGTGTGACTGGTGGGGCTGTAGCGTTCAGCCTCATGGCGACCCGCACTTCACCCCGTCCGCCGGCGGCGCGGGCGCCGGGGGCGCGCCCGAGCGCCGCTCGGAACGCTTCGCGAGGGTCGGC
>CAXTUZ010000086.1:0-2129 GCA_964247525.1 uncultured bacterium
GTATCGAGGAGCGCCGCCGTGCGGCACGCGACGCGGGTGTTGCGCGAGGACAGCGGCATGCGGCACCGGGTGCTGATCGTGGTCAGCGACGGCTTCCCGTACGACATCGGGTACGAGGGCGGCTACGCCGAGGCCGACGCGCGGCGGGCACTGGCCGAGGCCCGACACCGTGGAATCGGTTGCGTCTGCCTCAATCTCGGCTCGACGACCGGATCGGACACGCTCGACCGGGTGTACGGCGCCGCCGCCCACGCGACCGCGCGTGACGTCGACGAACTCGCGCCGGCCATGCGAAGGCTGGTGTGGGGGGCACTGCGCGACGCCGAGCGCCGCGGCAGTGCACACGCGTGAAGGGGGCGCCTTTCTACCTCCCCGTCGGAGACGAGGAGTCGATCTTTCAGGCGGCCTTCGACCGGCGACTCGCGATCATGCTCAAGGGCCCGACCGGGTGCGGAAAGACGCGCTTCGTCGAGGCGATGGCACACCGGCTCGGGTGCCCGCTCGTGACAGTCGCCTGCCACGAGGACCTCACCGCTGCCGATCTCGTGGGCCGGCACCTGCTCGAGGGCGGCGACACGGTCTGGGTCGACGGGCCGCTGACCCGGGCGGTACGCGACGGCGCGATCTGCTATCTCGACGAGATCGTCGAAGCGCGTCAGGACACCACCGTCGTCCTGCATCCCCTCGGTGACCATCGCCGCCAGCTCACCATCGACCGCCTCGGCGTCACCCTCGAGGCCGCGCCGGGCTTCTGTCTCGTGGTGTCGTACAACCCGGGGTACCAGAGCGTTCTCAAAGACCTCAAGGACTCGACCCGGCAGCGGATGGTCGCGATCGAACTCGGGTTCCCGCCCCCCGCTGTCGAAGCGGCGATCGTCACGGCCGAGACCGGGCTCGATGCGGAAGCCGTCGACGTACTCGTCCGCATCGGAGCGGCGATCCGGCGTCTCGAGGCGGGCACGCTGCGCGAAGTCGCCTCGACCCGGACCCTCGTCTCCGCGGGGCATCTCGTCGCGGCCGGCGTCCCGCTGCGCCGTGCCGTGCTCGCCGCGATCACCCTGCCGCTGACAGACGATCCGGCACTGACGGCCGGACTCGACGAGCTGGTCTCGGCCTTCGCGTCCTAGTCAGCGGGGGGCGGCCGGGGCGAACGGCGCCGGTATCGAAGGTGTCCGGCCGGCGACGATCGCGTCGAAGCGCTCGTCCACGTCAGGAACCGCGTCGGGATGGGTGAAGGCGAAGAGCTGGTCGGCCTCGACGGCGGCGAGCGCGATGTCGGCGGCCGCCGCGGTCGTCAGCACGCCCGGCTCGTCGGCGGTGGCGTGCGACATGGGCGTGGCGACTCGACTCGGCATCAGCAGGGTGACGCCGATCGGGGCGCCGGCCTCCGTCAGCTCATGGGCCGTCGTCTCGGCGAGTCCGAGCAGCGCATGCTTGGATGTGGTGTAAGGGCCGGTGCGGGGCCGGGCAGTCACCGACGCCATCGAGCCGGTGATCAGGATGTGCGCCGGGGTGCTCGCCGCGATGAGACGCGGCAGGAAGGCACCCAGCATGTTCACGGTGCCGAAGATGTTCACGTCGATCAGCCGTCGCCAGTCGGCGTAGGGCACCTCCCACGTCCGCCCGGAGATGTGGATGCCGGCGTTCGAGCACACGAGTTGTACCGAGCCCCGGGCGAACGCCGCGTCCGCCAGCCGTCCGACGTCCCCCGCCTCGGTGACGTCGACCTCGAAGCCCTCGAGGGTGCCGGCCGACCCGGACGCGGCCGGCAACGCCGCGAGCCGCTCGGCGCTGTTGTCCGCGACGATCGTGTGCAGACCTCGCGCGGCGAGCGACTCGGCCATCGCGAGCCCGATGCCGCGAGCGCCGCCGGTGACGACAGCGACCCGACCAGGGTGGAGTTTCATGGTGTCAGCCGTCCGGTCAACGCGATGGAGGCCCGAACGGGCTATATGAGAGCGGCTCCCGCGTCGACGGGGAGGGCGACGCCGGTGATGTAACGGGCCTCGTCCGAGACGAGGAAGAGCAGCGCGTTGCTGACATCGACGGCGTCGATCCACGGGATGGGCAGGGCGTGCAGGGCTTGCGAACGGGGCGCGAAGTCCTCGCGGGTGGGTGCTTCGAGATCC
>CAXTUZ010000086.1:2139-3911 GCA_964247525.1 uncultured bacterium
GAGACGTACTGCACCGAGTTCCGGTAGGCCCGCAGGCCCGCGACCGAACTCGTGAGCACCACGGCTCCGCCACGACCACCGGCGAGCAGGTGCGGGACGGCCGCTTTGACGGTCTTCCAGACACCCGTCAGGTTGATATCGATCATCACCTGCCAGGCATCCTCGGGCACGTCGTGGGCCGGATGGAAGCGGGGGGCTATTCCCGCGTTGGCGCTCACGATGTCGAGTCGGCCGAGTTGCGCGACGCCGTCGTCGAGCGCCGCGCCCAAGGCCGCAGCGTCACGGACGTCCGCTTTGGTCGCGATGATCCGCCGGTCGAGCGCCTCGACCTGCGCAACAGTGGTGGCGAGATCGTCGTCGCTCGCCCCCGGATACGTGGTCCCTTCCACGTCCTCGCAGAGGTCCACCGCGATGATGTCCGCGCCCTCCTGCGCGAGCCGGGTCGCATGACTCCGGCCCTGCCCGCGCGCCGCGCCCGTGATGAACGCGACCTTTCCCTCGACCCTGCCCGGCATCAGCTTCTGATCACGACGCGAAGGTGAAGGTCGACAACATCCGCTCCGCCCGAGCCGCAACCCATGGTTGCGCCGCCTTGTGGGTATGGATGAAGACGTCGCCCCGCTCGATCCCCTCGAGCGCGAGGCGGGCGGCGTCCTGCGAGCTCATGACCACCGAATGCTGTCCGGTCTGACGGTTCTCGACCGCTTCCCGGTTTGCGTCCGGGCCACCGAGCTCGACCGGGCGGTTGCGGTTGCTGCGCACGATGTTCGTCGCCGTGCTCATCGGAGCGAGCACCGAGAACCCGATGTTGCTGTCCCGGTGTTCGAGCTCAAGGCCCTCGGCGATCATCACCACGCCCGCCTTCGTCGCGCAGTAGGCCGAGCTGTTGGAAAAGGCGCTGAGCCCGCCGGCGCTCGCGGTGAAGAGCATGTGACCTTCCTCCCCGGACGCGAGCATCCGGGGAAGGAAGGCCGCCACGCCGTTGATCGCGCCCCACAGATTGACCCGGATCAGCCAGGTCCAGTCGTCGGTGGTGGTGTCGACCAGCGGCGAGAACACCACCACTCCGGCGTTGTGGGCAACGAAATTCACCGAGCCGAAACGATTCCAGGCCAGGTCGGCCAGCTCGTCCACGGCAGCCCGGTCGCCCACGTCGGCCACGACGCCGAGCACGTCGACGCCCGCATCCTTCTGGCGTGCTACGGCCGCGTCGAGCGCGTCCGGCTCGATGTCGGCGAGCACCACCCGCGCCCCCCGCTGACCGAGCGCGTCGGCGAGCGCGAAGCCGATTCCGCTCGCGGCGCCCGTGACGACGGCGACTTTGTCCCGAAAGTCTTTCATTTACGCTTCTTCCCGGTGACATGAGGAGCGAAGCGATGGTAGCAACAGGGCGCCCACTCGATCGCCAGGTACACACGCGCGAAGCGGTCGAGGCACTCGCGGCAAAATACCGGACCTGGGGCCGGTGGGGTCCCGACGACGAACTCGGGTCGGCGAACTATGTGACCCCGGCGCGCATCGCCGCGGCGGCGGCTTCCGTCCGCCGCGGCGCGGTCTTCGCCCTCGCGCTGCCACTGGATCGTCACGGCCCGATGAGGGACACCGACCCGCGCGTCAATCCACAACACCTGATGCTGCGTTCGCCGGTCGACGCGATTCGTGGCCGTGACGACGGTGGACTGCTGCGTTCCGCCGACGACGCGCTGTATCTGCCGCTGCAGTGCTCGACCCAGTGGGATGCATTCGCGCACATCTTCTACGACGGGCGGACG
>CAXTUZ010000086.1:3921-8666 GCA_964247525.1 uncultured bacterium
AGCGTCACGACGATCGACGGCGCGGCGCACAGCAGCAGCGCGAACCTTGCCGACCGTGCGATCGGCAGGGGCGTACTCCTCGATGTCGCGCGCCAGCTGGGCCGCGACGCCCTCGACCCGGGCGACAGCATTCAGGGAAGCGACCTGCAAGCCTGCGCCGACGATGCCGGGGTCGATGTCGGGGAAGGGGATTTCGTCCTCGTCCGGACCGGGCATCTCGAGCGGCGCCGCGCCAACGGTGACTGGGGAGATTTCGCCCGCGGACCGGCCCCCGGGCTCGGCGTGAGCTGCGCCGAGTTCCTGTGCGAACGACACGTCGTCGGCGTCGCCACCGACACCTGGGCGCTGGAAGCCATCCCGTACGAGTGCGAGGAGGTCGCCGTTCCGCTGCACGTGATCCTGCTCGTGCACGCCGGCATCTACATCGGTGAGATGTGGGATCTGGAGGCGCTCGCGGCGGACTGCGCCACCGACGGCGTCCACTCGTTCTTCCTCAACGCCGTCCCGCTGAACGTGACGGGCGGGGTGGGCTCGCCGGTCACGCCCATCGCGATCAAATAGCCATGCCCGCTCGGTGATCAGGTCATCCGGAGCGTGACCTTCAGCCGCCCCGGCGCCGGACGCGACGCGGTCTCGAAGGCCTGCTGCACGTCCGCGACGTCGAACGTGTGGGTGATGTAGTTCGTCAGTAGGTCGGGATGCTCGCCGGCGTACGCCACCGCCTCGCGCAGGTAGTGGGCGCGGTTGCGCGTCGTACCGGCGACGAGCGTGAGGCTCTTGCGGAAGAACGCGAGCAGGTCGAACGGGTACGGATGGTGGTCGGGCACACCGAAGTAATAGATCTGGGCGCCCGGGGCGGCGGCGAGCACCGCGTCGCGAAGCGTTCCGCTCTGATGTCCGACGGCATCGACGACGAGTCCCGGCCGCCGGCTGTCCGGCAGATGCGCCGCCCACCGCTCGCTCGCCGCGTGGACCGTGAGGTCGACCCCGAACAGCGGCGCCTCGGCGGCGCGATCCGCGAGATCGACCCCGGTGACGTGCCCGGCGCCGCGCGATTTCAGGACGTGACTGAACAGGATGCCGGTCGGACCCTGGCCGATCACCGCGACGTCGAGTCCCGCGACGTCGCGCACCTGGTCGACCGCGTACAGGACGCAAGCAAGGGGCTGGAGCAGTACGGCGGTGTTCGAGTTCCACTCGGGCCCGATGGCGACGATCTCGTCACCGGCCGCGAGCGCGAACTCCGACAGGCTCGCAAGGTTCGCACCCCAGCCGACCACGCGGCTGCCGACCTCCAGGTGCGGCGCGGCAGAGTCCAGGACCGTGCCGACCACCTCGTGCAACGGGTAGCCCGGCGCGTTCGGCGCATACGGGCCGCGGTCGACGCGAGAGGGCACCTGGTGACCGGCGAAGCCGCCCAGGTCGCTGCCGCAGATCCCGCCGGCCAGCATGCGGAGCACGACCTGCCCGGCGGCCAGAACCGACGGGTCGGGCGCGGGCACCTCGAGGCGCTCGAAGCGGCCCGGAGCCACTACGGAGTACGCCCACACGGCCTTGACCTCCGATCCCGCGTGGTCAGCGCCGAAATCCTCGCATCGTGTCGGGATCGAGCACCACGTCGAGAAGGATCGGGCGGTCCCGGACCTCGATGGCATCGAGGGCCGTCTCGAGGTCTCCGAACGTCCGGACGGTGAATCCCCGGCCGCCCAGCGCAGTGGCGACCGGCGCGAGGTCGGGCCAGTCGAAGGTCGAGATCGTCGGATCCATCTCGCGGCGCCGGAACTGCACGTGCTCCGCGCCGTAAGCACCGTCGTTGAGCACGACGACCACGAGGTCGACGCCGTGCCGGACGGCCGTGTTGAACTCGGCTAGACCGCCGAGCATGAAGCCGCCGTCTCCGCAGACCAGGAGCACCGGCCGGCCGGGCGCGCCGAACCAGGCACCGATCGCGTTGCCCATCCCGAGTCCGATCGAGCCGAAGCTGGCCGTGTGCACGTACGCGCTCGGATGCGGCACGTGCACCAGCGCGAGAGCGTTGGTCATGAACCGGCCCACGTCGGCGACCAGTGTGCGGTCGGTGGGAAAGACCTCGTCGATCCGGCGCACGACGGACTGGACGTCGACCGGCTGATCCGCCGGCGGCCGTGCCGGGTTCGCCGCGGTGAGGGCGGCGAGCCGGTCGGCGAGTTCGAGCGAGGCGAACCCGGTCGGCTTGGTGTCGGCCTCGTTCAGCAGCTCCACGAGGGCGTCCGCGGCGGCGCCGGCATCGGCGACCATCGCGACGTCGGCCACCGACCATTGCTCGAGCGCCGCGCGGTCGTCATCGATCTGCACGACGGCCTTGTCAGCCAGCAACGAACCGTCGGCGGTCGTCCACCGGTTGAGTCCCGCCCCGAACGCCACGATCGTGTCCGCCCGGGTCATGACGTCGAGCGCCACATCGTGGGCAAGCGTGCCGAACAGGCCGAGGTCGAAGGGTTCGCCGCGGAACAGGTCCTTGGCTCCCAGCGAGGTCGCGACGGGAGCGCCGACCCGTTCGGCGAGACGGAGCAGGCTCGCGCGCCCCGACGGGCTCGTCGCGCCCGCACCGGCCAGCACCAGCGGCCGGCTCGCGCTGGCCACCACCCCGGCGGCGGCGTCGAGCGTCTCGACGTCCGGGCGTACCGCCTGTGCCTGCACCGCCGCAGTGGCGACAGGCAGTTGGTCGGGCACGTCAAGCCACTGGAAGTCGACCGGGATGTTGAGGACCACGGGCATCCGCGCCACCGACGCGGTACGAAAAGCCCTGGCGACGTCCTGCTCGAGCGTGTCCGGTGCCCGGACCTGCTCGAAGAGTGCGCCGCTCGCCAGCACGACATCACGTTGCGCGATGTTCTGCAGATTTTCCCGGTCCCGGACGGCCGTATCCCCCGCGAGCAACACGAGGGCCGAGCGAGCCTTGGCCGCCTCGGCCAGCGCGGTCACCGTGTTCGTCAGGGCAGGGCCGTGGGTGACGGTGGCAACCCCGACGCCGCCGGCGGTTCGCGCGAATCCGCTTGCGGCAAGGACGGCGGCAGACTCATTCGCCATCGAGTAGTAACGGCCGCCGGCGAGGGTGACGAAGTCATCCATCATGAAGAGGTTGCCGTCGCCCAGTACGCCGAACACGCAGGTGACGCCGCTACGGGCGAGGACCCTGGCCAGCGTTTCGTGAACCAGCACCGGCATCCTCCCTCCGGGTTCGCCGGGTCACGGTAGCAAACGACGCGGCCGGAATATCGATGTTCTCGCGCTGCCTCCACACTGATTCATCGCGCCTACAGTGGTGGACGAAGCGCGATTCTTTCTCCGCGAAGGAGATCACCGCATGACGACAGTCACTCGCCGGCGGGTCGAACTGCTGCCCGACCCGCCTGCCCGCGACGCCGAGTACACGCTGATCTCGGTGGACGATCATCTCGTCGAACCCCCGGACATGTTCGTGGGGCGGCTTCCGCGCAAGTTTGCCGACAGAGCACCGAGAGTGTTCCCCCAGCCGGACGGCACCGACCCGTGGTTCTACGAGGGCACCTTGATGCCGCAGACCGGCGCGAACGCCGTCGTCGGGCAGGCGCAGCACGGCGAGATGTCCGACCCGCTCAGTTTTCGGGACATGCGTCCCGGTTGTCACAGCGTCCACGACCGCATCAAGGACATGGATATCAACGGGCAGTGGGGATCGGTGAACTTCCCGTCAATCCTCAGCGGTTTCTGCGGGCGCATCTTCTCGCGCTCGAAGGATCCCGAGCTCGGACTGGCGGTCACCCGGGCGTGGAACGACTGGATGGCCGAGGCCTGGCACGGCGCGTATCCCGACCGTCTTGTGCCGATGGGCATTACCTGGCTCACCGACGCGCAGATCGGTGCCGACGAGATTCGGCGTAATGCCGCTCGCGGGTTCACCGCGGTGACGTTGCCCGAGCTGCCGTGGCGGCTGGGACTTCCCTCGCTGTCGTCGGGCTACTGGGATCCGATCCTGCGCGCGTGCGAAGAGACCGAGACCGTCATCGCCCTGCATGTGGGCTCGTCCGGGCCGCAGAGCTACGCTGCCGATTCCGACCCGGGACTTCGCGTCATTCTCTTTCCGGTCTCGTCCCTGCAAGCCGCGGCGGACTGGGTCTGGTCCGGGGTGGCGCTTCGGTTCGCGGGCCTGAAGATCGTCATGGCCGAAGGCGGGATCGGGTGGGTGCCGATGCTGATCGACCGGATGGACTACGTCATCGCTCACGAGGGTGGCCCGAGCATGGGCGCGAGCGCGTGGAAGGAACTGGGCGAGAAGGAGTTGTCGCCCTCCGACGTACTACGCCGCAACTTCTACTTCGCGCTGCTCAGCGATCCCGCGACGCTCGAGATCCGTGATTCGATCGGCGTCGACCACATCATGGTCGAAGTCGACTATCCGCACGCGGATTCGACCTGGCCCGACAGCCAGACCCATTTCGGCAAACTGCTCGGCCACCTGCCGGTCGAGGACATCAGAAAGATGACGCACGAGAACGCGGCGCGGCTGTTTCGCACTCCCCTCCCGTCGCACGTCCGACCCTGAGCCGCTTGCGCACTAGGGTTTCAGCACTACCTTCAGGCACCCGTCGGCCTTCTCGCGGAAGATTTCGTACCCGTGCGCGGCCTCCTCGAGTGAGAGGTGGTGGGTCGCGAAGTCCTTGACCCCCAACGGGTCTCTTTCGTCCGTCACGAGCGGGGACAGGTCGTCGATCCACCGCTTGACG
>CAXTUZ010000087.1:0-1273 GCA_964247525.1 uncultured bacterium
AGCGGTGTCTACCTTCGGGATGCGACCTGGCCGCTGGAGGCCGAGCTGGTCGTCGTCGACGAGACGTCGATGCTCGACACCGAGCTCGCCGCCGCGCTGGTGAAGGCGTGCGCGGACGGAACCCATCTGCTGCTGGTCGGCGATCCGGCGCAGCTTCCGAGTATCGGCGCCGGGCGCGTACTCGGTGACATTCTCGATTCGGAGCGCTTTCCGGCCACGGCCTTGAGCACGCTCTACCGCCACCAGGCCGGCGGCACGATTGCGCGTCTTGCCACCGAGGTCCGCGCTGGGGTGCTGCCCGCGGTCGACGATCCCTCCCGCGAGGTGGTCATCACCCCCGCCCGGGACAGCGGGCAGGCCGCTCATCGGGTCGTACAGCTCGTGACCGACTCGATCCCGCGTGCGCTCGGCATCGATGCCACGGACGTCCAGGTCGTCACACCGGTACACCGCGGACCGGCCGGTACGCGCGCGCTGAACCAGGTGCTCAAGGCGGCTCTCAATCCGGGACCGGGAGCCCATCGCGGATTCGACCCCGGTGACCGGGTCGTCGCACTGGCGAACCGTCCCGATTCGGGGTTCAGCAACGGCGACGTCGGTGTCGTACGGGGTCCGGGTGAGCACGGCGGATTGATCGTCGCGTTCACCGCCGGGGAGGTCATCGTGCCGCGCGATGCCGTCTCGGACCTGGTGCTCGGATTCGCGATCACCGTCCACCGGGCGCAGGGCAGTGAGTGGCCCGCACTGGTCGTCGTCGTGCCCCCGGAGTCCGCCGGCATGCTGTCGAGGCCGCTGATCTACACCGCGATCACCAGGGCCCAGCGCCACCTCTCGGTCGTTCCCGCGGTCGGGCCGGCGCTCCCCCGGGCCGTCGCCGCGGTGGGTGAGCAGCCCCGGACCACGCGCCTCGCCGCGTTGCTGAAGGCGGCTCGAGCCGAATCGGCCGCCGTACCCTGAGTCCGTGACGGCGACGGTCGGGCAGGGTGAACCGACCCTTGCGGCATCCCCGCCGCCGGCAACGCACCGCGACACGGACGTGCTGTGGGCGCGGTTGCGGGTGCTGGGCATCGTGCTGGCGGTCGGCTGCGGCATCGTCTTGAGGTTCACCTCGACCGGGCCCCTCTGGCTGGACGAGTCGCTGTCGGTCGAGATCGCTCGTCGCCCGCTGCCCGCCATGTTCACGGCGTTGCGTCATGACGGCTCTCCGCCGCTGTACTACCTCCTGCTGCACGGGTGGATCCGACTGGATCGGAGGCATCTTCGGCGAGCCGCT
>CAXTUZ010000087.1:1283-5731 GCA_964247525.1 uncultured bacterium
GATCTCGCTGTTCGGGAGCTCGACGGGCTCCGTCCGGACGCTCAGCTCCGTCTTGTCGCTCGCCGCGCTCCCGTTGAGCTGGTACGTCGGCCGCCTCTTCGGGGGTCGGCGTCTCGCCGTCAGCGCTTTGCTCGTCGTCGCCACGACGCCGTGGGCACTGCGCTACGCCAGCGAGACCCGGATGTACTCGCTCGTCCTCGACGAGGTCCTCGCCGGGATACTGCTCGTCCAACGGGCGCGGGCCGCGCCCACGGCGGCACGTCTCGCCGCTCTCACGGCGATCACCGCCGCCCTCGCGTATACGCACTACTGGGGGCTCTACCTCCTTGCCCCGGCCGCCGGCTGGCTGCTGTGGCGCCGCGAACTGCGGGTCGTCGCCGCGATGGCCGCCTCGGTCCTGCTGTTCGGGCCGTGGTTGCCCTCTTTCGTCTATCAGCTGCGCAACACAGGAACTCCGTGGGCGGTGCGGGCCGACTTCTTCGCGTTCCAGGCCGCGCTCACCCAGTGGGGTGGTCCCGATCAGATCGGGTCGCTGCTGGCCCTGTTGATGATCCTGCTCGCCGCACTGGGGTTCGCCGCGACGCGGCGCGCCGGCGCAGGGGAACCCGTGCTGCTCAGGCCCGGTGGCATTCCTCTGACCCGCGTACTCGGCGGTTTCGCGCTCGCGCCACTGATCGTGGTGATCGTTCTCGGTTTTGCGACGCACGGCGGGTATTCGCTGCGCTACACCGCGGTGTGCCTGCCGTTCTACCTGCTCCTGGTGGCGCGTGGCATCGACGTGCTGCCCGGCATTCGTACCCGCGCCGCCGCGACCGCGCTCGTCGTGGTCGGTGGCCTGCTCGGCGGTCACAACACCGAGACCCGCAGCCGTACGCAGGCCGGCGCGGTCGCATCCGTGTTGCGCGCGTCCGCTCGGCCGGGCGACGTCATCGCGTACTGCCCCGATCAGCTCGGTCCCGCCGTCCACCGCCTGCTCCCACGCTCGCTCGGCCTGGTCGAGATCGCGTACGCCGATCCGGCCGGGCCGGCGCTCGTGGACTGGGTCGACTACCGGCGGCGGGTGCAGGGGCTCGCCCCCGGGTCGTTCGCGGCGGACGTGTTGAGCGCGGCGACGCCGAGCCACGACGTCTGGCTCGTCACGCAGAACGGATATCGGGTGTACGGCGACACCTGCATCCGCGTCGAAGCTGCGCTCACCGCCGTACGTGGCGCCCCGGTGCTCGACGTGACCTCACGCACCCGCGTCGACGAGCCGGCGACTCTCGCTCATTTCACTGTCACCCGTTGAGGTCGTTCCACCGCCCGTGACGAGAGCAGTCACGAACAGGCCCATCGCCAACGTGTAGTGGTTGAAGAACGACTGCTTGTTGAAGACGTCGAGCGCGAGTTCGACCAGTCCCGCCCCGGCCGCGAAGCCAGCGGCGTCGCGGCGCAGGCACGCGAGCGGCACCGCGTACGCCGCCAGCACCACGAGGACGGTGACGCCGAAGCCGAGAGTGACCCCGTGCCGGTCGGCGAGCGCGGGCACGTCGAGGGCCCTTCGTAGCACCGGATAGTGGACGTTGAGCAGTACGGCGTCGTCCCACAGGTCGCGCGGTCCGGCGATGAGCCACGGCGCGATCAGCGCGACGCCGAGTCCGATCGCCGTCAGGGTCCTGCGCCAGCCGAACGCGGGCCACCACGCGGCGAACGGAAGTACCAGCACGACGTGTTGCTTCGTGGCCAACGCGAGGGCCAACGCCACGGTCGCCCAGCCGAGCCGGCCGCGTTGCACCGCGAGGACCATTACCGTCAGCAGCGCCAGCAGCAGCGGTTCGGTCCAGGACTGCTGGATCTGGTAGGCGAAGAGGGGATACGCCACCAGGAGCAGCGGGACGAAGACACGCGAGGCGGGCGCCACGTGACCGTTGCACCTCGCCAACCGGCGGGCGGCGACGGCCGCGATGACCACGGCCGCGAGAAGCCCGACCCGCACTTCGTGGGTGAGGATCCAGGCGGGGAGCAGGAGGACCGACGTCCACGGCAGGTACGGGTATTCGTCGCGCAGACCGCCCGAGCCGGGCCACGACTGGCGGTAGAGGTCACGCCCCTCGAGCAGTCCGCGCGTCGAGTCGGTGAGTAGGAAGTGCACGTCGATGGGAGGCGTCGGCGTGGCCAGAATCCGTAACAGCGCGGCCAGCGCGACAAGCGCCAACGCCGCCCCGAACAGCCGCTGCCAGCGAAGGCAGCCGACGACGGCCGCCGCCGCGAACCATGCACACACGCGGCTGCATGCGTACCAGACACCATGACCGTGGTTGGCGGGACCGGCTTGAATGGGTGAAGCGGCTACGACCACTGCGGCCGCGAGAAACGCCCACCGAACCGGCGACCGGACGTGGCCGGTGCACGCGGCGAAGGCGAGCAGCAGGCCTGCGCCGACCAGCGCGAGGCCGCTCGGGTTGTAGTCGCCGTGTTGCCGCGAGACACCGAGCGCGAGCGCACTCCACGACAGCAGGAGTAGCCCTCGATCAGGTGCCCGGGTGGCGCCGAACCGTATTCGGTTCTGCTCGGCGCCCGGTAACAGCATGGACACAGGATGCCTGCAAGGTCGTTTCGCAACGCAATCGGGGAAGGACGAGGTGCGACACTCGAAGGCGCTGTCACGCTCGCGACGTCCCGATCGCGGGCTGGGCGCCGGCTCCGCGGAGCCTAAACGAGGGGAGTACCGCGTGCCCGACACCGGGCCTGAGCAGCACACCGTCGTGATCGGTGCGGGCCCGGCGGGGCTCACCGCCGCCTACGCGCTGACCAAGCGGGGAGCGACGGCGACGGTTCTTGAGGGCGACGCCATGGTGGGCGGGATCTCGCGGACCGCGGTCCGCGATGGCTGGCGGTTCGACATCGGCGGTCACCGCTTCTTCACCAAGGTCGGCCGGGTTTCCCGGCTCTGGCACGAAATCCTGCCCGACGAGGACTTCCTACTCCGGCCGCGGATGAGCCGGATCTACTACGACGGGAAGCTCTACGACTACCCCCTGAAGGCGACGAACGCACTCCGCAACCTCGGCGCACTCGAAGCGGCTCGGTGCGTCGCGTCGTACGTACAGGCCCGGATCCGGCCCCCGAAAGATCAGACGAACTACGAGGGCTGGCTGGTCGCCCGATTCGGCTGGCGGCTTTATCGCACTTTCTTCAAGACGTATACCGAGAAGGTCTGGGGCATGCCCGTCAGTGCGATGCCCGCGGATTGGGCCGCGCAGAGAGTGAAGGGACTTTCGCTGGCGAACGCGATCGTCAACGCCGTTCTGCCCAAGCGGAACCAGAAGGAGATCACGTCCCTCATCGAGGAGTTCGAGTACCCACGCACCGGTCCCGGACTGATGTGGGACACGTGCCGCGACAAGGTTGTCGCTGCCGGTGGCGAGGTCGTCATGGAGATGAAGGTTCGGTCCGTCGAGTGGGAACCCGGCCGCGGAGCCACCGGCGTGACCGCGGTCGTGACCGGTGGCTACGGGCCAGGAGCCGGGGCACCGAATGCGACGCGGACAGACATCGGGGCCGAGCACCATTTCGCGGCCGACGATGTGATCTCGTCGATGCCACTGTCGTCCCTCGTACGTTCCTTCGACCCCCCACCGCCGGCCGAGGTGCTCGAGGCCGCGGACGGGCTCGCGTACCGCGACTTTCTGACGGTCGCGCTGGTCGTGCCCGAATCGGCCGGGTTCCCGGACAACTGGGTATACGTGCACTCCCCTGAGGTCAAGCTCGGCCGGATCCAGAACTTCGCCTCGTGGTCGCCGTACATGGTGAAGGAAGGCCGGACCTGTCTCGGGCTCGAGTACTTCGTGAACGTGGGCGACGACCTCTGGGACATGCCCGACGACGAGCTCATCGAGCTGGGCGTCAAAGAACTTTCCGGGCTGGGCCTGGCCCAGGCCGACCAGATCGAGCAGGGTTTCGTCGTGCGGATGCCGAAGGCGTATCCGGTGTACGACTGGTCGTACGCGCAGCACGTCGACACGATCCGGGCGTGGATGGCGCAGGCCGTGCCGAACGTGCATCCGGTCGGGCGGAACGGGATGCACAAGTACAACAACCAGGACCATTCGATGGTCACGGCCTTGCTCACCGTGGAGAACATCCTCGACAATGCCGGGCACGACGTGTGGTCGGTCAACGTCGAAGAGGACTACCACGAGGAGCACTAGCTCACGCATGGCGCACGAGTACCAGCGGGTGTGGCTTCCGCAGGAGCTCGGTCGCGAGGGCGCGCGGGTCGCCCTCACCATTCACGCCACCTACGGCGAGTGGGAGGTGATGCGCTCCCGGGTCTATCCCGACGGGCGGCGCTGGGCGGAACTCCGCAGGCGGGCCCGACCCGGCCTCCCGCCCTATCTGCCCACCTGATCCGAGCCTCCGCGGCCCTCGGGCACCTCGAGCGGGCCCTAGAGC
Source organism: uncultured bacterium (assembly GCA_964247525.1). Taxonomy (GTDB): domain Bacteria; phylum Actinomycetota; class Actinomycetes; order Mycobacteriales; family CAJCIY01; genus DASYGP01. The sequence goes on from CAXTUZ010000087.1 coordinate 5,718, forward strand.
CGGGGCTCTGAGCC
>CAXTUZ010000087.1:5831-8512 GCA_964247525.1 uncultured bacterium
GAGCCGGGGCTCTGAGCCCTGGCTCAGGTCCGGGGCCGAGGCAGGGCCCGTTTTTTGTTCGATTCCAGGAAAACCTCGCCCACCTCGCCCGAGCGACGAGACTTTCCTGGAATCGAACGGGTCGCAGCGGTCAGGAGCGGAGCGGCGTCGGCTGTGGAAAAGCGGCGCTCCACAGGCGCGGGATGGGCACGCTGAGGTGTGGCCCAACGCGCGCAGCCCGCCGACCGGGCGCTCGGTCTGCTGACCATCTCCGACGCGCTTGAGTTCGGGCTCGACAGCATGGCCGTTGCCCGGTTGGTCGACGCCGGGCGGTTACGGAGGCTTCAGCGCGGGGTCTACCTCGAAGGGCGGCGTTCGGTGTCCCCCGTCGTCCGTGCGCGAGCCGCGCTCCTCGCGGCGGAGCCCGGCGCGGTCGTGAGCGGCGCGACCGCGGCACGCCTCTACGGCTGGCAGCTAGTGAACGAAAGCCCGGAGCAGCTCACGATCGGGCGGGATGCCGGGCATCGCGTCGCGCGAGCAACGTTGCGGTGGACGCGACGCGACTTGGGACCGGACGAGATCACGCACGAGCACGGGTTCGCGGTGACGTCGCCCGCTCGTACGCTCGCCGATCTCTTGCTCAAGGCTCCGGGACCGGACGCGGTATGGGTCGCGGACCAGGCCGTACGAACGGATCCACGGTTACTGGACGGGGTGCTGCCGATGCTGACCGGCGCGCGTTCCCGCTACGCGATTGCGCACCTGAATCTGGCGGATCCGCGGTCGGAGTCGCCACTCGAATCCACCGGTCGGGTGCTGCTACGCAAGCACGGGTTCGCCGTCGTCTCCCAGCACGTGGTTCGAGACCAAGAAGGTCGGATCGTCGCGCGACTGGACCTCGCTCTACCGGAGCTCCGCCTTGGGCTGGAAGCCGACGGGAGCGGGCCGCACTCGGAACCGAAGGCGTTGTTCAAAGATCGTCGACGCCAGAACGTGCTCGTCGCGCTCGGCTGGTCGATTCTGCGTTTCACCTGGCCTGACGTGACATCCGAGGCCGCCCAATTCTTGGCTGCGGTCAGCGCCGCCGTCCGCCGGTTGGGTGCCGCGCCGGCCGCTGTCCCGGCCTTCGATTCCAGGAAACTCACGCTGTTGGGCTCGTGAAGACGTGACTTTCCTGGAATCGAACATGGCGCACGGGCTCCACCGCAGCCGCGCAACACCGCTCAGGACGCAGCGAGGAAGCGTGCAAGCGTACGAGCGCCGAATTGCAAGCCATCGAGAGGGACCCGCTCGTCCACGCCGTGGAAGAGCGCGCTGAAGTTCAAGTCGGGCGGCAGACGCAGCGGCGAGAAGCCGAAGCACCTGATCCCCAAGGTCGAGAACGCTTTGGCATCCGTACCGCCGGAAAGCATGTACGGAACAGGCCGTGCCGCGCGGTCTTCGGCGCGAAGCGCCGCACACATCGCCTCAACCAAAGCCCCGTCGAAGCTCGTCTCGACCGCGATGTCGGAGTGAGTCCGCTCGACCTCGATGCCCTCCCCCGCGAGATCCGCAACCGTCTGCATCAGCTCGTCCTCGTAACCTGGCAGGAACCGCCCGTCGATCTCCGCGCTGGCCGACCCGGGAATGACGTTCACCTTGTACCCCGCGTCGAGCATCGTCGGGTTGGTGGTGTTGCGCAGTGTCGCCCCGACCATGCGGGCAATCGTGCCCAACTTCGCGAGCATGAGCTCGGGCTCGTCTGGATCTAATTCGATTGACAGCGCGTCGGACAACGCGTCGAGGAAGTCGCGGACGGTCGGGGTGATGTGCCGGGGGTGCTCGTATCGCCCGATACGAGCGACCGCTTCGCACAGCAGGGTCACCGCGTTGTCCTCGTGAATCATGCTGCCGTGACCGGCGCGCGCGTAGGCGGTCAGTCGTAGCCAGGCCATTCCCTTTTGCGCGGTCTCGATGAGGTAGAGCCGAACGTCATCCGACACCGTGTACGAGAAGCCGCCCACCTCGCCGATGGCCTCGGTCACGCCCTCGAAGTGTGCTCGGTGCTCACGGGCGAGAAAATGCGCCCCCTTGACCCCGCCGGCCTCCTCGTCCGCGAGGAATGCAAGGACGACGTCCCGCGGCGGCCGGGTGCCTGCGTGCTGCCAGCCACCGGCAACCGCGAGGGTCATCGCGACCATGTTCTTCATGTCGATGGCGCCCCGTCCCCACAACATCCCGTCGACGATCTCGCCGGCGAACGGCGGGTAGGTCCAGTCCGCCGCGAGCGCGGGCACCACATCTAGGTGACCGTGGATGAGAAGGGCCGGGCGGCTGCGGTCCTGGCCGACGACGCGTGTCAGCACGCTGGTCCGCCCGGGCTCGGACTCGTACACCTGCGGTTCGAGGCCCATATCGGTGAGCAGCCCTGCGACGTGCTCCGCGGCAACTCGCTCCCCGTTGCCGGGGTTCGTCGACTCGATTCGAAGAAGGTTTCGACACAGGTCGACGACCTTCGCTTCGGCGTAAGCGGCGACCGGATCCTGAGCCGAGGTGGCGGGGTCGGCCATAGGTCTCCCGAAGATGTGGTCGCTGAGCGGGGCGCTCGATCCAGCCTAAGGCAGTGGCTAGACTCGAAGGCCGCGCCCCGCTCTTGCGGGGTTCACCTGTCCGGGTGGCGGAATGGCAGACGCGCTAGCTTGAGGTGCTAGTGCCCTTTATCG
>CAXTUZ010000088.1:0-3941 GCA_964247525.1 uncultured bacterium
GTGTCGGGCCGCTCCCCCGACAGAGCCTTCAGCGACATCATGATCGCCACCGCGCTCACGGGCAGATTCACGAAGAAGATCCATCGCCAGGACAAACCTTCGGTCAGCAAACCTCCCACGATGGGTCCGACCGCGGCCGACGCACCCGAGACAGCGCCCCACATCCCGTACGCGGTGCCCCTGTCCCTGCCCTTGTACGACGCATTGATCAACGCGAATGTCGTGGCGAACATCGCCGCGGCACCCACGCCCTGCACTGCCCGCGCCGCGATCAAGGCGCCGACGTTCGGGGCGAGACCGCAGGCGAGGGAGGACACGGCAAAAAGGACGAGGCCGCCTACGTACACCAGGCGATGCCCCACGATGTCGGCGGTCGAACCGATTCCCAGGAGCAGCGCCGCGAGGCTCAGCGCATACGCGTCCACGACCCACTGGAGCGACGAGAACGAACTGTGCAGGTCCTTGGCCATGCTCGGGAGAGCGACGTTCACGATCGTGACGTCCACGAGCAACATGAACGTACCGAGACAGATCGCGACGAGCGGAGTCCACTTGCGCATTGCGTTCCACCTTCGTGAGCAGTTGCGGTGAGCGTTGCACTTTCGTCCTCACCACGACAGTGAGCGGACGGAATTCACACAAAACCACCATCGATTTCTCTTTCGGAGCCTATTCTTCCACGATGGACCGGATCGATCGGCAGATCGTGCACTGCTTGCAGCATGACGGTCGGGCGCCGTTCTCCCTCATCGGTCAGGTGGTCGGGGTGTCCGAACAGACCGTCGCACGGCGCTACCGCGCGTTGCTGGACCAGGGTGCGCTGCGCGTGCTCGTGCTTCCCGACGCAGCGGCTGCCGGTCAGCGGTCGTGGTTCATCCGGATCCAGTGCCGCCCTGCCGCGGCGGACACCCTCGCCGAGGCGATCGCGGCCCGGGATGACGTCTCGTGGGTCAGCGTCACGTCCGGCGGTGGCGAGCTGGTCTGCGCGACCCGTACCGACCGGGGCGAGGCGAACGGTTCGGTCCTCCGACGCCTGCCCAAGACCAGTCAGGTACTCAGCTTCATGGCGTATTCCGTGCTGCACATGTACGTCGGCGGCGAGGCGGAGTGGATGGCGCTTCCCGACCCCCTCAGCCGCGAACAGCGCAGTTGCCTGCAGGCCCAGTCGCGCACCACGCGTACGGCTCCCGTCGCCGGCACGCGCACGATGATCCGCAGCGACGATGTGCCGCTGCTCGCCGCACTCGCGGCGGACGGGCGAGCGAGCGTCGCGACGCTCTCACGGCGGACCGGTTGGCCGCATACCCGGGTGTCCGGCCGGCTGGACGAGTTGCTGAGCACCGGCGCTGCCTATGTCGATCTCGACTTCGCGCCCCAGGTATTCGGTTACGACGCCATCGCCTACCTCCTCCTGACGGTTGCGCCCGGCGAACTCGCCGCGACCGGGCTCGCGCTCTCCCGCCACCCCGAGACCTCCTTCGCTGCGGCGATCACCGGAGCAGCGAACCTCATCACGGCGGTCACCTGTCGCGACACGGACGACCTGTACACCTATGTGACCACAAAGGTCGGCGCGCTGGCCTCGGTACGGCAAGCAGAAATCGTTCCGACGTTGCGCCGGGTCAAACAAGCCGGGACGCTCGTACGCGACGGCCGGCTCGTCAGCCCGGAACGAGACGTGCTAGAGAACTGACCATCTGTGCACCTGGCTGCGCGCGATCACGTCCCCGCCGCGCATCACGATCCGGTCCTGCGGAGCTCGCCCGATCGCGTCGGACAGTGACGTCGCGCGGATGGCGAGCAGGTCGGCGCGCTCGCCCGCGGCGGTTCCGGCCACGGGCAACCCGAGTACGCGCCGCGCGCCGCTGCTGACTGCCGCGTAGGCCTCCTCGAGCGTGAGATGCCCCGCCGTCACCAGCAGTGCCGCGGCTTCGAGGGGATCACCTCTGCCGACCGGATTGAACGGGTCGCGAAGGTTGTCGCTACCGCCGGCGAGAGGCACGCCGGCATCGAGAAGAGCCCGCACCGCGGTGATTCCGCGTGGTGGACTCGTCGGCCAGCCTCGTCCCTGCAAGTACAGGTTCGTTGCCGGCAAGGCGACTACCCCCAGGCCGCTCGCCGCGACTCGGGTGACCAGCGACCAGGCCGCGTCGCGTTCCATCATGCTCAGCGCGACGCAATGACTTGCCGTAACGCGACGACCTCGGGCGGCGGCGGCGAGGTCGTGCAAGCCGGTCAGCGACGGCTCGAGTTGCTCGTCGGTATGAAGGTCAAGGCCCACGCGCGCGCCGTCCGCAAGAGTCAGCAGTCGCCGCAGCTCCGCGCGCGGGTCGGGCCCCGCATGCGGCGCGCCCCCCAACAAGTCGGCTCCCTGCTCGAGCGCCTCGCGCACCACGTCGTCGGGCGTCTGCCAGCTTGCGAGGAACACCACCTGCATGTCGACGACAGCCGCGGACTCGTGACGTAACTCGAGCAGAGCCCGCAACGCTCGGAGCGGATCGGCGGAGGCCACCGCGTTCACGTGCGTACGCACCGCGGTCGTACCGTGGCCCACCAACTCTCCGAGCGCGTTCCGGGCGCGGGTCAGGAAATCCTCGTGTGCACGGTTTTGCGCGAAGGAGGTCCACGCGCGGACTGCCGACGGCAGATCGCCGTAATTGCAGGCGATCTCGTCCCACGTGAGCGCCTTGTCGAGATGCGCGTGCGGTTCGGCCGGGGCCGGGAGCAGCAGATACCCGGATAGATCGAGCACTCGTGGCTCACCCGTGCCCGAATCGGTCAGCGCGACGCCGGCCGTCGCAGGCCGAACCGCCGCCACGACACCGGCCTCGACGAGGACGTCGACGACATCCCCACCGGCCAGCCGCGCGTTCCTCAGCAGAACCACGACTTCAGCCTGCCAGCGAACGCACCCGTAACCCAATCGACTTGTGCCCCTCGTACCTTCGACGCATGTTCGAGGTGCCCGTCGTCGATCTGTCCTCCGACCCGCGCAGCGCACTGACGGACGCATTACGCCTCGCGAGCTGCGCATTCGTCGTCAACCACGGCGTCGACGCCGACCTGCGTGCCCGGATGCTCGAGGTGTCCGAACAGTTCTTCGACCTGCCGCGCGAGGAGAAAGCCCCGACGATCTGGCCCGGGGACGGGATGTGGCGCGGCTGGCAACCGGTACACGAAGCCGACCCGGCGATGACCGGCGATCGGGTTCCCGAGCCACTCGAACGCTTCGAGATCCAGCTGTCCGGCAACCGTCGCGATCCGGATACGCGCAAAGACACGTTCGCCCTATGGCCGGACCGGCCCGCCACCTTCGCCGATACGTGGGTGGAGTACTACACCGCGCTGGGAGAGCTTGCCAACCGCCTGACCCGTGACATCGTCGACACGCTGGACCTTCCGGACGCCGAACTCGCCGCCTGGACCGATGAGCACTACGCGAACCTCGTCGCGATCGACTACCACGCGCAAGCCTCGCCCGACGCGGCCGGCGAACTCCGCGCCCGTAACCACACCGACCGGGGTGGCTTCACGCTGCTGTGGGCAGACGATGCACCGGGCGGTCTCGAGGTCATGCTGCCGGCGAACCGCAGTTGGGTTCCGGTGGTCATACCGAAGGAGGCCTTCTTGGTCCAAGCCGGGGATCTGCTGGCGCGCTGGACGAACAAGGTCATCAGGCCGAACATCCATCGGGTCGTCAATCCTCCGGCGGACGCATATCCCGCGCGGCGCCGCATGGCTATCGTGTACTTCCACTACCCGCGCCTCGACACCGTCGTCGCACCTGCGCCCTCCTGCCTGAGCCCCGACCGGCCCGCGGCCCGCTCCATCGTCGCCGGTGACCTGATCGCGCGCCGTCAGGAGGACTACAAGGGTGCTGACGACTGGGGCGTGGGCGCCGGACACCGCGGGGGAGAGGGGCGCGCCCGGCCACCAGGGCG
>CAXTUZ010000088.1:3951-8494 GCA_964247525.1 uncultured bacterium
CCGGTTGGTGAACTCACGTGCACCGATACGGGCCAGTTCCCGCCCGTACCCGGACTTCTTGACCCCGCCGAACGGTAATCCGGGCTGACTCGCGGTCATCCCGTTGATGAACACGGCGCCGGACTCCATCCGCCTCGCGAATGCCTTGCCGCGGTCGAGGTCGGCGGTCCACACGTTTCCGCCCAGTCCGTAGTCGGAGTCGTTGGCGGCAGCGAGCGCCGCGGCGTCGGTGTCCACGACGAAGATCGGCGCGAGCGGACCGAAGGTCTCCTCCCGCCAGACGGGCAGGCGGGTGTCCGGCACCCGCGCGACAACGGGATCGAAGAACCATCCGGGTCCGGAGCGCGGACCGCCCGCCAGCAACTCGACCGCGCCACCCGCTCGGGACTGCTCGTACTGACGGGCGAGCTCGTCCCGCAGGTCCGCGCGGGCCATCGGGCCGAGATCCGTGCCCTCCACCTCGGGGTTGCCGACGCTGAGGGCGGCGGCGCCCGCGACGAACGCATCGATGAACTCTGCCGCCACCTTCCGGTGCACGATGAACCGCTTTGCCGCGATACACGACTGACCGGTGTTCTGGAAGCGGGACGCCACCCCGGTACGGGCCGCAGCCTCCACATCGGCGTCCTCCAGCACCACGAATGCATCCGACCCGCCCAGCTCCAGGACCGATTTCTTCAGGGCCTTTCCGGCCGTCGCGGCGACCGAGGCGCCGGCGCGGGTGGAACCGGTGAGGGTCACTGCGGCGATCCGCGGGTCGGCGATCATCGACGCACTGTCCTGCGCCGTGACGACCGCGCTCAGGACCAGCCCCGGCAAGCCGGCCGCGGACACCACGTCCGCGATCGCCGCCGCCACCCCGAAGGTGTTCTCCGCGTGTTTGACGACGATGGCATTACCCGCGGCGAGTGCGGGCGCGGCATGCCGGAAGACCTGCCAGTACGGAAAGTTCCACGGCATCACGGCGAAGATCACCCCGAGCGGCAGGTAACTCACGTACGACTCCGGCGCGTCGCTCGGATGCGGTTCGTCCGCGAGCATCGACGGACCGTGCTCGGGGAGGAAATCGCGCGCACCCGCGCATTTGTCGACTTCGGCGCGGGATTCGGTCAGCGGCTTTCCCATCTCCCGGGTCGCGATCAGGGCAAGGTCCTCCCGCCGGTCTCGCAGCTGCCGGCCGACCGCACGCAAGGTAGTGGCCCGGGCGCTCACATCGCGCTCGCGGTACTCCCTGCACGCGGTGAATGCCTTGTCCAACAAGCGGTTTCGAGAATCAGCATCGGCGGGTTCCCAGACCGAAAGCTCCGCACCGGTGGCCGGATTCGTCGAGGTGAATGTCATGGACGTGACCGTAAACCCGCGCCGTCTTCTACGCTCACGCCATGCCTTCCGGCTCGCGCGGCCTGGTGCTCGTCGTCGAGGACGAACCGGCGATCGCGGACGTCTTGCGGCGTTACCTCGAACGTGACCAGTACACCGTGCGCGTCGAGACGGACGGGCGTGCCGGGCTCGCCGCCGTACGCAACGCTGGCCCCGACGCGGTGATTCTCGATGTCGGGCTTCCCGGCATCGACGGCATCGAGGTCTGTCGCCAACTACGTGCCGAGAACAACTGGACGCCGATCCTGTTCGCCACCGCTCGCGACGACGAGGTCGACCGCATTCTCGGTCTCGAGCTGGGTGCCGACGACTACCTCACCAAGCCGTTCTCCCCGCGCGAAGTCGTCGCACGGATTACCGCCGTACTCCGGCGGGGCCGAGTCGCCGGCGCGGACGCCGACGTCCTGCGCGTAGGTGCGGTAACCGTCGACCTCGGCGCCCGGCGAGTGTCGGTCGACGATTCCGAGGTCAATCTGACCGCCACGGAATTCGACCTGCTCGCGCATCTGATGCGCCGGCCGACTCGGGTCTTCACCCGCGAACAGCTGCTGCAGGACGTCTGGGGATATGCCTCGGCCGCGGGACCCCGTACCGTCGACGTTCATGTCGCCCAGCTCCGGGCGAAGCTCGGCGCGCACGGCTGCGTCCGGACGGTCCGCGGTGTCGGGTACGCCGCCGAATCGTCGTCGAAGTCGTGAGAGGCGCGCGCGGTTCGCTCGCGGGCCGGATCGCGCTGCTTGCGGTCGCCGTGGTCGCCCTCACCGCGCTGCTCACGGGCGGAATCGCGATCAATCTCATCCGGGACGCCAACGCCAGGAGCGCGCAGCAAAGCCTCGCCGCCATCGCCGACGACGCCGCGGCCGGGCTGAATTCCGGTGAGCTCGCTCGTACCCGGATCGGCCTGCGCGCCTTCAAGATCAACAGCGGCGTCCTGACCAGGCGTGGCACGGTCACCACCGCCAACGCCGATGTCCGGTCCGCGCTCAGCAGCGGGCAGATCCAGCGGGTGCTGAACGGCGCACGGATCTCCACGAAACGCCGCATCAACGGGCACGTGCTACTCGTCGAAGCCAGGCCGACGACGCCGGGAGGGGTGGTCGTCGTCCAGCGTCGCAGCGACGCGCTGGCTCTCAGCGACCGGGTCGTACACCGGCTGCTGCTGGCGTTGGCCGTCGCGGCCGTGGCAGCCCTCGCACTCGGCATCGGAGTCGCGCGCCGGCTCACCCGGCCCTTGCGGAACACGGCTCGAGCCGCCCGCGCACTGGCCGGCGGCGACCGAGGCGTCGAGCTCGTTCCGGCCGGTCCGCAGGAGGTCGCGGATGTGGCCGAGGCCTTGAATGCCCTCGCCGCGCAGCTGCGCGAATCAGAGGCGGGGCAACGAGAATTTCTCCTCGCGGTCTCGCACGATCTTCGTACGCCGCTCACCGCCATCATCGGGTACGCCGAGTCACTCGCCGACGGGGTCGTCAGTGGTGGTGAGACCGCACAGGTGGGCACCACGGTGCTCGCCGAGGCACGACGACTCGAACGACTCGTCGGCGACCTCCTCGACCTGGCCAGGCTCGAATCGCAGGACCTCCGGCTCGACATCGCCGCGGTCGAGGTCGGTCCCTTCCTCCAGGCAGCGGCCACCGTATGGCGCTCCCGTTGCGACGGCGCGGCGGTCCGCTTCGAGCTGCACACCGGGACCGGACCGCTGGCGGCCATGCGCACCGACCCGGTCCGGATGCGACAAGTCCTCGACGGGCTTTTGGAGAATGCGCTTCGGGTCACCCCGGCCGGTCGGCAGATCGTGCTCGCGGCGCGACACGACACCGGCATGAGCCTGCCGCTCGTCCTCGAGGTACGCGACGGCGGGCCGGGACTCCGCGAGGACGACCTGCAGGTCGCCTTCGACCGATCTGTCCTCTACGAGCGCTACCGGGGCGAGCGACAGGTCGGTACCGGACTCGGGCTCGCGATCGTGTACCGGCTGGTGATCCGACTCGGCGGCGCGATCGAGGCCGGGCACGCCACCGAAGGCGGGGCTCGCTTCACCGTCCACCTGCCGGTCGCCGCGCCCGCGATCCGAACCTGATCTGAACACTTCGTTGGCCCGTCCCGAATCTCGGTGACCGATCGTGGAAGGCGTACACGCCTGAACCCGGCGACAGCATTGAACGTAAAGGAGCACACGATGTGGAAGAAGGCCGCGGCCGCCGGAGCAGTCGGCGCCGCCATCCTCGGAGCGGGCGGGATCGCGATGGCCGCCTCCGGACCCACGGACTCGACGAGCGCGAGCGCGTCAGCCACTCCGTCGAGCACGCCGCCGTCGACGTCCCCCACGACCGCGACGGGACGCCGCGCACACCATCCGCGGCTCAATGCGCTGCGGCGCACCGTGCACGGCACCGTTGTGACGCGGGCCAAGGACGGGACGTTCGTGACGCACGAGGTCGCGCGCGGCACCGTCGGCGCAATCACCCCGACCTCGATCACCGTGCACAGCGCGGACAACAGCGATGAGACCTTCGTCGTGAACTCCGCCACGAAGGTGCACACGCACACTGCGGGGACGAAGGGCTCACCGGCCTCGAGCATCTCGACGGTCAAGACCGGTGACAACGTGCTCGTCGTCGGCAAGGGCACCCCGGCCACGGCGACCGGCATCGTCGAGCTTCAGACCGCAACGACGAACTAGAACCGGTGCGAGGCGTCCGGCGTGAGCTCGGAGATGTTCCAGCCGAGCAACGCCGGCGCCTCGTGCTCGTACCCCAGCACTCCGATGCCGGCCGGATCGAGCACGAAATGCCGACCGGCGTCTGCGGGCAGGACGAGCCATCGGGCGACGAGCACCCGTAACAGGTGACTGTGCGCGACGAGCAGAACGTCGCCTCGGTAGCTCGCGGGAACGACCCGCTCGGCCAGCATTGACTCGACGCGGGAGGTGACCTCGACGAGCTGCTCCCCGTTGGGACAGCCGTTACGCCACAGGTCCCATCCGGGTCGATCCGACCGGATCTGTGCGGTCGTGATGCCGTCGTAGTCGCCGTAGTCCCACTCGACCAGCCGATCATCCAGATCGGCCTCGATACCCGCCAACACCGCCGTGTCAGCGGCTCTGGACAGCGGACTGGCCAGCGCCAGCGCCCACGGCCGGTCGCCGCGGAGTGCGGCCAGGGTG
>CAXTUZ010000089.1:0-7409 GCA_964247525.1 uncultured bacterium
ATCCCCAACCAGCCCGCGAGGCTTCGCGCGTACTCGGGCCGCAGCGCGCGGTCCCGGATGCGGCCGACGATGGGCGCGGCCGCAGCGAGCGCGGACACCCGCCCGTCGGGGGTGTTGAGATCGAACCGGTCGAGGGTCGAGCGCAGCACGAAGGTGAACAGCGGTACGCGGCTCGCGACCAGGTCGCGCACGGCCGCATCGCCCCGCGACAGTCGCAGGTCGCAAGGATCCATGCCCTCGGGCCCGACCGCGACGAAGGTCTGCGTGACGAAACGCTGATCCAGGTCGAACGCGCGGAGCGCCGCCTTCTGGCCGGCCGCATCGCCGTCGAAGGTGAAGATCACCTCGCCGACGAGCGTGTCGTCGAGCAGTAGCCGGCGCAGTACCTCGACGTGGTCGGTGCCGAACGCAGTCCCGCACGTCGCGACGGCGGTGGGCACACCGGCCAGGTGTGCGGCCATCACGTCGGTGTAGCCCTCGACGACCACCGCCTGGTGGCGCAGGGCGATCTCCTTGCGCGCCAGGTCCAGGCCGTAGAGGACCTGCGACTTCCTGTAGAGCGGAGTGTCGCCGGTGTTCAGGTACTTCGGCCCTGTGTCGTCGTCGCGAAGCTTGCGCGCCCCGAAGCCGATCGTCTCCCCGGCGCGGTCCCGGATCGGCCAGACGAGACGGCCTCGGAACGCGTCGTACGCACCGCGCTGTCCCAGCTTCGCCAGGCCGCCCTTGAGCAACTCCTCCCGCGTGAAGCCCTTCGCGCCCAGATACGTGATCAGCCCGTCCCAGCCCGAGGGCGCGTAGCCGACGCCGAACCGGAGCCACGTCTCCGGCTCGAAACCCCGGTCCCTGAGGAACCTCCGGCCGTCGGCTGCGCCCGGTCCGGCGAGCTGCTCGGCGTAGAAGCGTGCGGCCTCGGCGTGTGCGGCGAGCAGACGGGCACGCTCGCTGGTCTGCCGTCCCGCCGCCGCACCGCCCTGCTCGTACGTCAGCGTGATGCCGGCGCGCTGGGCCAGCCGCTCGACGGCCTCGGTGAAGCTCAGCGCCTCGGTCTCGCGGACGAAGGTGATCACGTCACCGGACTTCTCACAGCCGAAGCAGTGGTAGAACCCGTTCTGCGGGTTCACGCTGAACGACGGCGTCTTCTCCTCGTGGAACGGGCACAGACCCTTCAGCCGGTTCCCGCCCGCGGGACGCAGCGTGACCGTCTCGCCGATGATCCGCTCGATCGGCGAACCCTCGCGCACCAACCCGACATCCGCGTCACGGATCCTGGCCATCGGCGCGGACCTCCCCTGAGCTGTGTCGGCACGAACGAGAACGGTGAACGGGGAAGGAGTTCAGACTACTCAGCGCAGCCTGGCGTGCGCCGCGAGTGCTCCGGCATCTGTGTAGTTCGAGACCTGGTCCACGATCACCCGGAGGCGGGCCGCGTCGTCGGCCGACTCGACGAACGCCGGGCGGAAGACCGGGTCGAGCGAGTCCGGGGCGCTCGCCCGCAGTGCCTCCACGAGTTCGCCGATGACCTCGCGCTGACGGCTGCGCAAGGCAACCTGGGTCCGTACGACGTAGTGCACGGTCACCGCCTTGAGCAGCGCCGACTCGTACAACGCCCACGTCGGTACGACCAGGTCGGCGGCGTACCGATCCAGGTCCCGCGGTCCGTGGGAGGAACGCGTGGCGTCGATGGCCGCGCCGCTGAGCCGGCCGATCAACTCGCTGGTCATCGTCTTGAGTGCGACCGCGCTGCGCGGCGAGCCGTCGTACCCGAGCACCCACCACGGCTGCCGTGCCAGGTCGGCGAGGACCGGCAGGAGCGCCGAGTCGGGAACCTCCGGCAGATACCACTCCTGGCAGGCCTCGACCACGGCCGCCGCATCGATGTCGCGGGTATCGACCCGGCCGGCGTGGACGGCGTCCTCGAAGTCGTGCACCGAGTACGCGACGTCATCGGCCCAGTCCATGATCTGGGTCTCGAAACTCCGGCGGCCCTCCGGCGCATCCCGGCGAACCCAGTCGAAGACCTCCCGGTCGTCGGCATAGACGCCGAACTTCCCCCCTTCGGGCGGCCGCGGCCACGGATACTTGCAGGAGGCGTCGAGCGTCGCCCTGGTCAGGTTGAGTCCCGCGCCGGGCACCTTCACCTCGAGGCGCGTCAGCAGCCGGAACGACTGCGCATTGCCCTCGAAACCGCCTGCGGCAGAGGCCATCTCATCAAGCGCTGCCTCCCCGTTGTGACCGAACGGCGGATGCCCCAGGTCGTGCGCGAGGCAGGCTGCCTCCACCAGGTCGGGGTGGGCACCCAGCGAGTCGGCCATCTCCCGCCCGATCTGGGCGCACTCCAGGGAGTGGGTGAGCCGGGTACGTGGGACGTCGATGTCGCTCACGTCGACGACCTGGGTCTTGCCGGCGAGCCGTCGCAGCGAGGCCGCGTGCAGGACCCGGGCGCGGTCTCGCGTGAAGGCGCTGCGCTCAGCTCGCGGTTCGGCCTTCGGCCCTTCGGTGACCCACCGCGCGCGCGCGGCATCCTGGTACACCTGACTCCCTGCTCGTTCCCGCGCTCGGCGCAGGTCAGCGGGTGTCGCTGGTCGCGGTGGTCAGCGCGGCACGGCCGGCCTCGAGGCGGGCCACCGGTACGCGGAACGGCGAGCACGAGACGTAGTCGAGGCCCACCTCGTGGAAGAAGTGCACGCTGTCGGGATCACCGCCGTGCTCGCCGCACACGCCGAGGTGCAGCTCCGGGCGGGTCGCTCGGCCACCCACGACAGCTGCCTTCACCAGCGCGCCCACCCCGTCGCGGTCGAGGGTCTCGAAGGGTGACACACCGAATATCCCGAGCTCGAGGTAGCGGCTGAAGAAACTCGCCTCGACGTCGTCGCGGGAAAACCCCCATGTCATCTGGGTCAGGTCGTTCGTACCGAAGGAGAAGAACTCTGCCGCCTCGGCGATCTGACCCGCGGTGAGCGCAGCGCGGGGAACCTCGATCATCGTGCCGATCAGAGCCTGCACCCCCACCTCGGCAAGGATCGACGCGGCTTCCTCGCGCACCACCTCGAGTTCCTGCACCGCAGCGACCAGCGGGATCATGATCTCGGCCCGGGGGTCTTTCCCGTTGTCCCGCAATGCTTTCGCGGCCTCGGCGATGGCTCGTACCTGCATCGCGAAGAGGCCGGGGATGACCAGGCCGAGGCGAACTCCGCGCAGCCCAAGCATCGGGTTCTGCTCGTGCAGGCGCTTCACCGCTTCGAGTAATGCACGGTTCTTGGAGTCGGCGGCCGGGCCGGCGAGCGCCACCTCGACCGAAAGGCCGGTGAGATCGGGCAGGAACTCGTGCAGCGGAGGGTCGATGAGGCGAATGGTGACCGGCAACCCGTCCATCGCGGCGAGGATGCCCTCGAAGTCCGTGCGCTGCATGGGCATGAGCGCGTCGAGCGCGGCCTGCCGATCGGTGTCCGTCGACGCGAGGATGAGGTCCTCGACGAGCTGGCGGCGGTCACCGAGAAACATGTGCTCGGTGCGGCACAGGCCGATTCCCTGCGCGCCGAACCGTCGCGCGCGCTCCGCGTCCTCGGGGGTGTCGGCGTTCGCGCGAACCCGCAGCCGGCGCGCGGCGTCGGCGCGGCCCAGCAGGCGATGCACCGCGGCGACGAGGGGATCGGAGTCCGGCGCGAGCGCACCCTCGAAGTACTCGACGACCGGGGACGGGACGACCGCGACCTCACCGGCGTAAACGACCCCCGACGTCCCGTCGATCGACAGCACGTCGCCCTCGTGGACCACCGTCCCGTCGGGCGCGGTGAAGCTTCGGCCGGCGAGGTCGACCTCGAGGGACTCCGCGCCGCATACGCACGTCTTGCCCATCCCCCGCGCGACCACGGCCGCGTGCGAGGTCTTGCCACCACGCGAGGTCAAAATCCCCTGTGCCGCAATCATTCCCACCAGGTCATCGGGTGTCGTCTCACGGCGCACGAGGATCACCGCCTCACCCCGCTCGGCCAACTCGTGGGCCCGGCGCGAATCGAAGACGGCCTTCCCCACCGCGGCGCCGGGAGAGGCGTTCATGCCACTGCCCAGTTTCGAGGCGGCCGAGGTGTCGCCGAAGCGCGGAAACATCAGTTGCGCCAACTGCGCTCCGGACACCCGCTGCACGGCTTCGTCGAGGTCGATGAGTCCCTGGTCCACGAGCTGGGTGGCGATGCGGAACGCCGCTCCCGCGGTCCGCTTGCCCACCCGGGTCTGCAGCATCCACAACTTGCCGCGCTCGACGGTGAATTCGATGTCGCACAGGTCGCGGTAGTGGTTCTCCAACCTGGACATGATGTCCATCAGCTGGTCGTAACTCGCCTTGTCGAGGTCCTCGAGGTCGGCGAGCGGGACGGTGTTACGGATCCCGGCGACGACGTCCTCGCCCTGCGCGTTCTGCAGGTAGTCGCCGTAGACGCCCTGCTCCCCCGAGCCCGGGTCGCGGGTGAACGCGACACCGGTGCCCGAATCCATCCCGAGGTTGCCGAACACCATGCTGCACACGTTGACGGCCGTGCCAAGATCAGCCGGAATACGTTCCTGGCGGCGGTAGAGCCGCGCCCGGTCGCCGTTCCAGGACTCGAACACCGCGCGGACCGCGAGATCCATCTGCTCGCGCGGGTCGGTCGGGAAGTCCCGGCCGGCATGCTTCGAGACGATCGCCTTGTACGCCTCGACGAGCGTCACCAGCTCCGCGGTGTCGAGGTCGAGGTCGTTGCCCGTCCCCTTCGCGCGCTTCGCCGCGTCCAGTGCCTCGTCGAAGTGCTCCCCCTCGACCCCCAGGACGGTCTTGCCGAACATCTGGATCAGCCGGCGGTACGAGTCGTATGCGAACCGCTCGGAGCCCGCCTGCTTGGCGAGGCCCTGCACGCTGTCGTCGTTGAGTCCGATGTTGAGGACGGTGTCCATCATCCCGGGCATCGAGAACTTGGCGCCCGAGCGGACACTGACCAGCAGCGGGTCTTCGGCTCCCCCGAGTCGTTTCCCCATAGCCGCTTCGAGAGCATCGAGATGGGAACTGACCTCGGCGGCGAGCTCCGCCGGCTCGGACCCGTTCTCGAGGTAGACGTTGCACGCCTCGGTGGTGATGACGAAACCGGGCGGAACGGGGAGTCCGAGCCGGGTCATCTCGGCGAGGTTCGCGCCCTTCCCGCCGAGCAGGTCCTTCATGTCGCGGTTGCCCTCGGCGAAGTCGTAGACGTACTTCGTGGCCCCGGCGGTCGTCGTCATGGGCCGAATCTACCGGCGGGCCGGGGTCGCCGTCGGCCGCCGGCGCCGCACGATCAGCGGGGTCACAGGCCGGTGAGCCTCTCGTGCAGGTAACGCTCGACCTGCGCCGTCGCGACGCGCTCCTGGGTCATCGAGTCGCGCTCGCGGATCGTGACCGACTGGTCGGTCTGACTGTCGAAGTCGACGGTGACGCAGAACGGCGTACCGACCTCGTCCTGACGGCGGTAGCGGCGGCCGATCGCGCCGGCCTCGTCGTAGTCGATGTTCCACGATCCGCGCAGGCCGGCGGCGAGATCGCGGGCGAGGGGGGTGAGGTCGGCGTGCTTCGACAGCGGCAGCACCGCGGCTTTCACCGGCGCGAGCCGATGATCGAGGCGGAGCACCACCCGCTTGTCGATACCCCCCTTCGCGTTCGGTGCCTCATCCTCGCGATAGGCCTCCAGCAGGAAGACGAGCATCGAACGGTCGACGCCCACCGCCGGTTCGATGACGTACGGCGTCCAGCGCTCGCCCTTGTCCTGGTCGAAGTAGGACAGGTCGGCGCCCGACGCCTTCGAATGTGTCGTGAGGTCGAAATCGGTCCGGTTCGCCACACCCTCGAGTTCGCCCCACTCGGATCCGGCGAAGTCGTACCGATACTCGATGTCGACGGTCCGTTTTGCGTAGTGCGCGAGCTTCTCCCTCGGGTGCTCGAAGTGCCGGAGGTTCGCCGGGTCGACGCCGAGGCCGGTGAACCACGCCGTCCGGTAGTCGATCCAGTACTGATGCCACTGCTCGTCGGTCCCCGGCTCGACGAAGAACTCCATCTCCATCTGCTCGAACTCGCGGGTCCGGAAGATGAAGTTGCCCGGGGTGATCTCGTTACGGAACGACTTGCCGATCTGACCGATCCCGAACGGCGGCTTGCGCCGGGCGCTCGCCTGGACGTTGGCATAGTTGATGAAGATGCCCTGGGCCGTTTCGGGGCGCAGATACGCCAGGCCCGATTCGTCGTCGACGGGACCGAGGTAGGTCTTCAGAAGCCCGTTGAACATCCGTGGCGCCGTGAACTGCCCGCGCACTCCGCAGTTCGGGCAGCTCAGGTCGGCGAGACCCGCGGCCGGCGGCGATCCGGTCTTCGCCGCGTACGCCTCCTCGAGATGGTCGGCGCGAAACCGTTTGTGACAGTTCGAGCATTCGGTGAGCGGATCGACGAACGCCTTCTCGTGCCCGGACGCCTGCCAGACCTCCCGGGCGAGGATCACGCAGGAGTCGAGACCCACGACATCATCCCGGCTCTGGACCATCGACCGCCACCACTGGCGTTTGACGTTGTTCTTCAGCTCCACCCCGAGCGGCCCGTAGTCCCACGACGCCCGGAGTCCGCCGTAGATCTCGCTGGAGGGGAAAACGATTCCCCTGCGCTTGCAGAGGTTGACGATGGTGTCGATGCGGTCGGCGGTTTTCCCGGCCATGGCGGCGTGCACGCTCCCGTCCGGCTGGCGGTCGGTGGAGGGGTTCTCACCGAACACGCTACCGCGACTCAATGCCCGGCTCCGGCGAGCCGACGTTCTCTGCACGCGCTGACGCCGGCGCCCAATCGTTTCGCTGGCCCGGAAGGACCGATCGGTGGATCTCGAGCAGGTCGGACGGCTTCCGCGCGGGATCTCGCGTCCACTCCTCGACGCGGCCCGCCGGTTCGGCGGCCTGGTACGTGCGGCGCCGCACCGCGACGGCGGCCTGTTCGCGGTCGGCACCCCCGAGTACGAGCCCTGGCATCTCGTCGCACACCTCAACGACGTGGCGACCTGGACGGCAACCCCGCATCTCGCCGCCACCCTCGTACGCCACCGGGTCCCGGAGCACGCGCCGGCGCACCTCGCGGTGGACCTCGAGGCGCTCAGCCGCACCGACCGTAACGACACCGTCCTCGTCCTCGCCTCGCAGGAGACCGGCAGCGAGCTGCTGACGAGGTTGGCGGACGCGAAACGCCGCGGCGGGACGATCCTGGCCCTGGCCGCGGGCGCCGCCGACCCGGACCTCACCGAGCTCGCACACGAGACCGCCGAGATCAGCGACCCGCAGCGCGAACCCGCGACCCACCTCGTACCGCTCGCTGCCCGTGGACTGCTGGTGCCCGGCGGTGGCGCCGCCTGGTGGCGGCGCCTCGTCGCGTGATGGAC
>CAXTUZ010000089.1:7419-8466 GCA_964247525.1 uncultured bacterium
GTGATGGACACCGCGTGATGAAGATCGGCGACCGGGTTCGCAAGCGCCGCGAGCCCGAGGAGGACAACCGGTGGGCGTCGCATCGCGTCGCCGCGCTCGCCATCCGCACTGCTGTCCGCCTCGCCCCGGTGGGAGTGGCCATCGGAGTGTCGCTGCTCGCCCTGGCGACCCTTCCCGCCTCGTTCACCGGAGAGCTGTGGCCTGGCCGAGTCGTGCTGATCGCCGCGTCCGTGCTTGCCTCGATCGCCGCCGAGAGGGTCGCCCGCCGGGCGCTCCCGCTGGCGGTGCTCCTCCAGCTCACGTTGTTGTTCCCCGACCGCGCGCCCTCGCGGCTGAAGGTCGCGCGTTCGGGTGGGGCCCTGCGGCCCGGCGACGACCCGAACGACCGCAACACGACCGCGATCCGCGTGCTCGGCCTGCTGTCCGACCTCACGGCGCACGACCGGCGCACCCGCGGGCACTGCGAGCGGGTACGGGTCTACGCCGCGATGCTCGGCAGCGAGCTGAGCCTCCCGGCGCACGACCAGGACCGGCTGCACTGGGCGGCGCTGCTCCACGACATCGGCAAGCTCGAGGTCGATCCCGGCCTGCTGAACAAACCGGCCAAACCGTCCGAGCGGGAATGGGAGATCCTCCGCGCACACCCGAGTCAGGGCGCCCGGCTGGCCGCGCCGATGCTGGAATGGCTGGGCGACTGGGCGCCGGCGATCGCCGAGCACCACGAGCGGTACGACGGCACCGGTTACCCCCGCGGTCTGCGCGGGGAGGACATCTCCCGCGCGGGCCGGTTGCTGGCCATCGTCGATGCGTACGAGGTCATGACCGCGGCGCGAGCGTACAAGCGGGCGATGAGCGCGCGCTCGGCTCGCGCCGAACTCGCCCGGTGCGCCGGTACCCACTTCGACCCCCCGCTCGTCCGGGCATTCCTGGGCATCTCACTGCCCCGGCTGCTGTGGACAACGGGACCGCTCGCCCTCGCCGGCCAGCTCCCGTTGTTGCGCTCGCTCGGTCAGGTCGCCCAGGGCGCTCCGGTGGCCGGTGGCGCAG
>CAXTUZ010000090.1:0-1356 GCA_964247525.1 uncultured bacterium
CGACAGCGGACCGCGCCGCCGCCAGCGGCCGCATCGACCGCGGGATGCAGGCCGCGCTGCTCGCCGCCCTGGAGCAGTCATGACCGCGGCGACCGGCACACCCGCGAACACCGGCCGAGCGCCGAAAGGAGGCCCGGTCGTCGTTCGCACCCGCGGCGATCTCGCGCAGGCGTTGTACGAGCTGCCAGGGACCCGGCGCTTCGTCCCCACGATGGGGGCGCTGCACGCCGGGCATGCCGCACTGCTCTCCGCAGCGGGCCCCGGCGCGGTCCTGTCGATCTTCGTGAATCCACTCCAGTTCGCCCCGAACGAGGACCTCGACCGCTATCCCCGTACCTTTTCCTCTGACCTTGAAGTGGCTGCGGAACACGGAGTTTCGGTCGTCTACGCGCCGACGGTCGCGGAGATGTATCCGCACGGCCTGCCGTCGGTTCGAATCAGCGCCGGCCCGCTCGGCGATCTGTACGAGGGCGCATCCCGGCCGGGCCACTTCGACGGCGTGCTCACGGTCGTTGCGAAGCTGTTCGCGCAGGTCCGCCCGGATGTCGCGTACTTCGGGCAGAAGGACGCGCAGCAGCTCGCGTTGATCCGGACGATGGTGTCCGACCTCGACCTGGCCGTCCGGATCGTCGAGGTACCGACCGCCCGCGAGTCGGATGGGCTCGCGCTGTCGAGCCGGAACCGCTACCTCGACCCCTATCAACGGCGTGGCGCACTGGCGATCTCCCGAGCATTGCGCCTCGGCGACATTGCCGCCGCACGACGGGAGATCGAGTCCGAGCCGCGCCTGCGGCTGGACTACTGCGAACTCGTGGACCCGCTGACCTTCGAGCCGGCGGCCGGCTCGTTCGGTCGGCTCATCGTCGCCGCGTACGCCGGTTCCACGAGGCTCATCGACAACGACATCGTCGACCACGTGGTCGACCGGAGTGACATCGTCGACCACGTGGTCGACCGGAGTGACATCGTCGACCACGTGGTGGTCGACCCAAGCGAAATAGATCACCACCAGCACCGGGAGCGCTGACATGTTCCGCACGATGTTGAAGTCCAAGATCCACCGGGCGACCGTGACCCAGGCCGACCTGCACTACGTCGGTTCGGTCACCATCGATCGGGACCTCATGGACGCGGCGGACCTGTTGCCGGGCGAGCAGGTCGCGATCGTCGACATCAACAACGGCAACCGGCTCGAGACGTATGTCCTCGAGGGACCACGCGGATCGGGGGTCATCGGCATCAACGGCGCGGCAGCCCGGCTCGTGCACGCCGGTGATCTGGTCATCCTCATCTCGTACATGACCGTCACCGACGCAGAGGCGCGAGAGATCAGGCCCAAAGTCGTCTTCGTCGACG
>CAXTUZ010000090.1:1366-2939 GCA_964247525.1 uncultured bacterium
TCCCGCCGATGCCCTGCCCGGCGACATCGACAGCCTGCGCGGAGACGTCGTGTATCCGGCCGCGACGCGGGGGTGAGCGCCCTCCTCCCGGTTGCGACGGGAATCGCCACGGGCGTCCGGCTTCCGCGCCGGCTCGCGGCTCCTGCTGCGGGGTGGGTTCGGCGCACCGACGTGGTCGTCGTGGGGTCGGGCATAGCCGGTCTCACGGCAGCCCTGCATGCGCGTGCCGGCGGACGTGTCCTGCTCGTCACGAAGGCGCTCCTCGACGCCGGTTCCACAACCTGGGCTCAGGGCGGCATCGCCGCCGCGCTCGATCCGCTCGACTCGGCGGCCGAGCACGAGATCGACACGATCGTCGCTGGCGCCGGACTGTGCGACATCGAAGCAGTCCGAGTGCTGGTTACCGAGGGACCGGCTCGCGTTCGGGAACTGGCTGCGCTCGGGGCCGCGTTCGACCGGGATCCTGCGACCGGTTCGCTGTCCCTCACCCGGGAAGGAGGGCACCTGCGGGACCGGATCGTGCACGCGGGCGGCGATGCCACCGGGGCAGAGGTGGAACGGGCGCTGATCGCCGCTGTCCGAGCCGACCCTGGCATCGAGATCGTCGAACATGCCGCGGTGCTCGACCTGCTCCTCGGACCGGAGGGCCAGGCCGCCGGGCTGACACTGCATGTCCTGGGGGAGGGCTCCCGTGACGGCGTCGGCGCGGTGCACGCCCGCGCCGTGGTGCTGGCGACCGGCGGCATGGGCCAGGTCTTCTCGTCGACGACGAATCCTCCGGTGGCTACGGGAGACGGCGTGGCGCTCGCGCTTCGCGCCGGCGCAGTCGTACGGGACCTGGAGTTCGTCCAGTTCCATCCGACCGTGCTGTACCTCGGTGCTGACGCGCCCATCGGCCAGCAGCCACTGCTGTCCGAGGCGATGCGGGGCGAGGGTGCGTGCATCGTCGATGCGAACGGCGATCCGGTCCTCGCCGGTGTGCATCCGCTGGGTGATCTGGCCCCGCGCGATGTCGTCGCGAAGGCGATGGCGCGCCGAATGCTCGCGACGAGCGTCGACCACCTGTACCTGGACGCGCGTCACCTCGGACCGGAGGTCATCGCCCGCCGGTTCCCGACCATTGCCGGCCGCTGCCGCGCCGCCGGATTCGATCCCGTCACCGATCTCTTGCCGGTCGCGCCCGCCGCACACTATGCCTCCGGGGGTATCGCGGTCGACCTCGGTGGCCGGTCGTCGATCGAGGGGTTGTACGCATGCGGTGAGGTCGCCTGTACGGGTGTCCATGGGGCGAATCGCCTCGCGTCGAACTCGTTGCTCGAAGGGCTGGTGTTCGCCGCACGTATCGGTGAAACTTTGGCCGGAACACTTGCACCACAGTCGGTTCCGATTCCCGATGAGCGGCCGGCGGGGCTCGTCCCGCCCGGCGCGCGGACAGCCATCGCGGCGACGATGACTCGCGGTGCAGGGGTGTTGCGGAGCGAAAGCTCCCTCGCGGCTGCGGCCGAGGAGCTCGACCGGATGCTGGCGGGGCCGGCCGATTCCAGCGCCGGCTCGACGGTGGAATCCTCGAACG
>CAXTUZ010000090.1:2949-8434 GCA_964247525.1 uncultured bacterium
ACGCGTGGGAGGTGACGAACCTGCATGCGGTGGCGAGCGCGTTGGTCGCGGCCGCCCGCGAGCGGGCCGAGACCCGGGGCAGCCATTGGCGTGAGGAGTACGAGGAGCCGCGCGAGGCGTGGCGGTGCCATCTGGATGCCACCCTCGACGGCGCCGGCGCGCTGCGGCACGACGTGGTCCGTTCGGACAGCCGGGCCGCGTGAGCCGGTGATCGGCACACAGGTGGAGGGTTGGCTTCGCGATGCCGGTCTCGACCCGTCGCAGGTCGAGGACGTCTGCCTGCGCGCACTCGTGGAGGATGCCGGCGGCGGCATCGACGTCACGTCGGTCGCCACCGTTCCGTTCGACGCCGAAGGAACCGCGGCGTTCGTACCGCGCAAGAGCGGGGTGGTCGCCGGCCTCCCCGTCGCCGCGGCGGTCATGCTGTGCGCCGCCGACGACGTCGTGATCGAGATGCTGGCCGCGGACGGCGACCGCGTCGATCCCGGCCAGGAACTGCTTCGGGTCACCGGTCTCGTGCGTTCGCTGCTCACCGCGGAGCGCCCGGCGCTCAACCTGCTGTGTCACCTGTCCGGCGTCGCGTCGGCGACCCGCCGCTGGGTCGACGCCGTCGACGGAACAGGGGCTCGTATCCGGGACACCCGCAAGACGACACCGGGCCTTCGGGCGCTGGAGAAGTACGCGGTCCGATGCGGTGGCGGAATCAACCACCGAATGTCGCTCTCGGACGAGGCCTTGATCAAGGACAACCACGTGATCGCCGCGGGCGGTATCGGGAATGCCTACAGCGCGATACGGACGGCGTTTCCCGATCTGCACGTGCAGGTGGAGTGCGACACCGTCGAGCAGGTCGTGGCGGCGCTCGCCGCGGGCGCGGATGTGTTGTTGCTCGACAACATGTCCCTCGCCGACCTTCGGCGCTCTACCGGACTCGCTCACGCCGCGGGGGCGACGGTGGAGGCATCGGGTGGCCTGACGCTGGAGACCGCCGCTTCGGTCGCCGCGGTGGGAGTGGACTTCCTGTCCGTCGGTGCTCTCACCCATTCCTCGCCGATTCTCGACATCGGACTCGACTTGGCCGCGGCGTCCGGCACGCCGGCCGTCGCAAGCCCGGAGAACTCCTGATGCTGCTGGCGCTGGATATCGGCAACACGAACGTGGTGCTCGGCCTGTTCGACGGCGAGAACCTCCTGCACTCCTGGCGGGTACGTGCCGACGCGCGCGCCACGGCTGACGAGCTCTGGCTGCTGACCAGCGGTCTCGTCGGGGCGAACCGGATCAGCGGGGTGGCGGTGTCCTCGACCGTACCGGCGCTGCTGAACGAGATCCGCCGCATGCTCGCCCGGTACTACGCGAGTGTCACCACCGTCATCGTCGAGCCGGGTACGCGTACCGGCGTTCCGCTGCTCTACGACAACCCGCGCGAAGTCGGGGCCGACCGGATTGTGAACACCCTTGCGGCGCACCATCTCTACGGCGGTCCGGCGATCGTCGTCGACTTCGGGACATCGACGAACTTCGACGTCGTCAGCGAGAAGGGCGAATTCCTCGGCGGCGTCCTTGCCATCGGCGTGGAAGTGGGCATCGACGCGCTTGCGGCCCGCGGCGCCAGGCTGTTCAAGGTGGAGCTGGCGCGGCCGCGTTCGGTGATCGCCCGATCCACGGTCGAGGCGCTGCAGTCCGGCTTGCTCTACGGCACCGCCGGACAGGTCGACGGCATCGTGCGACGCATCGAGGCGGAGCTGGGCGTACCGGAGGGGGAGGTCGTCGTCATCGCGACGGGCGGACTGGCGCCGCTCGTACTGGCGGAGTGCGAGACCATCACCCACCACGAGCCGGACCTGACGCTGATCGGCCTCCGGCTCGTCTACGAACGGAACTCGTAGCCCACCGCCGGCCGGCCTCACTCGTGCGCGAGAACGTTGACCACGTTGCCGTCGGGATCGCGCAGGAAGAATCGGCGTACGCCCCACGGCTCGGACGTGATCGGGTACACGATGTCCGCGCCCGCCGCGAGCGCCGCGGCGTGCGCGGCGGTGAGGTCGGCGACCTGTACCGACACTGTCGGGGTGACCGGTGCGGTCTCGTCATGGGTCATCAGGTTCAGCTGCAGCTCAGGTTGGGCCGGATCGGCGAGCATGCTGATCCAGCCCTGGTCCATCACCGGTGTGAGGCCGAACACCTTTCCGTAGAAGTCCTGGGCCCGCGCCACCGAGGCAACCGTCAGGTCCGGGACTATCCGTTCGACCGCCACGCCGATCTCCTTCGCTCCGAGGTGTCCGTCGTGAAGGACTGTCCCCAGCGTTTTCCGTTCGATTCCAGGAAAAGCTCGCCGGCTAGCCGCTTCGAGCGAGGTTTTCCTGGAATCGAACAAAGGCGGCGGACCTGGCTCATTAGGCTGGCGCGGTGTCCGAAGCTCCCGACCACCCCCCGGACCTCGGCGAGAGTGCCCCTGATCTCCCCGAACAAATGCGGGTGCGCAGGGACAAGTACGACCGGCTACGGGCCGAGGGCCCCGCGCCGTATCCGGTCGGCTATCCGCGCACGACGACGGCCGAGCAGCTGCACGAGACGTACGGCGAGCTGCCGATCGACACCGCGACCGGACAGGTCGTCGGGGTCACCGGTCGCGTCGTGTTCAAGCGCGATACGGGCAAGCTCTGCTTTGCGACACTGCGCGACGGGGGCGGCCACGGAGCCGACATCCAAGTGATGGTCAGTCTCGCGAAAGTCGGCGCCGGACAACTCGCGACCTGGAAGGCCGACATCGATCTCGGCGATCACGTCGGCGTCACCGGCGAGGTCATCACCTCGCGCCGGGGCGAGCTCTCGGTGCTCGCCGACTCGTACGCGCTGACCTCGAAGGCGCTGCGCCCGCCGCCGGCGCAGCACAAGGAACTCGCCGAGGAGACCCGGGTCCGCCAGCGTTACGTGGACCTGTGGATGCGGCCGGCAGCGCGGCGGCTGGCGGAGACCCGTGTCGCGGTGACGCGGTCCGTGCGAGAGCTGTTGAACGGCCGAGGTTTTCTCGAGGTGGAGACCCCGATGCTGCAGGTCGTGCACGGCGGAGCGACCGCGCGCCCGTTCGTGACGCACAGCAACGCGTTCGACCTCGACCTCTTCCTCCGCATCGCACCGGAGCTGTTCCTGAAGCGCTGTGTCGTCGGCGGTCTGGAGAAGGTCTTCGAGATCAACCGGAACTTCCGCAACGAAGGTGTCGATGCCACGCATTCACCCGAGTTCGCGATGCTCGAGGCGTACGAGGCGTACGGCGACTACACCACGATGGCCCGGCTGACCCGTGAACTCGTGCTCGCCGCGGCCGTCGCCGCCAACGGGACGACCGCGGTCCCTCGACCCGACGGGACCACGTACGACCTCGATGTGCCTTGGGCGTCGGTGACGCTGCACGAAGCGGTGAGCGATGCCCTCGACACGCAGGTCGGCCCGGACACCTCCCAGGACGAACTGCGAGCCTTGGCGGCGAAGGCCGACGTGGACGTCAGTGCGGACGTGACGGCCGGCGAGATCGTGCTGACGCTCTTCGACAAGCTCGCCGAGCACCGGCTGTTCGCGCCCACCTTCGTCCGCGACTATCCCGCCGAGGTACGACCGCTGACCCGCGAGCACCGCGATGACCCACGGCTGAGCGAGTCCTGGGACCTCATCATCTTCGGTACCGAACTCGCCACCGCCTATTCCGAGCTCGTAGACCCGGTCATCCAGCGAGCACGATTGCTCGCGCAGTCTGCGCGCGCGGCGGGCGGCGATCTCGAGGCGATGGCCTTCGACGAGGACTTCCTGCGCGCGCTCGAGGTGGGAATGCCCCCATCGGGGGGTCTCGGAATGGGCATGGATCGTCTTCTGATGACTGTGACCGGCGCGACATCGCTCCGGGAAACCTTGCTCTTTCCGTTGGTAAAACCGGAGGGCTGACCGCTTCTCGCTCCTATTTCTCCGGCTATTGCAAAAAGCAAAATTCGCACGGTGGAAATCGGAAGCAATAGACCGCTAAGCTGCCGCGACAAGATTCGACCAGAAAGGAATGCCATGGCGCAGCGAACACTCGTCATTATCGAGGACGACATTGACGGGTCCGATGCCTCCGAGACCGTCGCGTTCTCGCTGGACGGGACGTCGTACGAGATCGACCTGAACGAAGCGAACGCGGCGGCCCTCCGAGAGGCGTTCGCCCCGTATGTGGGGGTTGCGCGCCGGGCCGGCAGAGCCCGTTCGAGTGCCGGCCGCGGAAGCCGCCGCAGCGCCCCGTCGCCCGCGTCCGAACTCGGGGCGATTCGCGAGTGGGCGCGCGCCAACGGTCACCAGGTCAGCGATCGCGGCCGGATTCCGGCCGAAATCCGGGAAGCGTACGAGGCTGCCCGGTGAAGGATGCCTGTTCGCCCTCGGCGTAGCCGCCCACGGATGCGCGAAGGAACAGCCTGCGGTCGTCAAGCCGTTGTACTGCGGAAGCCGACTACGATGGTCTAGAGGTGGGCCGGCGCCGATTGTCGGCGTCGATCCCGCGGGTGAGGAGCGCGTCATGTTCGAGAGGTTCACCGACCGAGCCAGACGGGTGGTCGTGCTTGCGCAAGAAGAAGCGCGCATGCTCAACCACAACTACATCGGCACCGAGCACATCCTGCTGGGGTTGATCCACGAGGGTGAAGGAGTTGCCGCGAAGGCGCTCGAATCGCTCGGGATCTCGCTCGAGGGCGTGCGAAGCCAGGTCGAGGAGATCATCGGTCAGGGCCAGCAGGCTCCCTCGGGCCACATTCCCTTCACGCCGCGCGCGAAGAAGGTGCTGGAGCTGAGCCTTCGCGAAGCGCTCCAGCTCGGGCACAACTACATCGGTACCGAGCACATCCTGCTCGGCCTGATCCGCGAAGGCGAAGGCGTCGCCGCTCAGGTCCTCGTCAAGCTCGGCGCGGACCTCAACCGGGTTCGCCAGCAGGTCATTCAGCTGCTGAGCGGGTACCAGGGCAAGGGTGAACCCGGCGCGTCGGGGAGCGGACCGCAGGAAGGCACGCCGTCCACCAGCCTCGTTCTCGACCAATTCGGCCGTAACCTCACCCAGGCCGCGCGCGAGAACAAGCTCGACCCGGTGATCGGGCGGGAGAAGGAGATCGAGCGCCTCATGCAGGTGCTCTCGCGCCGGACCAAGAACAACCCTGTGCTGATCGGGGAGCCCGGAGTCGGCAAGACCGCGGTCGTCGAGGGCCTGGCCCAGGCGATCGTCAAGGGCGAGATTCCCGAAACGCTCAAGGACAAGCAGCTCTACACGCTGGATCTCGGCGCGCTCGTCGCCGGCAGCCGGTACCGCGGGGACTTCGAGGAGCGTCTGAAGAAGGTGCTCAAGGAGATCCGGACCCGGGGCGACATCATCCTGTTCATCGACGAGATCCACACCCTCGTCGGTGCGCGGGCCGCCGAGGGCGCGATCGACGCCGCGAGCCTCCTCAAGCCGATGCTGGCCCGTGGCGAGCTC
>CAXTUZ010000091.1:0-3458 GCA_964247525.1 uncultured bacterium
TACGACACCGGACTCGCCTCCGCCCGGACGAAGATCTTCGAGACGCTGCCGACGGCCGGACTGCCCTACCAGCTCGCGGACTGGGGGCAGTTCGAGTCGTTCATGGCGACCCTGATCACCAGCGGCACCATCAGTTCCATCAAGGACGTCTGGTGGGACATCCGCCCGCATCCGGAGTTCGGCACCGTCGAGCTCCGCATCTGCGACGGATTGCCGACGCTCGCCGAGGTGGGGATGGTGGCCGCGTTCGCCCAGTGCCTCGTCGAGCAGTTCGACGGTCAGCTCGCCCGTGGGTACGTGCTGCCGGTGCCGCCGAGCGCGTGTGATGCCCGAGCTCGATCTCGTCGACATCCGCCGGCACCTGCACGCGCACCCCGAGTTGGGCTGGGCGGAGGAGGCGACGACGACGTTCGTCGAGACGGAGCTGCGAGGCATGGGGTTCGTCCCGACGAGGCTCCCGTCCGGGACCGGCCTGGTCTGCGACGTACCGGTCGCGCCCGGTTCCGACGCGGAGCGAGGGCTCCTGCTGCGCGCCGACATCGACGCGCTGCCGCTGACGGACGTGAAGGAGGTGCCGTATGCGTCCACCGTGCCGGGGGTGTGCCACGCGTGCGGGCACGACGTGCACACCGCGGTGCTGCTCGGGGTTGCGGCCGCACTCGCCGCCGCTCCGCCGCCGGGGCGGGTGCGACTGCTGTTCCAGCCCGCCGAAGAGCGCATGCCCGGCGGCGCGCTCGCCGCGCTCGAGGCCGGTGTGGCAGACGGAATGACCCTCGCCCTGGCGCTGCACTGTGACCCGACGCTCAACGTCGGGCGGGTCGGGCTCCGCGCCGGGCCGGTGCCCTCGGCCTGTGATCAGCTCCACCTCACGATGCACGGTCCCGGCGGTCACACGTCCCGTCCCCAGAACACGGTTGACCTGGTCTACGCCCTCGGTGCGGTCGTCACAGGGCTACCGGCCGCCCTCTCGCGCCGGATCGATCCGCGAGCAGCGCTGTCGTTGGTGTGGGGTTCGGTGCATGCCGGCGATGCGCCCAACGCGATCCCGGGACACGGGACGGCGTCCGGAACGGTCCGAATGCTCGACCGGGGTGCCTGGGAGCGTTCACCCGAACTCGTGACGGCCCTCGCAAAGTCGCTTGCGGCGACGTACGGCGCCGACCTCGACGTGCAGTACGTGCGCGGTGTGCCACCGGTCGTGAACGACCGGGACGCCAACGCCGTCCTCACCGAGGCGGTCCTCGCCGCGCTCGGACCGAAGGCCGCCGTCCCGACGGCGCAGTCACTCGGCGGCGAGGACTTCGCCTGGATCGGCGAGAAGGTGCCCTCGGCGATGGCGCGCCTCGGTGTACGCGCGCCGGGCGGACCCTCGTACGACCTGCACCAGCCGGCCTTCGACGTCGACGAGCGTTGCCTGGAGATCGGGGTGCGCGTCCTGGTGGAAGCGACCCGGGCTTATACGGGTGGCGGGTAGGCGCGTTGGCGCCCCGCTGCTTGGCTGCAGCTTCTCAGTCGTCAGAGCGGCACGGGCGAATTCGGAGGGCGTGCACGAAGTCGTCCGGTGCGCCGCCGGCTTCGGCGGCGTCCGCCATCAAACCCAGATAACGGGCAGCCGGCAGGCCTCCTTCGTAGGCGTCCAGCACCAGCGTCCAGGCCATCAGACTGCCCTCCAGCGTCTCGATCCGGATCTTCAGCGGCCGATAACGGCCGCTCTCCCACATCTCGAGGGCGGCGGTGTCGGCGGGAGTGGTGTCGTAGAGCAGCACGAAGACCGAGGAGCCAGGGTCCTGCACGATCGTGGCGAGTGCTCCGCCGCCCGCCCGGGGGTCGCGGAATTCCGTACCACCGAAGGTCAGCCGCCATCCGATCAACCAGCCAGGTCCCCGGGCGGGCGAGGACGGGCAGCGTTCCTGCATCTGCGCCGGATCCCAATCGTGCCCGTAGGCGGCGTAGAGCGACACGCGAGCGAGCGTAGCGATGGGAGACTTACCCCGTGACCAACCCTGTCGCGCGCGTCGCCATCGTCGGCGGCGGTCCCGCCGGTTACGAGGCCGCGCTCGTCGCCGCGCAGCTCGGCGCCCAGGTGAGCTTGGTCGACCGTGACGGTATCGGTGGAGCATGCGTCCTGTCTGACTGCGTGCCGTCGAAGGCGCTCGTAGCCACCTCTGATGTGATGACCGCGGTCGCCGGTGCGGGCACTCTCGGGGTGCGGCTCTACGACGATGACGGCAATCCGCACGTCGCCTCGTGGGACGACGACACCACGGTGAAGCCGCCCGACGTCGTCAAGGTGACGACATCGCAGGTGTTCGACCGTATCCACCACCTGGTCGCGGCGCAGTCGGCCGACATCACCGCGGGATTGGCGAAGGCCGGTGTCGAACTGATCGAGGGCAGTGCGCGATTCGTCGCGCCGACCCGCCTGGCGGTGACCCTGAACGACGGCGGTACAAGCGGCGTCGGGGCGGACGTCGTGGTCATCGCGACGGGTGCGACGCCGCGCGAGCTTCCCGGGACGGTGGTCGACGGTGAGCGCATCCTCACCTGGCGGCAGGTCTACGACCTTCCTGCGCTGCCCGAGCACTTGATCGTGGTCGGATCCGGCGTGACCGGAGCCGAGTTCGCGTCGGCGTTCCGCGCGCTCGGGTCGGAGGTCTCGATGGTCTCGTCCCGGGATCGGGTGCTTCCCAGCGAGGACGCGGATGCGGCGCAGGTCATCGAGAATGTCTTCCGACGTCGAGGGATCAGACTGTTCGGGCGCTCCCGGGCCGCCAGAGCGGTGGCCAGCAAGGACGGCGTCCGGGTCGAGCTCACCGACGGACGGGTGCTCGAGGGCAGCCACTGCCTGCTCGCGGTCGGCTCCGTGCCGCAGACCCGCGGGTTGCACCTGCAGACGGCGGGGGTGGCCGTCGATCAGAACGAGTTCATCCGTGCTGACCGGGTGTCCCGTACGACGGCGGCCGGGGTGTACGCCGCCGGCGACTGCACCGGCGTTCTGATGCTCGCCTCGGTGGCCGCGATGCAGGGGCGTATAGCCATGTGGCACGCGCTGGGCGAGGCCGTGGCGCCGTTGCGATTGACGAGTGTCAGCGCAAACGTCTTCACCGATCCGGAGATCGCCACGGTCGGGATCTCGCAGGCGACGGTGGACCGCGGCGACGTACTAGCCGACGTGATCAGCCTGCCTTTGGCGACCAATGCGCGCGCGAAGATGCAGGGCCTCGACGACGGGTTCGTCAAGCTGTTCGCCCGGCCGGGATCGGGACGGGTCCTCGGCGGCGTCGTGGTCGGGCCGCGGGCGAGCGAGCTGATCTTGCCGCTGTCACTCGCCGTGCACAACAACCTGACGGCGGATCAGCTCGCACACACGTTCGCGATCTACCCGTCGCTGTCCGGTTCCGTCACCGAGGCAGCGCGGCGGCTCATGCAGCACTCCGAGAACGGCTAGCGCCGGCCGG
>CAXTUZ010000091.1:3558-8259 GCA_964247525.1 uncultured bacterium
ACCGAGGCAGCGCGGCGGCTCATGCAGCACTCCGAGAACGGCTAGCGCCGGCCGGGTGGTGAGCGGGTTCGGGAGGTGTGGTGCCGCCGTCGGCCAGGTCTCAATCCGCCAATTCGCAGAGGATCGTTCCGGCCGTCACCACCTCGCCGACCGTGGCGTTGAGGCCGGAAACCGTACCGGCTTTGTGAGCTGTCAGAGGCTGCTCCATCTTCATCGCCTCGAGAACGACGACGAGGTCCCCCTCCGCGACCCGGTCGCCGTCGGCCACCGCAACTTTGACGATCGTGCCCTGCATCGGCGAGGTCACCGCATCACCGGTCGCCGCGGCCGTCCCACCCCCCGCGCCGGATCGTCGCGGTGTCTTCTTCCGCCCTGGGCCGGGCGCCGAGCCGCCGAACGTCGCCGGCAGTGAGACTTCCAGCCGCCGCCCGCCGACTTCGACGATCACGACCTCCCGGGGCTCAGCGTCCTCGGCGACCGAGCCCCCGGCGAAGGGAGGAATGGTGTTGTCGAACTCCGTCTCGATCCAGCGGTTGTGGATCGTGAACGGCTCGGAGGTGAAAGCCGGGTCCCGCACCACTGCCCGATGGAACGGTACGGCGGTCGCCATGCCTTCGACGACCAGCTCGTCGAGGGCGCGCCGTGATCGCTCGAGGGCATGCTCGCGGGTGGATCCGGTCACGATCAGTTTCGCCAGCAGCGAGTCGAACTGGCCGCCGACCACGGACCCGGTTTCGACGCCCGCGTCGACTCGTACGCCCGGGCCGAGCGGGGCGACGAAGCGGGTGACGGTCCCGGGCGCGGGCAGAAAGCCCCGGCCCGGATCCTCGCCGTTGATCCTGAATTCAAAGCTGTGTCCACGCGGTACGGGGTCGCCGTAGTCGAGCACGCCGCCTTCGGCGATCCGGAACTGCTCGCGTACCAGGTCGATCCCCGAGACCTCCTCGGTGACCGGGTGTTCGACCTGGAGCCGGGTATTGACCTCGAGGAATGAGATCAGTCCGTCCTGGCCCACCAGGAACTCCACGGTGCCGGCACCGACGTATCCAGCGGCGGCCACGATCGTCTTCGATGCGGTGAACAGTTTCTCGAGCTGTGCGTCGGTAAGGAACGGCGCGGGCGCTTCCTCGACCAGTTTCTGGTAACGCCGCTGCAGGGAACAGTCACGGGTGCCGACCACGACGACGTTGCCGTGGCTGTCGGCGAGGACCTGGGTCTCGACGTGGCGCGGCTTGTCCAGGTAGCGCTCGACGAAGCACTCGCCCCGGCCGAATGCCGCGACCGCTTCTCGCACCGCCGAGTCGTAGAGCTCGGGGACCTCCGCCAACGTGCGCGCGACCTTGAGCCCGCGACCGCCACCGCCGAACGCGGCCTTGATCGCGATAGGAAGGCCGTACTCCCGGGCGAACTCGACCACCTCGTCGGCTCCGGAGACCGGGTCTGCGGTTCCAGGCGCGAGAGGCGCACCGACGGACAAGGCGATGTGGCGGGCCTGGGTTTTGTCGCCGAGCTTGGCGATCGCGTCCGGCGGCGGTCCGATCCAGGTCAGCCCTGCGTCGAGGACCGCCTGCGCAAAGGTCGCGTTCTCCGAGAGGAAGCCGTACCCGGGATGCACCGCGTCCGCGCCGGACTGCGCGGCGACACCGAGGACTTTCGAGATGTCCAGATAGGAGTCACCGGGCGTCGACCCGCCCAAGGTGTACGCCTCATCGGCAGCACGGACGTGGGGGGCGTCGCGATCGGGCTCGGCATAGACCGCAACGCTGGTGAGCCCGGCGTCGCGGCACGCCCGGGCGACCCGGACAGCGATCTCGCCGCGGTTGGCGATGAGAACCTTGCGCACCTGTTGCACTCCGTACCTGCGGCTGGGCGACCCAGAGGGCCTGGGCTGAGCGAGTCTATAGATCGGCGCCGCGCCGCAGCTGCGGCCGCTCGGACTGACTGGGCAATCGCCCGTGTCCGCTGTTGATCGGCGGGGTAACCTCGGATGAACAATGGGGTGACGGGAGTACGGCAGATGGCAGCGGCGGCGCCGGTGGTGCGGGCCCAGGTCGCGTCCACACGCGGACTGCGGGTCCAGGGGATGCCGAGGCACGGCGCGAAGAAAGTTCTCTCGATAGCCCTCGAGATCGGCCTCGTACTCGCGCTGCTGAGCCTGTACCGACTCGGGCGGTCGCTGGCATCGGGTCACATCCAGCGCGCCGAGGGCAACGCCTCTCACCTGTGGCATCTCGAACGCGTGCTGCACCTGCCCGACGAGGCGGACGTGCAGAACCTCATCCTGCACTCGCGTTTTTTGGTGGAATGCGCGAATCAGTATTACGTCACCGTCCACTTCCCGTTGACCGGGGTCTTCCTCATCTGGCTGCTTCTACGTCATCGCAGCTCCTACCACCGGGTACGAAACACGCTGGTGCTGTTGACCTTTTCCGGGCTCGTGTTCACCGTGCTCATGCCTCTCGCCCCGCCGCGGCTGTTCATCGGGGACTCGCTGATCGACACGATGCAGGTCGTCGGCCCGAGCGCGTACAACCCCGACAGCACGAGCGGCGTCGCGAATCAGTACGCGGCGATGCCCTCGTTGCACATCGCCTGGGCGGTCCTGGTCGGAGTCACGATCGTCCGGGTCAGCAATTCGCGGCTGCGCTACCTCGCGGTAATGCACCCGGTCATCACGGTCTTCGTCGTCGTGGCGACCGGAAATCACTACTGGCTGGACGGTTTCGTCGGGCTAGCGCTGCTCGCGCTATCGGCGATGTTCGTCTACCGGGTCCGGTGGATAACGGCGACGGCCGCGTTGGCGTCCGGGCTGCGTTCGTACTCCGTCGAGGAGCGCCGGTTGCATCAGGCGCGGCTCAGCGCGGCAGGCCCGAGCGGAGCCATCCACCTGGCGCGGCGTGCAGTGGTTCCCGGAGCGCGCGGGATCGGTCCGCCCAGTTACTCGTAGCCGGTTCGGCTACGTCCGCACCGTTCGGCTGACGCGTTACGAGGACGGCCACCAGTGCCGCAAGTTCTGCGGTGATGTCCGCCGGGTCGGCGGCCCCTCGTACCAGTCGCAACGCCGTCGGGCGCTCGTAAACTGGCTCGTTCACACGCTCACTCACAGGGGGATGTTTCCGTGCTTCTTCGGCGGCAGGGTCGCTCGCTTCGTCCGCAACAGGCGTAGCGCCTTCGCAATCTCTCGGCGCGTCTCGCTGGGCTGGATAACCGTGTCCACGAAGCCGCGTTCGGCGGCGATGTACGGAGTGGCGAACGTGTCCTCGTACTTCTCGATGAAGTCGGCTCGGGTCGCCTCCGGGTCGGTCGCCGCGGCGATCGCCCGCCGCTGAATGATGTTGACCGCGCCCTGCGCACCCATCACGGCCACCTGAGCGGTGGGCCACGCGAGGTTGACGTCGGTGTCCAGATGTTTGGAGCCCATGACGACGTACGCGCCGCCGTACGCCTTGCGCGTGATGAGGGTGATCTTGGGGACGGTGGCCTCCGCATAGGCGTAGAGCAGTTTCGCGCCGCGCCGAATAACCCCGCTCCACTCCTGGTCCGTACCGGGCAGGTATCCGGGCACGTCGACAAAGGTGAGCACGGGGACGTTGAAGGCGTCGCAGGTCCGTACGAACCGGGCTGCCTTCTCGGCGGCGTTGATGTCGAGGGTGCCGGCGAAACTCAGCGGCTGGTTCGCGACGACGCCGACGCTGCGTCCTTCGACCCGCCCGAACGCCGTGACGATGTTGGGGGCGAACAGCTCCTGGACTTCGAGGAACGAGTCCGGGTCGAGCACGTGGGCAAGAACGCCCTTCATGTCGTACGGGGCGTTGTTGCTGTCCGGGATGAACGTGTCGAGCTCACCGATGGGCGGCTCCTCCAGCGCATCGACCGAGTCGAAGACCGGTGGTTGTTCGAGGTTGTTGCTCGGCAGGTAGGACAGGATTTCCTTGGCCAGCTCCAGTGCGGCCGCGTCATTCTCGGACAGGAAGTGCGCGACGCCGGAGCGGGTGTTGTGCGTGCGGCCACCGCCGAGGTCTTCCATCTCGACGTCCTCGCCGGTGACCGTCTTGATGACGTCGGGGCCGGTGATGAACATGTGCGACTTCTTGTCGACCATCAGCGTGAAGTCGGTCAGGGCGGGGGAGTACACGTGCCCGCCCGCGCAGGTGCCGAGGATGAGCGAGAGCTGGGGGATGACGCCCGAGGCCATGACGTTGCGGTAGAAGATCTCGCCGTAGAGCGCGAGTCCCATGACGCCTTCCTGGATCCGCGCGCCGCTACCCTCGTTCAGCCCGACGATGGGTACGCCCATCTTCAGCGCGAGGTCCATCACCTTGACGATCTTCTCGCCGTAGACCTCGCCGAGGCTGCCCCCGAAGACGGTGACGTCCTGGGAGAACACGCAGACTCCGCGCCCGTCCACCGTTCCATAGCCGGTGATCACGCCGTCTCCGAGCGGGCGGTTTTTGTCCAAACCGAAGTCATGGGCGCGATGTCGCGCCAGCTCACCGGTCTCGGTGAACGAGCCCGGGTCGAGGAAGGCCCCGATACGTTCGCGCGCGGTCATCTTGCCCTTGGCGTGCTGCGCGTCGACCGCGCGTTGCGAACCGGCATGCGTCGCCTGATCGACCTGATCGCGGAACCGCGCGAGCTTGCCGGCGGTCGTATGTACCCCCGGGGCCGAAGGGGTGTCCGACGTCGTGGACGGGTTCGGGG
>CAXTUZ010000092.1:0-8167 GCA_964247525.1 uncultured bacterium
GGCCGCATCCCCCAGCGGGCCGGAGACCACGGACGGCGGCAACCCGCGCACCGGACGGCCACGACCGTCGATGAGACCGGTACGCCGAGCCAGCCCCTCCCCGTCGACCGACACCCGTATCAGGTAGCGGCTCGTGCGCCGAAGCCCGCCCGCAGCCAGCACGCTCACTTCCGCGTGGTGACCGAAAACCTCGACGATCTCCTGACGTAGCCGGCGCGCCACCGATCCCGTGTCGAGCTCGGCCTCGACGATGACGCGTCCGCCCACCAGGTGCAGGCCACCGGAGAACCGAAGCAGGGCGGACAGCTCGGCACGGCGGTGCGACGGTTTGGTCACCCGGAGTCGCGACAGCTCGTCCTTCACCGCCGCCGTCATCGCCGCCATTGCTCTCCCCTCGCTCACAGGCGGGCCCATCCTCGCAGGCGCCGACTTCCATGCGCGACCGGGGTCTGTGCTTATTCGCGACCGAGGTCGCGGTGCACCACACGCGTAGGGACGG
Source organism: uncultured bacterium (assembly GCA_964247525.1). GTDB lineage: Bacteria > Actinomycetota > Actinomycetes > Mycobacteriales > CAJCIY01 > DASYGP01. The sequence continues at coordinate 500 of CAXTUZ010000092.1, forward strand.
CCAAGCCCCCTGCCTGCTCGGATCCGCTCAAACGCTGGGCCAGCTGCTGTGCCATCACCACGCTCCGGTGCTTTCCGCCGGTGCACCCGACGGCCAGCGTAAGGAAGTGCTTGCCTTCGCGCAGGTAGCCGGGCGTGAGAGTGGCGAGGACTTCGACGTAGCGGTCGAGGAACTCCGATGCGCCCCGCTGCCCCAGGACATAGGCGCGGACCTCCTCGTCGAGGCCGGTGCGCGGCCGGAGCTCCTCGACCCAGTGCGGATTCGGCAGAAAGCGGCAGTCGACGACGAGATCCGCGTCGACCGGAAGGCCGTACTTGAACCCGAAGCTGACCACCGTCGCTCGCAGCGCTGCGCTCTCGCCGTCACCGAAGGCCTCCCCGATGGCCCGGCGCAACTCGTGCACGTTGAGTGCACTCGTGTCGATCACCAGGTCGGCCTCACCGCGGAGGTCGGCGAGCAGCGCGCGCTCCTGTTCGATGTTCTCGACCAGCCGATCCTGCGTCTGCAGCGTGTGCGGGCGGCCGACGCTCTCGAACCGCCGTACGAGTGCGTCCGCCGACGCTTCCAAAAACAGCACCCGCGGCACGATCCGGGTCCGGTCGAGCGAGTTCAACGCCGCCCGCAGGTCGGCGAAGAAACCGCCTCCGCGCACGTCGACCACGACGGCGACGCGGCGCAGCCCGTGGTCGTCGGACTCGGCCATCGCCGCGAGGGCGGGGAGCAGTAGCGGCGGGAGGTTGTCGACGACGAACCAGCCGAGATCCTCGAGATATTTCGCGGCGGTCGAACGCCCGGCACCGGACAGCCCCGTGACGACCGTGAGCGCGACCGGCGGGGTGGTCACGCGAGCACTTCGCCCGTACGCGGGTCGACAGCGGGCATCTCCGCGACGATCACCTCCGAAGTGTCGGCATCCGGGCGGAGCGCCGTGAGCACCGCAAGCGCTGTCTGCGGGCCGATGCCGGGCACCGCCGCGATGTCGTCGGCGGAGGCTGCCCGGATCCGTTTGAGCGAGCCGAAGTGCGTCAGCAGAGCCTTTCGTCGCGTCGAACCGAGGCCCGGCACGCTGTCCAGCGCACTCTCGGTCATCGACCGGGAGCGCTTCTGCCGGTGATAGGTGATGGCAAAGCGGTGCGCCTCATCGCGTATCCGCTGCAACAGGTAAAGCCCCTCGGAGGTGCGCGGCAGGATCACCGGCTCGGGTGTCCCGGGAAGCCAGACCTCCTCGAGTCGCTTCGCGAGCCCGCACAGCGCGAGGTCTCGCACCCCGACGTCCAACAAAGCATCGGCGGCGGCGTTGACCTGCGGCAGCCCACCGTCGACGACGACGAGCTGCGGCGGATACGCGAACTTTCGCGGCCGACCGGTGTCCGGGTCGACCGGACCGTGTCCCGCGAGGGCTGGCGAATTCCGCTCCTCGACGAGCCGTCGGAACCGCCGCGTCAGGACCTCGCGCATCCACGCGGTGTCGTCGGTGCCAAGCGTCTCTCCGTCCACGCCGCGCAGTTCGAAGCGCCGGTACTCACTGCGGCGGGCCAACCCGTCCTCGAAGACGACCATGCTCGCCACCACGTTGCTGCCCTGAACGTGGCTGACGTCGAAGCATTCGATCCGCAGCGGTGCCGTGGACAGGCCCAGGGCGTCCTGAATCTCCTGGAGCGCACGACTCCGGGCGGAGAGGTCGCTCGCGCGCTTGAGCTTGTGCTGTGCGAACGCCTCGCGAGCATTCCGTTCGACCGTGGCCAACAGCGCCCGCTTGTCACCACGCCGGGGCACCCGCAACGACACCCGGCTGCCCCGCAGTTCCGACAACCACTGCTCGAGCGCCTCCGACTCCTCGGGCATCGCCGGGACCAGCACCTCGCGGGGAACGTCGGGCCCTTCGGTCACCGCAGCCCGCCGCGCACGCGGCGCATCCGGCCCGGGGCGATACATGGCGCTCCGGCCCGACGGTTCGTCCCGCCGAGCGGACGGCACCCCTGCCGGTTCGGCGACGTCGCCGCCGTAGACCTGACCGAGGAACTGCTCGATCAGGTCGCCGGTTCGGAGATCTTCGACCTTGTCCACCACCCAGCCGCGCTGCCCCCGCACTCTGCCGCCGCGGACGTAGAAGACCTGGACCGCCGCCTCGAGCGAGTCCTGCGCGACACCGATGACATCGGCGTCGGTCCCGTCTCCCAGGACGACCGCCTGTTTCTCGACCGCACGACGCAACGCGCCGAGGTCGTCGCGGAGCCGGGCGGCACGCTCGTACTCCTGCGCCGCGGCCGCCTGACCCATCTCCGTCTCCAGCCGCCTGACGAGCTGGTCGGTCCGCCCGGCCATGAAGTCGCAGAAGTCCTCGACGATCTCGCGGTGTTCATCGGCGCTCACGCGCCCCACGCAGGGAGCCGAACACTTGCCGATGTACCCGAGAAGGCACGGCCGTCCGACCTGGCCCGCCCGCTTGAACACGCCGGCGCTGCACGTCCGGGCGGGAAAGACGCGGAGCAGCAGGTCGAGGGTTTCGCGAATCGCCCAGGCGTGCGTGTACGGGCCGAAGTAGCGAACACCCGGCCGTCTTGTTCCTCGCATCACCTGCAGCCGGGGGAAGGTCTCGCCGATGGTGACCGCGAGGAAGGGATACGACTTGTCGTCCCGGTAGCGAACGTTGAATCGGGGATCGAACTCCTTGATCCAGGCGTACTCCAGCTGCAACGCCTCGACCTCGGTGTTGACGACCGTCCATTCCACGGCGGCGGCGGTGGTCACCATCGTCTGCGTGCGCGGATGGAGCTGATGCAGATCCTGGAAGTACGAATTGAGCCGGCCGCGCAAGCTCTTGGCCTTGCCGACGTAGATGACCCTGCCCTGGTCGTCGCGGAAGCGGTACACGCCGGGCTGCTCCGGGACGCTGCCGGCAGCCGGTCGATAGGTCGCCGGGTCCGCCATATCCCCAAACTAGTCGGCGGTACCGACGCGAATGCCGGGGTGTGTCACGCTTTCCCAGCCGTGACCGACCCCACCGACCGCCCGCCGCCAACACCAGCTGGAGTCGTGTTGGTGGACGAGTCGTGCGGCTCGGTGCAGCTCGACGTGACAATCGCGGCCCCGACGCGAGGTCGCGACCGGTGGGTGAACCTCACGATGCGCTGGCAGCAGGACGACCCGTTGAGCGTTGCGCTCGCCCTGTCGGCCTACCCGGACCACCCTGCCCTGCCGAGCGGCCGGTGGGTGATCCTCCGCGACTTCGTCCGGTACGGGTTGGACGCGCCGACCGGGGACGGGGACGTCCGGCTCTGCCCGCGCGGAGGCGCGCTCAACGCCAGCCGCCCCGATGTCGTCGACCTGTCGCTCGCCCGAGCCGGGCGGCCTTGCGTGCTCGCGGTCCCCGGGTCGTTGCTCGCCGCTTTCGTGGCGGAGACCGAAGAACGCGCCCCGAGCGGTGAGGAACGATCAGAGGCATTGCTCGACGAGTTCATCGAGCGGCTGCTGCACTCCTGACGCGCGCACGCCGGGCCCGGGGCGCGCCCGCCTGTGGCGAGGCGGGAGCGCGGCGGACACCGAGGATCTCTGCGAGGAAATGCCCGGTGTGGCTTTCGGGCACAGCCGCGATCTGCTCCGGGGTTCCCTCAGCAAGCAGTCGCCCTCCCCCGGCACCTCCTTCCGGCCCCATGTCGACGACCCAGTCCGCTGTTTTGATGACGTCGAGGTTGTGCTCGATGACCAGAACGGTGTTGCCGGCGTCCACGAGGCGCCCGAGTACGCCGAGCAACTTGCGGATGTCCTCGAAGTGGAGGCCGGTCGTCGGTTCGTCCAGCACATATACCGTGCGCCCGGAGGAACGCTTCTGCAATTCGGACGAGAGCTTGACCCGCTGCGCCTCCCCCCCGGACAAGGTCGGTGCCGGCTGACCGAGCCGGACGTACCCGAGGCCGACGTCGACAAGGGTGGTGAGGTGCCGGCGGATCGCGGGGACCGCGGCGAAGAACTCGGCGGCCTCCTCGATCGGCATGTCGAGGACCTCCGCGATGGTCTTGCCCTTGTAGTGGACCTCAAGGGTCTCCCGGTTGTACCGGGCGCCGTGGCAGACCTCGCAGGGTACGTAGACGTCCGGCAGGAAGTTCATCTCGATCTTCAGGGTGCCGTCGCCGGAACAGGCCTCGCACCGGCCGCCCTTGACGTTGAACGAGAAACGCCCTGGCAGGTACCCGCGCACCTTCGCCTCGGGGGTCTCCGCATAGAGCCGCCGCATGTGATCGAAGACGCCGGTGTAGGTGGCCGGATTCGACCGAGGGGTACGGCCGATCGGCGACTGGTCGACCCCGACGACCTTGTCCAGATGTTCCAGCCCGCGCACGCGCCGGTGACGACCCGGAACGTGCCTGGCGCCGTTGATCTTGTTCGCGAGCACCGCGAACAAGATGTCGTTCACCAGTGTCGACTTCCCCGACCCGGAGACTCCGGTCACCGCAACGAGGCAGCCGAGCGGGAAGGCCACGTCGATGTCCTGGAGGTTGTTCTCCCGGGCGCCCTCGACCCGCAGACGGCGCGCCGGATCGGGTGCACGACGGATATCGGGCACCGGAATGCTCCGCCGACCGGACAGGTACGCGCCGGTGAGCGAGCGCTCGCTGCGCAGCAGGTCCTCGACGGTCCCGGAGACGACTACTTCGCCTCCGTGCTCACCGGCGCCCGGACCGATGTCGACGACCCAGTCGGATGTCCGGATCGTGTCCTCGTCGTGCTCGACGACGATGAGCGTGTTCCCGAGGTCACGAAGCCGGACCAGGGTGTCGATCAGGCGACGATTGTCGCGCTGATGGAGGCCGATCGACGGCTCGTCGAGCACGTACAGCACGCCCACCAGGCCCGAACCGATCTGGGTGGCGAGCCGGATCCGCTGCGCCTCCCCGCCCGCCAGGGTCGCCGCGCTTCGGGCCAGCGAGAGGTAGTCGAGCCCGACGTCGAGCAGGAAGCCGAGACGTGCGTTGACTTCCTTGAGGACCCGCTCCGCGATGAGACGTTGCCGCTCGTTCAGCTCGATGCCGCGAAGGAACGCTGCGCACTCCGCAATCGAGAGCTGGGCTACCTCGGCGATGCTCCGGCCGGCGAGCGTCACCGCGAGCACCTCAGGTTTCAGGCGGGCGCCCCTACACGTCGGGCAGGGCACCTCACGCATGTAGCCCTCGTACCGCTCGCGGCTGGTGTCGCTCTCGGCCTCCTTGAAGCGGCGTTCGAGAAACGGGATCACGCCCTCGAAGTTCGCGTAGTACGCCCGGCTCCGGCCGTACCGGTTCTTGTACCGGACGTGCACCTGCGTCTCGCCACTTCCGCGCAGAACCGCCTTGCGCACCTTCGCCGGCAGGTCCTCGAACGGCGTGTTCAACGAGAAGCCGAGGTCGTCGGCGAGGGCCTGCAGCAAGCGCCCGAAGTACTCGACGAAATGGCCCGACGACCACGGGGCGACCGCGCCTTCGGCCAGCGACAGCGACGGGTCCGGCACGACTAGGTCGGCGTCGACCTCCTTGCGTATCCCGAGACCGGCGCACGCGGGGCACGCGCCGTACGGCGAGTTGAACGAGAACGATCGCGGCTCCAGCTCGTCGAAGGACAGGTTGCAGAACAGGCATGCGAGGTGTTCGGAGAATTGGCGCTCGCGCTCGGGATCTTGCTGATCGCGGTCCACGAAGTCGAGCGTCAACCTGCCTTCGCCGAGCCGCAGCGCTGTCTCGACCGAGTCGGTGAGGCGCCTGCGGGCCGACGGCTTCACCGCGAGCCGATCGACGACCACGTCGATCGTGTGCTTCTTCTGCTTGTCGAGCTTCGGCGGATCGCTGAGCGGCACCGTCGCTCCGTCGACCCGAGCCCGGGAGTAACCCTGGGTCTGCAGGTCTGCGAACAGTTCGACGTACTCGCCCTTGCGGCCGCGCACGACCGGCGCGAGGACCTGGAAACGGGTTCCCTCGTCGAACTCGAGGATCTGGTCGACGATCTGACTCGGTTGCTGGCGGCTGACCGGCCGGCCGCAGTTGTAACAGTGCGGCGTGCCGGCCCGGGCGTAGAGCAGGCGCAGGTAATCGTAGACCTCGGTGATCGTGCCGACGGTCGATCGGGGATTGCGGTTGGTCGATTTCTGGTCGATCGAGACGGCGGGTGACAGACCCTCGATGAAGTCCACGTCGGGCTTGTCGAGCTGCCCCAGGAACTGCCGGGCGTACGCCGAGAGGGACTCGACATATCGCCGCTGCCCCTCGGCAAAGATCGTGTCGAAGGCGAGGCTCGACTTCCCCGACCCGGACAGACCGGTGAACACGATGAGCGCGTCGCGCGGCAGCTCGAGGTTCACGTCGCGCAGGTTGTGCTCGCGCGCTCCGCGTACCACCAGGCGGTTCCCGGGTCGCGACGAGGCCGGGGTGCGGAGTTGGGTAGCCATAGGGTTCTGACCCTAACCTTGCGGTACGACAGGAACTTCCCCGATCGGAGGCGGTGAGATGACGTACAACGGACACGTCGAGCCGCACGGCGTCGCATCCACCCGTAGGCTTCCCGGACTGGCTGTGACGAAGATCTCAGTCGGACCGTATGACAACAACGCCTACGTACTCGAGTGCGCGGAAACCGGTGAACAGCTCCTGATCGACGCGGCGAACGACGCCGAGCGGTTACTGCCGCTGGTGCCTCGGCTTGCCACGATCGTGACGACGCACCGTCACCCCGACCATTGGCAGGCGCTCGCCGAGGTCACCGGCGCCACCGGCGCGATCGCGACCGCGGCGCACCCCCTCGATGCCGAAGCGCTTCCGGTCTCGCCGAGCCGGCTGGTCGATCACGGCGAGCCGATCACCGTGGGCCGGGTGACCCTGGAGGTTCGGCACCTGCGCGGCCACACCCCCGGGTCCATCGCCTTGCTCTGGTCCCCGGACAACGCCGATCCGCAGGTGTTCACCGGAGACTGCCTGTTCCCCGGCGGGCCTGGGAATACCGAGAAGGACACCGCCCGCTTTATCCAGCTCATGGACGACCTCGAAGAGCGCATATTCGGGCCGCTTCCCGACCAGACCTGGGTCTATCCCGGACACGGCGACGACACAACGATCGGGGCCGAGCGGCCCCACCTCGGGGAATGGCGGGCGCGCGGTTGGTGACGCAGACGCGCGGGATGGTCAGGCGCCGACACGGACCTACACGCCGGCGGCCTGCATTCCGCGCAGCTCCCGCTTGAGTTCGCCTATTTCGTCGCGGAGCCGCGCCGCGATCTCGAACTGAAGATCGCGGGCAGCCTCGTGCATCCGGTCGTCGAGTTGCTGGATGAGCCGGGCGAGTTCGGCCCGCGGCAACGTGGCGAGCTCGGCAGCATGCCGCCCGACCGCCGCGGATGCGCCGCCGCGCGTCGCGCCCGCCGGAAAGTCGAGCCAGTGGACCCCGAACCGCCCGAGGATTCGCGCGATCAGCGTCTCGGTCGCGGCGTAGAGCGGGCCCGAATGGACGATCGTGTCGCCGGGCTTGACCATCGACAGGAACAGGGTGGCGATCGCCGACATGCCGCTGGAAAAGGCGAGCGCGTCCTCCGCCTCCTCCCAGACGCTCAGGCGATCCTCCAATATCTCCTGATTGGGCCCGTTGAAGCGCGAATAGACGAGGCCCTCCGCGCCGCCCGGCCGCTTGCCGGTCACGCCCTCGAAATGG
>CAXTUZ010000093.1:0-288 GCA_964247525.1 uncultured bacterium
CATCGCGCTCGCGCCGCGGGGCTGAGTGCGTCGAGCATTCCCGCGCCGCCGTCGCTGGTGCCCGATCCGCCGAGACCGACGACGACCCGTTCCGCTCCGGTCGTCAGTGCTGCCTCGAGCAGCGCCGCGACTCCGGCCGTGGTGCCTCGTTCGGGGTTCCGCTCGGCTGCGCCCAGTAGGTGCAGCCCGCAGGCCTGCGCCGACTCGAGGTAGGCGGTCTGCCCGCGTACCAGCAGGCCCGCCTCGACGGGACGCCCGAGCGGATCGGTCGTCCGCACGGTGCTGCGG
>CAXTUZ010000093.1:298-8082 GCA_964247525.1 uncultured bacterium
CGAGGGCCTGACGATCGGCCTGGTGCCGACGATGGGCTTCCTCCACGATGGACACCTCTCACTGCTGCGCGCCGCCCGCGCCGAGTGCGACCTGGTCGTGATGAGCCTCTTCGTCAACCCGACCCAGTTCGGGGCCGGCGAGGACCTCGAGGGAACCGGGCCCACCTTCGCTGAGCGGCGCCAGGTCGAACGTGTCGGTCGGGGCCGCTGTGCGCCACCCGGCAGCGATCGCGTCGGCGGCCGCCGCGGCGGTCAGGCTTTCGCCGAAAGAGTTCGGGGCGATCAGCACGCGCATCGGACCATGGTTGCCGACCGCACTGGGCGCGGGAAGCCGGCAGGGCTTCGCGCGGTTAGGCGTATGGGAGGATCGAGACGCATCGCCTGGAGGCAACGTCGTGCCCACACCCGTGGTGACCGCAGCGGTCGACCCCGTCCCGCCGCGCGGGACGGTGGCATCGCGCGCACCCGTACCGCTCCTGCTTCTCGGCGCGGGTGTCGACCCTGCATCCGAACGCGGAGTCGACTGCCCGGGCGCGCTCCCCGCCGCATCGGACCCGACGTTGGTGGCACGAGCCCGCGCGGCGAAGGAGTCACTCGGCGAGTCGGTCTTCGTGCTCGGCCACCACTATCAACGCGACGAGGTCATCGCATTCGCAGATGTCACCGGCGATTCGTTCAAGCTCGCGCAGCAGGCGGCGGCCCGGCCGGAAGCGCCGTACATCGTCTTCTGCGGCGTTCATTTCATGGCCGAGAGCGCGGACATCCTCACCGGCGCCCATCAGCAGGTGGTGCTTCCGGACCTCGCTGCGGGCTGCTCGATGGCGGACATGGCCCGGGCCGAGCAGGTCGACGAGTGCTGGGACGTGCTGGCCGACGCCGGGGTTGCCGAGGTGACCGTCCCCGTCAGTTACATGAACTCCTCCGCGGCCATCAAGGCCTTCACCGGACGCCACGGCGGCACGATCTGCACCTCCTCCAACGCTGCCCGTGCGCTGCGCTGGGCGCTCGGTGAGCGGGGCGGTGAGAAGGTGCTGTTCCTGCCCGATCAGCACCTCGGCCGCAACACCGCGGTCCTCGATCTCGGGTTCTCGCTCGACGACTGCGTCCTGTACGACCCACGCCGACCCGGCGGCGGGCTCACGGCCGAGCAGCTGCGGGCGGCGCGGGTCATCCTGTGGAAGGGCCACTGCAGCGTGCACGGACGCTTCACGAGGGCGTCGGTGGACGACGTGCGCGCCAGGATCCCAGGTGTTCAGGTGCTGGCCCATCCCGAGTGCGTGCACGAGGTCGTCACGGCCGCCGATGCCGTCGCATCGACCGAGGGCATCATCGCCCTCGTCGAGCAGGCGCCCCCGGGAAGCGCGTTCGCCGTCGGTACCGAACTGAACCTGGTGCAGCGGCTCGCGACGCGACACCCGGACAAGACGGTGGTCTTCCTGGACAAAACTGTCTGCTACTGCTCGACCATGAACCGCATCGATCTGCCCCACCTGGTCTGGGCACTCGAATCCCTCGTCGCCGGAGAGGTACCCAACGTGATCTCGGTTGTGCCACAAGACGCCTCGGCCGCTCGAGCCGCCCTCGAGCAGATGCTGGCGTTGCCATGAGCACCCGCGAACCCGTCGCCCCGGACGCCGACAGCGCGGCGACCAAGGGCCGTGCGACACCCAAGCGCACCGCGGCGCGGGCCGAACGCGCCAAAGAACGCAAAGGCGGACCGCAGAACCGCAAAGAACGGGCCGCCGCGCGCCGGGAGGCGATGCGAGCGGCGAGGTCGTCGCTCGCATCCACCGACCCGGCGCGCCTGCCGGCGCGCGAACGGGTAGCCGAGCTGGTGTACGTCCGTGACCTGGTGGACTCCAGGTTCCATCTCGGCCAGGTCGTGGTGTGGCTGATGGTGTTCACCCTGGTCGTCGGGACCGTGTACCCACCGGTCGAGATCCCGATCTTCGTCGCGCTCCTCATCCTGTGCGCCGTGACGATTCGCGATGTCCACCGGATCGAGCGCGCGGTCGGCGAGCGCTTCCCGGCCAGCACTGTTCGGGTGCGCTTCTACGCGGTGCGGCGGATCGTGTCGCCCCGCCGAATGCGGCGCCCGGTACCGAGGCTCTCGCGCGGCGCTGAAGTCCGCTAAGAGCCTCGGCTCAGTCGGCGGGCAGCAGGCTCATCGGGCCGTACACCCTGCGGTCGCCGTCGTAGAGGAACACGGCGACCACGCCCACCGCGAGTAGGTCGCGCCATTGCTCGCCGACCCACGACTCGGCCTCGGACTGCGTGGGGAACGCGTCGCTAGCGCCGAGGACCGCCGGCTCGACGAGGTCGCCTCCCGCGTTCTCCAGCTGCCAGGTCCACGCCACGCTTCGACGCTAGCCCACGCGGGCGTACGGTGCGCTCGCCACTGCGGGAAGCCGGTCTGAATCGGGCGCTGACCCGCAGCCGTAGACCCGCTCTTCACCGATGAGCCGGATGCCTGCAGCGACGGTCTGCTCCCCGCCGTATCCGACGCGCCGGCTACTAGCGGGTCGACGGCCTGACGAACGGGGGCCGCATCACCTCGAACACCGCCGTGCGGCCGCGGACGTCGAGGTGTACGTGGTCGCCTTCGGAGACCGACGCGTCCAGGAGCGCGAGCGCGATCCCGACTTTCCGGGTCGGCGAGAACGTGCCCGAGGTGACCTCGCCGATCGACTCGCCGGCCAGATCGGTGACGACCATGTGCGGACGCGGGATCGAACGGTCCGTCGCGAGCAGACCCCACAACGAGCGTCGCGGGCCGCGCCGACGCTCCTCGAGGAGCACGTCGCGACCCCAGAACCGGGGCTTGTCCCAACCGACGGCCCAGGTGGAGCGTGCCTGCACCGGCGTGATCGACAGCGAGAGGTCCTGGCCGTGCAGCGGATAGCCCATCTCGGTTCGCAGGGTGTCGCGAGCCCCGAGACCGCATGCGCGCGGGTGGTAGTCGGCGCCCGCGGCGAACAACGCGTCCCACAGGTCGGCCGTGTCCTCCCAGAGCGGCAGGAGCTCGTACCCCTTCTCGCCGGTGTACCCCGAGCGGCAGACCACGACGGGCCGTCCCTCCCAGGAGGTGGGCACGAACGACATGTACTCGTGGTCGGTCGGGAGTCCGGCCGCCTCGAGAACGTCTTCGCTGTCCGGGCCCTGAACCGCGATGACGCCGAGCTTGTGGTGCAGGTCCTCGACCTCGACATGCGGTGGGGCGGCGTGTGCCAGCCGGCGGACGACCTCGGCGGTGTTCGCCGCGTTCGGGACGAGGAAAACCTCCTCGTCCGCGCGGAGATACGCGATGAGGTCGTCGACGACGCCGCCGCTGTCCTCGTCGCAGCACAACGTGTACTGGGCCTGTCCCGGGGAGAGCCTGCGCAGATCGGCGGTGAGGCAGTCGTTCACGAACTCGACCGCGCGATGCCCTCGCACCACGCCCTTGCCGAGGTGGGACACGTCGAAGATCCCCACACCGCTCCGTACCGCGGCGTGCTCGGCGAGTACGCCACCCCCGCCGGCGGAGTAGTCGATCGGCATCTCCCAGCCACCGAAGTCGGCGAGCTTCGCGCCGAGCGCCACGTGCCGGTCGTGCAGCGGAGACCGGAAAAGTGGTCGTACCCGCGCGCGTGTCTCGGCCATTCGCCCAGGCTATCCCCACGCTTCCGACCAGAGGGCCCGGAGCACTTCGCGCCGATACGCTCTCGGTCATGACGTCCGTAGCCGTCCTGACGGGCGACCCCGCGGCCGCGAAGGCCGATGCGATCGTGGTCGCAACCTGGCAACGCGAGGCAACTGGGAAGGACGGCGCTCCCTCCGACACGCCGCCCGAACTCGCGGCTGGCGCGGCCCAGATCGACGCGGCCTTCGGCGGTCGCCTCGCGGCCGTCCTGCGCGATCTCGGCGCGACCGGCCGGGCCGGCGAACTCATCCGCCTCGCAACCCTCGGCGCCACCACGGCGCCGGTGGTCGTTGCGGTCGGGCTCGGGCCGGACGGAGCGACGGCCAAGCGGCTTCGCGCCGCGGTGGCGAACGCCACCCGAGCGCTGCGCGGGAAGAGCACCGTCGTTCTCGCGCTTCCGATCGACGAATCGCACCTGATCGCGGCGCAGGCGGAGGGCGCGCTCAGCGGCGGCTACGACTTCACCGACTTCCGGAACACGAGCCTTCCTGGCCGCAAGGCCGCTCCGGCGTCGGTGAAAATCTCGGCGCCCGGCGCGTCCGGCGCCCAGAAAGCGGTGCTGAAGACCGCAATCATGCGCGGCACCGTCATCGCCGAGTCGCTCGGATTCGCCCGCGACCTCGTCAACACCCCGCCCCGGGACCTGCCGCCCGCAGTCCTCGCCGAGCGCGCGGCGGCGTACGCCAGGCCCGCGGGCGTGACCGTCGAGATCCTCGACGAGAAGGCGCTGGCGAAGGGCGGGTACGGAGGCATCACAGCAGTCGGACAGGGCAGCACGAGGCCGCCGCGGCTGGTCGCGATGCGCTGGACGCCTCAGACCTCCGGCGGCCACGTGGCGCTCGTCGGCAAGGGGATCACGTTCGACTCCGGCGGTCTGTCCCTCAAGCCCCCGACGGCGATGGAAACGATGAAGGACGACATGGCCGGCGCCGCGGCCGTCGCGGCGGTCGTCGTCGCCGCAGCGAGGCTCGCGTTGCCCGTCACGGTCACCGGATGGCTGTGCTGCGCCGAGAACATGCCTTCAGGGTCCGCGATCCGGCCGGGAGATGTCCTGACGATGCTCAGCGGCACCCGCGTCGAGGTCCTCAACACCGACGCAGAAGGACGCCTCGTGCTCGCCGACGGACTGCACCGGGCGGCCGCGGACGAACCGGATGCTCTGGTCGACGTCGCGACGCTGACCGGTGCGGCACTCGTCGCCCTCGGACCGAAGATCGCCGGGCTCATGGCCAACGACGACGCGTTCCGCGACCGCGTGCAGGCCGCGGCCGGCGCGGCCGGTGAGGACGTCTGGCCGATGCCGCTGCCCCGCGAGTTGCGCGATCGCCTCGACTCCGCTGTCGCGGACCTGGCCAACGTCCCTCCGACCGCGGGACGCGACGCCGGGATGCTCACCGCCGGCCTTTTCCTGCAGGAATTCGTCCCCGACGCCTTGCCGTGGGCGCATCTCGACATCGCCGGGCCCGCCTGGAACGCCGGCGAGGCGAGCGGCGATGTCGCCAAGGGAGGTACCGGGTTCGGCGTTCGAACGCTGCTGAGCCTCATCGAGTCGTACGCGGTGTGACGTTGCGCGCACCCCTCGGCGCGTTCGGCCCGCCTAATGCGAACCGGACAGCTGCAAGCCGACCACCCCGGAAATGACGAGCACGATCGACACGATCTTCAACGTCGCCACCGTCTCGCCCAGGAACGCCATGCCGATGGTCGCCGTACCCGCGGCACCGATCCCGGTCCACACCGCGTACGCGCTCCCGACCGGTAGCGAGCGCAGCGCGATGTTCAGCAGGCCGAAGCTGAGCAGGGCGAAAATGCAGAAGGTCACCGTCGGCCAGGGCCTGGTAAACCCGTGACTTTCCTTCAGCGTGACCGCGAAGACGGTCTCGCAGATCCCCGCGGCGATCACAAGTGCCCAGCTCATCGCACAAACCTAGGGGACGCCGCTCAGAGAAACGGATCGGGCGGCAGTTCGTCATCGGTCGGACGCCGCGATTCGCGCCGAACCGGGCTTTCGTGGCCGCTCTGCTTGCGGCGCGAGGTCCACTCGCGCATCCGCGGCGGATATCCGGTCGCCGCGACGTCGTACACCGGAATGCCGGCCCGCTCGGCGAGTTCCCGCGCCGCCTCAGGGTCCTCGCAGGGCCGCCGGGTCCATTCCCCATCGTGGGCGACGAGCACCACCGTCCACGGCGTGACGTTCGTGGCCGGCTCGACGTACGCCTCGACACCGCGCCGGCTCGCCAGAAAGGCACGCAGATGCTCACGGTCGGGCTGGGTGAAACCACCCGAGCCGAATCGGCGGCCGACATCGCGGCCGGAGGCCGCGGTCTTGGGCCTACGCCGCCCGAACAGTGCCACGCCGAAGCCCTTCGCTCGTCCGGTCAGCAGTACGCCGACATGCTGGGACAATGTGTCTTGAGAGCATCTTCGGACCCATTGTGCCTGGTGGACAATCAGTTGGTGACCATTATTTCGGTCGCTGACTCGAAAGGGGTTGACGTGCCTGACACCGGTGACGGCCCGGTCGACGTCCTGATCCTGGGCGGGGGAAGCGGCGGTTACGCGTGTGCGCTTCGCGCCGCGGAGCTCGGCCTCTCGGTGACGCTGATCGAGAAGGACAAACTCGGCGGAACCTGCCTGCATCGCGGCTGCATCCCCACCAAGGCACTGCTCCACGCCGCCGAGATCGCCGACGGTGCCCGGGACAGCGAACAGTTCGGCGTGCGGGCCACGTTCGAGGGCATCGACATGCCGGGCGTCAACGCCTACAAGGGCAAGGTCGTCGAGAAGATGTTCAAGGGCCTCACCGGACTGGTCGCCTCCCGCGGCATCCGGGTCGTCCAGGGCAGCGGGACGCTGATCTCCCCGACCGCCGTGCGCGTGGGCGACGACGTGATCACCGGACGGCACGTGGTCCTGGCCACCGGGTCGTACTCGCGTTCGTTGCCCGGGCTCGACGTCGATCACCGGCGGGTCATCACCTCCGAGGATGCGCTGGGCCTGGAGTACGTGCCCTCGTCGGTGGTCGTGCTCGGCGGAGGTGTCATCGGTGTCGAGTTCGCCTCGGTCTGGCGTTCCTTCGGCGCCGACGTCACGATCGTGGAGGCGCTCGGCCACCTGCTCCCGGCCGAGGACGAGTCGTCCTCGAAGCGGCTCGAGCGAGCGTTCCGCAAGCGGGGCATCGCTTTCGAACTCGGCTCCAGGTTCACCGGCGTGAAGGTCACGGACAGCGGGGTGAGCCTCTCGGTGGAGAACGGAAAGACTTTCGACGCCGAGCTCGTGCTCGTCGCCGTCGGACGCGGACCGGTCTCGGCGGGCCTCGGGTACGAGCAGGTCGGCGTGGCCATGGACCGCGGCTTCGTGCTCGTCAACGAGCGGCTGCGCACGAACGTGCCGACGATCTCGGCCCTGGGAGATCTGCGGCCCGGCCTGCAACTCGCGCACGTGGGTTTCGCCGAGGGCATCTTCCTCGCCGAGGAGCTCGCCGGCCTCGATCCGGTGCCGATCGATTACGTCAATGTGCCGCGCGTGACGTACAGCGACCCGGAGGTCGCGAGCGTCGGGCTCACCGAGAAGCAGGCGCGCGAACAGGGCCACGAGGTCGTGGTGGTCGCGTACGACTTCGCGGGCAATGGCAAGGCGCAGATCCTCGCGACCGCCGGTGCGGCCACGCTGGTGGCAACTCCGGCTGGCACCGTGCTGGGTGTCCACATCGTCGGCGCACGAGCCGGCGAACTCATCGCCGAGGGACAGCTCATCACGAACTGGGAAGCGTCGGCCGACGACGTCGCGGCTCTGATCCACCCGCACCCGACCCTGTCCGAGGCCATCGGCGAGGCGCACCTGGCGTTGGCCGGCAAGCCTCTGCACAGTCACAGCTAGCACGATGACCGACCTGTCCCCCGTTCCCTTCCCGCAAGGAGCCTGTGAGCCATGTCCGTAGCCGTCACGATGCCGCAGCTCGGCGAGAGTGTCTCCGAGGGGACAGTGACGCGCTGGCTCAAGAAGGAGGGCGACCACGTCGAGGCCGACGAGCCGTTGCTCGAGGTCTCCACCGACAAGGTCGACACTGAGGTGCCCGCACCCGCTTCGGGAACGCTGACGA
>CAXTUZ010000094.1:0-8060 GCA_964247525.1 uncultured bacterium
GATCGACTCCGTCGCTGCGGGCGCCGCCCGCCGGGACCGTCAGGCCCGGGTCCTCGAGCTGGCCTACGCCGCCGCGGCGGCGTGCTCACCGGCACTGCGCCGCGCCCGGGCTGAGACTTCCGTGCCGGACACCGACATCGACATCGCCGCGCTCGCACGGGAGGCGAGCGAGGCCATCGGTGCGCTTGAAGTCCTTGGTCCGCTGGCGGCGAAGATCGCAGCCGCCGAGCGCGCGTTGGCCGACGCGAACGCAGACGCTGACAACCGGCGAGCTCGCTGCGCGAAGATTGTCGGGCAGCTGGCCGACATGACCGCGACCATCGAGGACGGCGAACTCAGCGTCCGGGTCGGCCAGGCAGCGGCGCTCACCGCGGCCGAGCGGCGCGAACGGGTCGGGACGACGGCCCGCGCCGTGGAGGCGGCTCGGGCGCGTGACGCAGCGAGCGCCGCCGTCTCGGAGTTCGTCGTCCGGCTGGGCCTGGCTCGTGAGCTCACGCTCGAAGCGCGGCAGATGTACCAGGACCTTCGCCAGAGCTACCTCGACGGCATCGCCGCGAGCCTCGCCGCCGACCTCGCCGACGGACATGCTTGTCCCGTGTGTGGGTCGCTTGACCACCCGAAGCCCGCGACCGGCACCACCGCAGCGGTCGACAGGACCCGCGTCGACCTGGCGGAAGCTGCCTATGCCGAAACGCAAGCATCGACCCACGACCTGGAACGGGCGCTCGCAGTGCACCGGCAGCGCGAGGAGAGCGCACTGGCCTCGCTCCGCGCCGCCGGGTTCGAGGAGCAAATACCCCATGCCGAACTCAGCGCTCGTCATGTCGATGAGGTACGCGCTGCCGAACAGGCCACCCGTGCGGCGGCCGAACTCGCGAGCGCGGAGAAGCACCTTGCCGGCGCGAGGCACGCGGAGAAGAAGCTGTCGTCAGCACTTGCCGACGAGCGAGGCAAGCTCGCGAGCGCACTCGGCCGCCTCGAGCAGGAAGCGCGGGTGTTGGCGGACCACCGCGCGACGCTCGGCGTTCACCTTGGTACCGACACCGACCTCGCCGCGGCGCTTCGCGAACGCCGCAACGCGGCCAGCGCGCTCGAGGCGGCGGCAAAGGCAAAGGTATCCGCGCAGGCGGCGGCCGATGCGCTGGTCGTCGCGCGGGGCGAGCTGGGGCACGCGGCCGGGCAGGTGGGATTCACCACCGCGGACGAGGCTGCAGCCGCGCTCCGCCCCGAATCCGAACTCGACGCGGCGCAGGTAGCCGCACAGGAGCTTCGACACGCCCGGGTGGTTGCCCAGGCGCACTTCGATGATCTCGGCCAGGAGCAGGCTTCGGTGCTGGAGTTGGCCGAAGCCTTCGGGGAGGCGAGCCGAAAGGCTGCAGAACTGTCGGCCAACCTCGACGCCCTGCATGCCGACGGCGGAGTGGCGCAGGAACGGCGCGATCACCTCGCCCGACTTGTGCCGCTCTACGACGAGGCATGCGCACTGCGCGCCCCGCTCCGCGAGGACTACGAAACCGCGCGCGGACTCGCGGCGCTGGCCTGCGGTGACGGCGCCAACCACCGGCGGATGGCGTTGTCGTCCTACGTACTCGCGGCCCGCCTCGAGCACGTGGCCGCGGCGGCCAGCGAACGGCTCGGACGGATGACGAACGGGCGGTACGCACTCGTCCATGCGGACACCGCACCTGATGCGCGCCGACGCTGGGGGCTGGGACTGCGGGTGCGCGACGCCTGGACCGGGCAGGACCGGGAGACCTCGACCTTGTCGGGCGGTGAATCGTTCCTGGCCAGCCTTGCCCTGGCGCTCGGCCTGGCCGATGTGGTGACCGCCGAGGCAGGCGGTTCGAGAATCGACACCCTCTTCGTCGACGAAGGCTTTGGAACGCTCGACGAGGACACGCTCGACGACGTCATCAGCGTTCTCGACTCGCTCCGCGAGGGTGGTCGGACGGTGGGTATCGTGAGCCATGTCGCGGAGTTGCGACAACGGATCCCGACGCGGGTGGAGATCCACAAAGGCCGCGCGGGCAGCCGTATCAGCCGCTACACCGGTGTGCCTCAGGCGTCCCGGCGGTTGAGGGAGAACACGCCGATCACCAGCGGGACGAGCGCCCAGATGGCGAACACGCCGAGTCCCATCCACGGCCCGAGGCGGTTGCCCGACGGTTCCGTCGACAC
The DNA here is from genome assembly GCA_964247525.1 of uncultured bacterium. Classification (GTDB taxonomy): domain Bacteria; phylum Actinomycetota; class Actinomycetes; order Mycobacteriales; family CAJCIY01; genus DASYGP01. The sequence continues at coordinate 2,179 of CAXTUZ010000094.1, forward strand.
GATCTGCGATCCCGCGTTGCTCGTGAAGTAACGGGAGATGGCGTGGCCCACACTCCCGGGCAGGAGGAACGACAGAAGCGGGACGACGAGCAGCAGCCCGATGCTGGTGGCGATCGCGCCGGGACTGTTACGCAGGGTGAACCCGATTCCCAGACCGAACAGCCCGACCAACCCCACGTAGATCCCGGTACCGACGAGCGCGCGCACCACGACGCCTTCGCTCAGCGACAAACTGATGTCGTAATGGTCGAAAAACGGCTGCGCGATGAGGAAGACAAGACCGGACCCCACCATCCCGAGGGCGAGCGCGAGGGGCCCGAACACGAGCACCTTCGCGAGGAAGACCCGGGTCCGGTTGGGCACCGCCGTCAACGAGGTGCGGATGCCGCCGGTCGAGTACTCGCTCGTCACCGTGAGCGCACCTAGCACGACGATCGGCAGCGACCCCAGGAAAGCCACCACGCCGAACACGACGCCGCCCCGATCGAACTTCTCGCCGCGATGAGAGGCGAAATCGTTGGCGTTGCCCCAGATAACCAGAGCCCCGAGGCCCAGCGCGATCAGCAGGAATACGCCGAGCGTCCACCAGGTCGAGCGAACCGACCGAAGTTTCGTCCACTCGGAGCGCATCACGTTGCGCAGCGTCGGACCGCTCGGGGCACGCGTCCCATCGAAGGCGTGCGAGGCATCGGCTGAATCCATGGCTGAGACACTCACCGGGCAACTCCTGGGAAGCGGCGGTCGGCGGAAAGTTCCGGCGCGTGGTAGTCGACGCTGTCCCGGGTGAGTTCCATGAACGCCTCCTCGAGCGACGCGCGGTCCTCGACGAGTTCATGGACCGCGATGCCGTGGTGCGCAGCCAGGTCTCCCACGTCGGCGCAGCGTGCACCGCGCACCTCCGCGTACCCCTCGAGCATCTGCGTGGCCCAGCCGGCCGAGCGCATCAGTGGCTCCAGCTCCCCAAGACGGGGGGAGCGCACCCGCACCGCATTTCCCGAACTCTGTGCGATGAAGTCTTCGGTGCTGACGTCCGCGATGAGCTTCCCGCGACCGATCACCACGAGATGCGCGGCCGTTTGCGCCATCTCGCTCATCAGGTGACTCGACACCAGCACGGTCCGGCCCTGCGCCGCAAGCGATTTCATGAACGTACGGATCCACAGGATGCCTTCTGGATCCAGTCCGTTCACCGGCTCGTCGAACAAGAGCACCTGCGGATCACCGAGCATGGCGGCGGCGATGCCCAGCCGTTGCGACATCCCCAGCGAGAAGCCCTTGATCCGACGTTTCGCGACGCTCTCCAAGCCGACCATCGCCAGGACGTCCTCCACCCGTGCTCTTGGCAGTCCGTTGCTCTCCGCGAGAGCCCGCAAATGGTTGCGCGCGCTGCGGCCACCGTGCACGTCCTTGGCGTCGATCAGCGCGCCGACCTCGCGGACCGGCGCCGCCGCCTGGACGTACGGCTTGCCCAGGACCAAGGCCGAACCGGCGGAGGGACGGTCCAAGCCCAGGATCATGCGCATCGTGGTCGACTTCCCGGCGCCGTTGGGCCCGAGGAAACCGGTGACGATCCCCGGCTGCACCGTGAAGCTGAGGTTGTCGACGGCAACGGTCCTTCCGTAGCGCTTCGACAGCCCGCGCACCTCGATCATGCAGTTCCTCTCCGGTCGGCGTTGACCTGGTCCGGCACTGGGGCCATGCGGAGCCGCCTCGGGGAATCGAACCCCGGACCTTCTCATTACGAGTGAGACGCTCTGCCGACTGAGCTAAGGCGGCGCAGCCGTCACCGGCCACGTTCGTGCGCGCGCTGACACTACTTCACGTCCATCCGATGAGCGCGACTGCCAGCAGGTTGAAATAGAAGTGCGTCCACATGCCGGGGCCCAGCCGCCGGAACCGCGTCGCGAGATAGCCCAGCCCCATCCCCGTGAGCCCGATCGCAACGAACGTCAGGTAGTTGCTCCGGCCACCGGCGGGGGTGAGGTGAACGGCACCGAAGACCAACCCTTGGATCACGATCGCCCACCACGGACCCAGGCGGCGCAGCGAGCCCATGATCACGCCGCGGAACAGCATCTCCTCGATGAAGGGAGCGCCGATCGCCGCGATCAGCGAAATCGTGATCTCCGCGCCTAGATCGCCGTTGTGGCCCTCGAGCAGGTTCGAGGGCGGAAGGTGGTCGAAGTAATGCCGGAAGCCGAGCACCAGGGGAAGGACCGCGATCGCCGCCGCGATCCGCAGACCCACCGAATACAGCAGGGCCCAGGCGGGGTCGCTGCGCTTCATCCGTACGCCGAGGTCGGTGAACGGGTGCCCGCTGCCATACCTGCGGGACACGATGACTATCGCGCCGGCGAAGCCCAGCCACAGGCCCAACTGCCCGAAGACCAGTTCGAAGACGTACCGGTCGTTGGTCAGGAAGCTCGCCAGCAGCGCAAGCACGCCACCGATCAGCTCGCCGATGACGATGCCTCCTACGGCCCACCAGATCGCGCGTACGGGGAGCCGCGCTCGCCCGTCCGGATCAGGACCCGTCAGCGCTTCATGAGCGACCCGCGAGCCGTCCGAAACGCCTTCGGTCCATTCCGCGCCGTCCCACCATCGAAGCCGCCACCGGCGGGCCGGGTCGGGATACCAGCCTGCGGGGGCTAGCCCGGGAAGCACCTGCTCGGCGACACCCGCGCTGTGATCGTTCCTGTCCATCACGCGCCCATGCGTAACCGCACCGCCATCGCCTCGCAGGCGAGCAGGGGTGCGACGCTCGCCGCGATCGCGGCACGGCAGGCGAGCACCGCATCGATCCTGTGAAGGGTGGACTCCGGCGTCGACGACCGCGCCAGGGCGGCGACCTCCTCGCGTTGGTCCTCGTGCACACTTCCGCCCTCGGCCAGTGCACCGAATTGCACGACGAGCACATCCCGGTACCAGGCCGCGAGGTCGACAAGGGCACGGTCGAGCACGTCTCGGCGGGCCCGCGTGGCCCGTGACTTCTGCGCTGCTTCGAGTTCGCGTAACGGGGCCGCCGTCCCGCGCGCGGATACCCCGCGTACTCCCGTTCCGAGGGCCTCCCGCAGGGCAGCGGTCTCCCGCGCCTCTCGTTCGGTGTTCTCGGCCGCCGCCTGTTCGTCGGCGACCCGGACCAGCTCCGCTGCTGCCCGCAACGCGGAATCGAGAGTTCCCAGGGCCGCGGGAAGGGTGAGAACGGCGGCGCGGCGGGTTCGCTCCGCGGGATCCGTGGCAAGGCGGCGAGACCGCCCCACGTGTCCCTGCCCGGCGGCGGCCGCGAACGCGGCAAGCTCGGCAGGGACGCCCTGGGAACGAAGGGTCTCCGCCACTTCGGTCGTGCTCGGCTGTCGCAGGGTCGCGACCCGGCAGCGAGACCGGATCGTCGGCAGCACGTCGCTCTCCGCCGGCGCGCACAGAACGATCACCGTCGCCGCACCCGGCTCCTCCATCGGTTTGAGCAACACGTTCGCAGCGGACTCGGTCAGCCGATCGGCGTCCTCGACAACGAGTACCCGCCACCGTCCTCGCTGCGGCCGGGAGGCGATGACGGGGATGAGGTCGCGCATCTGCTCCACCCCGTACGACAAGCCGGGTGTCGACAGGGTGCTCACGTCGGGATGGACGCGGTGTGCGACCTCACGGCACGGCTCGCAGCGGCCGCAGCCGGTACCGGAGTCGCATTCGAGAGTCGCCGCAAGGGCCTGCGCCGCGATGCTCCGACCGGAACCCGCCGGGCCGACGATCAGCCACGCCTGACCGGGGTCACCCCGTCGCGCCGCGGTACGCAGCAGCGAGACGACCGCCTCCTGTCCCGCTAGCGCGTCCCAGACGCTCATGCCGGCACCCGCGCCTCGCTCGGCTGGGCCAGCATGCCGCGTCGGCGGGTACGGCTGAGCACCTCGGCGGCGATCCGGTCGGCGAGCCGCTCCGGCTCCTCGGTCGCGTCGAGGACGAGGTACGCCCCGCGGCGGCGGGCGGCGAGTTCGAGGAACCCTTCACGCACCCGCTGATGAAACAGCACCGGCTCGCCCTCCATCCGGTCCAGGGCGCCGCTCCGGCTCCGCGCGCGCGCCAGACCCACGTCGGGTGCGACGTCGAGCACGACGGTGAGGTCCGCTCGTAGCCCCCGGGTCGCGATCTTCTGCAGCCGCTCGATATCGGCGCGGTCGATGGCCCGCCCGGCGCCCTGGTAGGCGAGGGAGGAGTCGACGTACCGGTCGCTGAGCACGATCGCACCGCGGTCGAGCGCGGGAACCACTATCCGTACGACGTGCTCGGCCCGGTCCGCGGCGTAGAGCAGAGCTTCGGCGTGCGCGTTCAGCTCGACATTCGGATCGAGGAGCAGCGCGCGGATCCCCGCGCCGCTCTCGGTCGCCCCGGGCTCGTGGGTGACGACGACGTCGGCGAGGCCCGCCTCCCGCAGACGTTCGCGCAGCAGGCGGAGCTGGGTCGACTTGCCCGCGCCCTCTCCTCCTTCGAATGCGACGAAGAACCCCGGGCGGATCGGCTGCGCACGCCCCATCCCGGCGCGCAGCTCGGCGAGCACACTGAGCCCAGGGCGATCGTCCATCTGGCGAAACGAGGTCACGCCGACGGCGATGGCAACCAGTCCTCCGACGAGCAGGATGATCGTGATGCCGTCCGCCCGGACGTCGGCGTTGTCCGCGAGCCGGATGTCGTGACGTCCGATCGCCCCGGCGAGCGCCGGCGCCGCAGCGAGCGTCAGGAACAGAATCACCTGGATCATCGACTGGACGAACCCGAACGTGCGCCCGCGCAGTTCGTTGGGAACCTCGCTGCCGAGCAGCGTGTAGCCGATCACCCAGGCCGTTCCCCCGAAGGTCGTGCAGATCAGGACCATCACCAGGGCGAGGCTGAGGTTCGGCACCACTGCGACGATCGCCAACGACACCCCGGCGCCCACGATCATCAGTCCGAACAGGCGACGGCGGCTGACGGAGGTCAGCACCCTCGGACCGATGGTGAAGCCGAGCGCAAGACCGAGGAAGACGTCGCCGAACAGCAGGCCGTACGCGGCGTTCCCCGCGTGCAGCAGCGCGACGTACGGGCGCGAGAGCGCGATCACGATTCCGCCGGCCGCGAACGCACCCAGGATTCCGACGACCAAACCGCGGACGAGCGTCGTCTGCCGGACGTACGACCAGCCCTCGCCGATCGACCGCAGGATTCCGGCCGCCGGGGTTTCGCCGCTCCGCATCCGTCCCGGGCTACGGCCGCTGATCTCCCGCAGCCCGAACACGGTGATCGCCGCGATGATGAACGTGCCGGCGTCGAAGTACAGCGACAGGTCGACCGGGTTGGCGTGGAAGAAGCCGATCCCGGAGGCCAGCGCGCGGTTGAGGGACGACAGGACGGTGAACAGGATCGCGGCGGGCACCGCACTGCCGTAGGTGACGATCAGGCTCAGCTGGTTCGCGGTCTGCAACTGGTGCGGAGCGAGCAGATTCGGGACGCTCGCCTCCTTGGCGGGAATCCAGAACAGGCTGAACGTCTCGATGAGGAACGTCGCGACGATGAGGTAGTCGAGTCGGTGCACGACGGGGATCGAGGCGAACAGGCCGCCGCGCATCACGTCCGAGCTGATCATGGTCAGGCGCCGGTCGAAGCGGTCCGCGAACGCACCCGCGAACGGGCCGAGCAGGAGTGCGGGGATGAGCCGGACGACAAGCACCCCGGCGATGGCGTACAGCTGCCCGGACGAGGACTTCACCAGCGCAGCCGCGAGAGCCGTGGTGGCGAGCAGCCCAAGCCAATCCCCGAGACTCGAGAACGCCAGCGCTACGAACAGTCGCCGGAAGTCGCGAACGCCGAGCACTTCGCGCACGTCGTGCATCGCCGAGACGTGCACGTCGGCG
>CAXTUZ010000095.1:0-2916 GCA_964247525.1 uncultured bacterium
AGGCTACGAAGGTCGAGCTGCTCAACGTGTCGCCGACTGCTCCGACCGCGAGTACCACAAGTGGGACCACGACAACGACAACGGGCGCCGGCTCGACGTCCACGGCGAAGCCGACCGGCGCAGGGACGACAACGACGACTGCCACCGCCGCAGGGCCTTCGGTCCTCACGATGCCGGTGTCGCTGACAGTGAGCGGCAGCTACTTCGATCTGGAGGCGTTCCTCGACCGGCTCGAAACGCTCAAGCGGGCCCTGCTCGTCGACGGTTTCAGCATCAGCTATCAGGACCAGAAAACCGGCGCGACGGGAGGGACGAGCGCGAGCTCGGCCACCGGATCGAGCGCCGGCGGTGCCATCGGGACGGGTGAACTCAGCGTCACTCTTCAAACCCGTGTGTTCCTGACGTCCAGCCCGCTTGACGGGTCTGCCTCGAAGACAGCGCAGTAGGAGCGTTCAATGACTCAGCCTTCGAATCAGGACTCGAGCAACTCGGACGTCAACGATGTCGGCACGGGGCGCGGTGACCGCATCCGGGAGATGCTGTCCGACCGTCGTATCCTCGTGCTGCTCGGGGCCCTCGCACTCGGAATTGTTGCGTTGTTCGCGTTCGTCGTGGTCCCCTCATTGACGAAGTCGTCGGATGACAGCGTCGCGTCGACGCCCGTGCGGCATGCGATCGGACTGAGGACGGCGACTCCCACGGCAAGCGCCTCCGTGGCCCCACTGCCTACGGTGAACGACGCGTTCAAGGTTCGCGATCCGTTCAAGCCGCTTTATGTCGTTCCGGCCGCGGCCGCGTCCAATGCGGGCGCGAGCTCTCCGGCCGTTACGACGACACCGGTGGCAACCGCGCCCGCGGGAACCGTCGCGGCCGCCGCAACGCCGACGCCGAGTCCGAGCACGGTCGAACTCATCCAGCTGACGCTGGTGAAGATCAACCCGAATCCGGTTCCGGCCAACTCGACCGCGGACGTCACCGTCAATGGCGTGCCGTACTCGGTGAAAGTGAATCAGCCGTTCGGCGCCGGATTCACGATGAAGGCGCTGACCTCGACGAACGCGACCTTTACCTACGGGGGGCAGACCGTGACTCTGGTTCCGCACGAATTCGGACTCTTCGCCACTGCCTGACGCGTTCGCGTAGTCAGAGGGCAGGTCGGTGAGAAGATCGCTGCGTGTTGCGCTGGCTGACCGCAGGGGAGTCGCACGGGCCTGAGCTCGTCGCGATCCTCGAGGGACTCCCCGCGGGCGTCCACGTCACGACAGCCGATGTCGGACGTGCTTTGGCGAGGCGGCGGCTCGGGTACGGCCGCGGCGCACGTATGAGCTTCGAGCAGGACCGGGTCTCCCTGGTCGGCGGTGTGCGCCATGGCGAAACCCAGGGCGGTCCGATCGCGGTGTCGGTGGCGAACACAGAATGGCCGAAGTGGGACCAGGTGATGTCCGCCGACCCGGTCGACGCAGAGATCCTCGCCGGCTTGGCCCGCAACGCACCCCTCACCCGGCCGCGGCCGGGGCACGCGGATCTCGTCGGCATGCAGAAGTACTCGCTCGCGGATGCACGTCCGATCCTCGAACGGGCCAGTGCTCGCGAAACCGCGGCGAGGGTCGCGCTCGGCGCGGTCGCCCGTGCGTTCCTCCGGCAGGCGCTGGGGATCGAGGTGCTCAGTCACGTCGTTCGGATCGGGTCGGTCGCGGTTCCGGCGAGCACCGCCCCGCCGGAGCCCGGGGATCTGGCCGCCGTGGACGCCTCGCCCGTACGTGCCTTCGACGCCGGTGTGAGTGCCGCGATGGGCGACGAGATCGACCTCGCCAAGAAGGAGGGCGACACCCTTGGCGGTGTCGTCGAGGTGCTGGCGTACGGGCTGCCGCCGGGGCTCGGCAGTCACGTGCACTGGGATCGCCGTCTCGATTCGCGCCTCGCCGCAGCGCTGATGGGGATTCAGGCCATCAAGGGCGTGGAGGTCGGCGACGGCTTCGACACCGCGGCCCGCCGGGGGAGCGCCGCGCACGACGAGATCGAGAATTCGAACGGACGGGTACGCCGGCGTACCGGCCGGGCCGGCGGCACCGAGGGCGGAATGAGCACCGGAGAGGTGCTCCGCGTACGCGCCGCGATGAAACCCATCAGCACGGTTCCCCGCGCGCTGGACACGATCGACGTCGCGACGGGGGAGAAGGCGGTCGCGATCAATCAGCGCTCCGATGTCTGCGCGGTTCCCGCTGCTGGCGTCGTCGCGGAGGCGATGGTCGCCCTCGTCCTGGCCGACGCGGCGTTGGAGAAATTCGGCGGCGACCACGTGACCGAGACCACGCGCAACCTCGAGGGCTACCTCGGCGCCCTCGCGATCCGGTGACGCCGCGCGTCGTGCTCGTCGGTGCCCCCGGCGCCGGGAAGACGACTGTCGGCAACCTGCTGGCACAGCACTGGGGCGTGCCGTTCGTGGACACCGACCGGGAGATCGAGACGTCGGTCGGAAAGAGCGTCGCGGAGATCTTCTACGACGACGGCGAGGAACACTTTCGCGAACTCGAGATCGCCGCCGTCGCGGCTGCCCTGGACAACACCGGCGGCGTCGTCTCGCTCGGTGGGGGCGCTGTCCTGAGCGCCGATACCCGACTGGCCCTGCGCGAGCACACCGTCGTCCTCCTCCGCGTCGGGTTACGGGCGGCCGCCGACCGGGTCGGGTTCGGCAGGGACCGCCCCGTCCTGGCTCTGAGCCCACGCGCGACGCTGAAGTTCCTCCTCGACGAGCGCGCCCCGCTGTACGCGGAGGTCGCCACCCACGTCGTCGACACCGACGACCGCGAGCCCGGTGACGTCGCGGCCGAGCTCGCGCAGGTGCTCGCGTGAGCGCCGTGCCCGCGACCCGGATCGCCGTGCGCCCGCCCGGCTCCCGTCCGTACGAGGTCGTGG
>CAXTUZ010000095.1:2926-8019 GCA_964247525.1 uncultured bacterium
CTCGACCCTGCTGCCCGCGCGCAGGTCGCCGACCATCCGCTCGGCCTGGGTGCCGACCTGCTCGCGGGTGGCGCGCCTCCCCGCCGCCGCGGCGTGGAGGAATTCCGCGTCGGGCAGCGCGTCCCACAGGCCGCCCGCGATGCGGAACTCCGGCCGGTCGACATCGAGGGTGATGGTGTCGGCGGTGTAGCTCTGGATCTTCATCGCGTCGCAGCCGGTGGCGGCCGCGGCGACGCGCGCGTCGGAAGCCTTGCGGGACAACGGGTTCACGGTGAGCACCGTCGAGCTCCCCGACGGCGAGGCGGCGAAGGACATCGGCGTCGCGCAGGAGGGGTGGCGCCGGCTCGGGGAGATGCGCGCGACCCGCGACGACGCCGTCGTCGGCTTCGGCGGGGGTGCGGTGACGGACGTGGCCGGCTTCATCGCCGCATGTTGGCTCCGCGGTGTACGTATCGCGCAGGTCCCGACGACGGTCGCCGGGGTCGTCGATGCGGCCATCGGCGGGAAGACCGGTGTCAACACTGCCGCCGGCAAGAACCTCGTCGGCGCGTTCCACCAACCCGTCGGTGTCCTGTCCGATCTCGATTTGCTCACCTCGCTGCCAGAGGCGGACTTCGCGTCGGGTCTCGCCGAGGTCGCGAAGGGCGGCTTCATCGCCGACCCGGTGATCCTCGACCTGCTCGAAGCCGATCCCAGCGGGCGAACCGAGTTTCGCCAACTCGCGGAACGCAAGATCAGGGTCAAGGCGGACGTCGTATCCGGCGATCCCACCGAAGCCGGGCGCCGCGAGATCCTCAACTACGGCCACACCCTCGCGCACGCCATCGAACGGCGCGAGGACTACCGCTGGCGGCACGGGGACGCCGTGGCGGTCGGCCTGGTCTTCGCCGCCGAGCTCAGCCGTCGCGTCGGGCTCGACGACGCATCCGCTGACCGGCACCGGTCGCTGCTTACGGCGATGGGGTTGCCGACGACGTATGACGTGCACGCGTGGCCGGAGTTGCACGAGATCATGCGGATCGACAAGAAGTCCCGCGCGGATCAGCTGCGTTTCGTGGTCGTGACGAAACTCGGCGAGCCGACGATCCTGGAGGATCCGGATCCGGCGATGCTCGCCGAGGCCTACCGCGATGCCATGCGAGGAGGCGCGTGAACGTCTGGGTGCTCAACGGCCCGAACCTCGGCCAGCTCGGGACGCGTGAACCGGAGATCTACGGCTCGCTCACCCACGACGAGCTCGCCGCGGCCATCGAGGCGGAGGCGACAAGCCTGGACATCACGGTCGAGGTACGCCAGACCGATGAGGAGGCGGTGATGCTGCGATGGCTGCATGACGCGTCGGACCACACCGACGCGCTCATCCTCAACCCGGCCGCGTGGACGCACACCTCCGTGGCGGTACGCGACGCCGCCGCGATGTTGACGATCCCGTTCGTCGAGGTGCACCTGTCGAACCCGCTGGCGCGCGAGGAGTTCCGGCACACCTCGTACACCGGTGGGCTGGCGACGGGGTTGATCGCCGGTTTCGGCACTGGTTCGTACCTGCTCGCCCTGCGCGCGCTCGCGGCGCGGTAGCCCCGCGGCGGTGACACTTGCCCGCGATGATCCGCGGGTTACGGCCAGTAGACTCACCTGCCGTGGCCTCGACGAACGACCTGAAGAACGGCATGACCCTCGATCTGGACGGCCAGCTCTGGAACGTCGTCGACTTCCAGCACGTCAAGCCCGGCAAGGGCGGCGCGTTCGTTCGCACGACCCTGAAGAACGTCACCAGCGGCAAGGTCGTCGACAAGACCTTCAACGCCGGGACGAAGGTCGACGTGGCCACCGTCGATCGGCGGGAGATGTCGTATCTCTACCGCGACGGCGAGGACTTCGTCTTCATGGACGCCGAGACCTACGACCAGATGCCCATCCCGGCCGGGGTCGTCGCGGGTACGGCCGACTACCTGCTCGAGAACGCGACGGCCACCGTCGCGGTGCACGACGGCGCGCCGCTGTACGTGGAGCTCCCCGCGAGCGTGGAGTTGTTGATCGCTCAGACCGACCCGGGGGTGCAGGGTGATCGGTCCACCGGCGGCACGAAGCCGGCGACCCTCGAGACCGGCGCCACCGTCGCGGTGCCGCTGTTCGTCGCCTCGGGCGAAAAGATCAAGGTCGACACGCGTGACGGCCGTTATCTCGGCCGCGTGAACACCTGACCGCCCGCCGCAAAGCCCGTAAGCGCGCCCTTGACGTCCTGTTCGAATCCGAGCAGCGCGCGGTGGACCCGCTCGCACTGCTGCGCGAACGGCACGGGGACGTACCTCGAGCGCCCGGCTCGGCGGCCGCCTACACCGCGGACGTCGTCGAAGGTGTCGTCGAGCATCGCGACGCCATCGACGCGCTGATCACCGCGCATCTGTCGGCAGGGTGGACGCTGCCCCGACTCCCGGCCGTCGACCGGGCGCTGTTACGGATCGCAGCGTACGAGTTGCGGTACGGCGCTGACGTTCCCGCCGGTGTCGCGATCTCCGAGGCCGTCGGGTTGGCCGGCGACCTGTCCACCGACGAGTCCCCGGGGTACCTCAACGGTGTGTTGTCCGCGATCGCGGCGGCGCCGCGGGTTGTGGTAGCGGCGGCGCCGCGGGTTGTGGTAGCGGGGGAGCCGCGGGATGTGGTGGCGGCTACGCCGCGGGAATCAGTCGCGGACGAGCTGGCGGGCGTCGGCCGTGAGCACGCCCCAGTCGATGAGGCGTTCGGTGAGATGGGTCGGGGTGTCGTCGTAGATGACGGCAAGTGAACGAAGATCCTCCTGCCTGATCGACAGCACCTTGCCGTTGTAGTCGCCCCGCTGGCTCTGGATCGTCGCGGCGTAACGGGCGAGCGGTCCGGCGCGCTCCGCGGGCACCGACGACAGCCGTTCGAGATCGATGACGATCCGGGGCGAGGTGTCACGGGCTGCGGACGACGGCGCCGCCGCAGGCAGCAGCTCCGCGACCGGTACGCCGTAGAAGTCGGCGAGTTCAGCGAGTCGCTGGACGGTCACCGCCCGATCGCCCCGCTCGTACGAGCCGACGACGACGGCCTTCCAGCGGCCGTGCGACTTCTCCTCGACCCCGTGCAGGGACAGACCTTGCTGGGATCGGATGGCTCGAAGACGAGCCCCCAGCGCCTTGGCGTACTCCGACACGATCACTCCTCGCTCCGGCGGTCTCCGCCCGGTGCGGACGACCAGTGACACCGGCGCCGGTCTCACCCCTTGCTCGACCGCAGGTCGGAGTTCTCAGGTCGGTATGGCCGGGCCCGGTCCCTCCGTGGTGACCGAAGTCCCGCGGTGTCGTCGCATCGCCGTGTGACGAGTCACGCTGCACTCATCACGCTCCGTAACGGTAGGGCCATGATCACGGTCGGTCAAGCAGAACACGTGAATTCGCCTCACCCAACGTGATGGCGCCGCCGGGTCTGTTACGGTGCGAGCTGTCGGCGAGCTCAGCTCGCTGCTCCTTTAACGATCCGTCCCGTGAGGCGGCGAAGGAGGGTGCTAGGCATGTCGTCCCCCCCGCGGCCGGTAACCGGGGATCGCTCCGCCGCCCGGTGCGTGCTCGATTCGGCCGACGTCTCCCGCGTCATCTCCCGGCTGGCGCACGAGCTGCTCGAGAAGACCGGTGGGGCTTCGAATGTGGTCCTGCTCGGGATTCCCACCCGCGGCGTGGCCCTGGCCCAGCGGATAGCGCAACGCTGCGCCCAGTTCGAGCGCATCGACATCCCGACCGGACAGCTCGACGTCACGTTGCACCGCGACGACATCGCCCTGCGCGGGCCGCGTGCGCTGCTCGCCACCGACCCGACCCCCGGGGGCATCGACGGCAAGGTCGTCGTGCTCGTCGACGACGTGCTGTTCTCCGGACGAACCGTTCGGGCGGCTCTCGATGCGCTCTCCGACCTCGGCAGGCCCGCCGTCGTCGCGCTTGCGGTGCTCGTCGATCGCGGACACCGAGAGCTGCCGATCCGTGCCGACTACGTCGGGAAGAACATCCCGACGTCGGTGCGGGAGACCGTGCACGTGCTCCTGACGGAGTACGACGGCGAAGACGCGGTGCTTCTCGGGCCGGCGGATCTCGGCCGACCGGAGGTGTCCGCGTGAGGCATCTGCTCTCGGCCGCGGATCTGGACCGCGACGAGGCGTTGCTGGTCCTGGACACGGCCGCCGAGCTGTCCCGGGTGACCGACCGCGCCGTGAAGAAACTGCCCACGCTGCGGGGGCGGACCGTCGTCAACATCTTCTACGAGGACTCGACGCGGACCCGTATCTCCTTCGAAGTCGCGGCCAAGCGGCTCTCGGCGGACGTCATCAACTTCTCGGCGAAGGGCTCGAGCGTCTCGAAAGGCGAATCGCTGAAGGACACCGCGCTCACCCTGCAGGCGATGGGTGCCGATGCGGTGGTCTGCCGGCACCAGGCTTCGGGGGCGCCGCACACCCTTGCTCGCTGGATCGAGGGTTCGGTGATCAACGCCGGCGACGGGACGCACGAGCACCCGACCCAGGCACTGCTCGACGCGTACACCATGCGGACCCGGACCGGGCGGCTCGAGGGGCTTCGGGTGGTGATCGTCGGCGACGTGCTGCACAGCCGGGTCGCCCGCTCCAACGTGCTGCTGCTGCACACCCTCGGCGCCCAGGTCACGCTGGTCGCACCGCCGACCCTCGTGCCGATCGGCGTGGAGGCCTGGCCGGTCGAGGTCTCGTACGACCTGGACGCGGTCCTTCCGAAGGCGGACGTCGTGATGATGCTGCGCGTGCAGCACGAGCGGATGACCGAGTCCTACTTCCCCAGTGCCCGTGAGTACTCGCGGCGATACGGACTCGACGCGGCCCGGATGGGCGCACTGTCGAGCGACGCGATCGTGATGCATCCCGGTCCGATGAACCGCGGCATGGAGATCGCCGCCGAGGTGGCCGATAGCGTGCGGTCGACGATTGTCGATCAGGTGGCGAACGGGGTGAGCGTACGGATGGCGGTTCTCTACCTGGCGCTCGCCGGCGGGCCGGGGCCGGCGTGACGGCGTACGGGGAGGGCAGCTGGGTGCTGCAAGGCGCCTCGCTCCTCGGC
>CAXTUZ010000096.1:0-7866 GCA_964247525.1 uncultured bacterium
GGCCCACCGGTACGGACGTGCTCGTCATCGCAACCTCTCGCGCCTCAGGTGCCCTCGATGGGATTGGTGATGCCGGCGTATACGAGCAGGAGCGAGAGCCCGACGAACGCCGCCACCACAACGTACGCAACCGGCATCACGGTGAGCAGGTTGACCCGCCCCGGGTCGGCCCGGCCGAACCGGCGCGCGAACCAGGCACGCAGGTTCTCGAAGCCGAGTATGGCGATGTGACCGCCGTCGAGCGGAAGCAGCGGAAGCAGGTTGAAGATCCCGACGAAGAAGTTGACGCTCGCCCCGATGAACAGCAGCTGGCCCGCCTTGGTGCTGGTGGTCTCGGGCGCGCTCGCGATGCTGCCACCGATGCGCCCGATGTCCACGGCTCCCACGACGCCCGTGCCGTCACGTTTCTGGCCGGTGGCCAGCTGGGCGATCGAGTGGGGGTAGCTGCCCAACTTCGACACGGTCTGGGTCACGTACGACCAGAGCACCCGCGGGGTCTGGCCCGCGGCTGCGAGCGGGTCGTAGCCGGGGTAGGGCTTGTACCGGGGCAACACCCCGATGCCGCCGACGAGCAGCGGCTTGCCGTCCGCGCCGAGCACCGGCTTCCCGTTCGCATCGAGCTTCGGCTTCGCTGCGGGAGTGAGGGTGAGGGTCCGCTCGGCACCGCTGCGGACGACGGTGAGCGCGACGGGGCGCCCGAGCGAGCCCTGCAGGGCACGGGACACCTGGTCGAAGGCGCCGACCCGTACGCCGTTCACCGCGACGATCGTGTCGCCGCTGCGCAGCCCGGCCCGCGACGCCGGACCCTGCGTCGCGTCCGGTGCGCATGCACCCGTCTGCGGATCGGGGCTCGCGCAGAAGTACACCGTGGCCAAGGTCGTCGACACGCCGGGGTCGCGCGTGAGGTCCCCGCCGATCGCGAGGCCGGCGAAGGTCAGCAACGCCGCGAGCACGAAGTGCATCGAGGAGCCGGCGACCAGGACGACGAAACGCTGCCGGGCGGGATAGGTGTAGAACAACCGTCGGGCGTCCGGTGTCGTCTTAGTCGGCAGTGCGGCCGCGGCGGCGGCCGCCTGGCGCGGGTCGGGCGCATCCTGTCCGTCGATGGCTTCGAGCGGCGACATTCCGACGATCTTCACGTATCCGCCGGCCGGGATGGCCTTCAGGCCGTACTCGGTCTCCTCGCGGCGGAAGGAGAAGATCTTGGGGCCGAAGCCGATGAAGTACTGCGTGGCTTTCATCCCGTACCGCTTGGCGGTGACCAGGTGTCCGGCCTCGTGGAGCGCGACGGACCCCACCAGCATCCCGACGATCAGCAGCACGCCGATAGTCGTCGCCATCAGGGCCGTCCCTCGTTCACCCGGAGCTCGCCCGCGCACAGGTCACGAGCGCGTCCCCGTGCCCACACCTCGGTGTCCAACACCGCGTCGAGCGTCATCTCCGTCGCACCGCGGTCCACCACAGCGTCTTCGACAACCCGAGCGACGATCTCGACGATCTCGAGATACGAGATTCGGCCGGCGAGGAAGGCGTGCACCGCCTCCTCGTTCGCCGCATTCAGGGCGCACGGGACCACGCCGCCCGCGGTACCGGCCCGCCGGGCGAGCGCGACCGCGGGGAAGACGTCGTCATCGAGCGGCTCGAAGGTCAACGTCCGCTCGGAGCGCCAGTCCATCGCCGGAGCGGCCCCGGCGACTCGATCCGGCCAGCCGAGCGCGAGCGCGATCGGCAGCCGCATGTCCGGCGGCGACACCTGCGCGAGCGTCGAGCCGTCGGTGAACTCGACCATCGAGTGCACCAGCGACTGCGGATGCACGACGACCTCGATGCGGTCGTACGGGATTCCGAACAGCAGGTGCGCCTCGATCAGCTCGAGACCCTTGTTCAGCAGTGTCGCGGAGTTCATCGTCACCATCGGGCCCATGTCCCAGGTGGGGTGCTTGAGCGCCTGGTCCGCGGTCACGTCGACCAGCGTTTCGCGGCTTCGGCCGCGAAACGGCCCTCCCGAGGCCGTGAGGATCAGCGCGCGCACCTCCTCGGCGCGGCCCCCGCGCAGACACTGCGCGAGGGCCGAGTGCTCCGAGTCGACAGGGACGAGCTGGTCGGGCCGCTGCAGCGCGCGCACCACGAGCTCGCCACCGGCGACCAACGACTCCTTGTTCGCGAGCGCGAGGGTGTTGCCGGCCCGGAGGGCCTCGAGGGTGGGGGCGAGCCCGATGGACCCGGTGATCCCGTTGAGGCACACGTCGACCGGCTGGGCGGCGAGCTGCGCTGCGGCGTCCGGCCCGGTCAGGACCCTCGGCAGGGTGAACTCCCCGCGGGCGTAGCCGCGTTGCTGGGCATGCGCGTACAGCTCGAGCACCACGTCTTCGCCCGCCGAGGCTTCGGCGACCGCGACGACGCGCGCCGCGCTGGCAACTGCCTGCGCGGCGAGCGTTCTGGGGTCCTTGCCCGCCGCCGCCAAGCCGTGGACGCGAAACCGATCCGGGTTACGCCGTATCACGTCGAGCGCTTGCACGCCGATGCTCCCCGTCGAGCCGAGGACGGTGACGCTCTTCACGCCGGCTCCGGGCGGGCAGCCAGCTGGCCGCACGCTCCGTCGATGTCCTGGCCGCGGGTGTCCCGTACGGTCGCTGCCACTCCGCGGGCACGCAGGCGCCGGAGGAACTCCCGTCGTGCCGCCGGTGCGCTGGCGTCCCAGCGGCTACCGGGGGTCGGATTGAGCGGGATGAGATTCACGTGCGCAAGCCGTCCGCGCAGGAGCGCGGCAAGATGATCGGCACGCTCGGGCTGGTCGTTGACGTCCCGGATGAGGGCGTACTCGATGCTGATACGCCGCCCGGTACGACCCGCGTACTCCCACGCCGCGGCAAGTACCTCGCGCACCGGCCACCGGGTGTTGATGGGCGCGAGCGTGTCCCTCAGCTCGTCGTCAGGAGCGTGGAGCGAGATCGCCAGCGTGACCTGGAGTCGCTCGGCGGCGAGCTTGCGGATCGCGGGGACGAGACCGACGGTCGAGACGGTGATGTGCCGCTGCGACAGTCCCGGTCCGTGGGGTAGCGGATCGGTGAGCCGGCGCACCGCGTCGCGAACCCGGTTGTAGTTGGCGAGCGGTTCACCCATTCCCATGAAGACCACGTTGGTCACGCGCCGCCGCACGGCGGGGAGCTCGTCCCCGGCCAGGGCCCGCCCTGCCGCGACGACCTGTTCGACGATCTCCGCCGTCGAAAGGTTGCGGGTCAGGCCGCCCTGTCCGGTCGCGCAGAACGGGCACGCCATGCCGCACCCGGCTTGGCTCGAGACGCACACCGTGACCCGGTCCGGATAGCCCATCAGCACCGATTCGAGCTGCGCGCCGTCGAACGTGCGCCAGAGCGTCTTGCGGGTCGTGCCGCCGTCGGTCTCGATGTGACGCACGGGATGCAGAAGGTCCGGCAGGAGCGCTGCCCGCAGGGCGGCACGGCTCCCCGCCGGGAGGGCCTCGAGCGAACCGGCGCCGAAATAGGCCCGTGCCATCTGCTCGGCACGGAAGGATTGCTCGCCACAGGCGAGCACCGCCTCCCGGCGTGCTGGGGCGTCGAGGTCCGCGAGGTGAGGTGGAGGCATCCGGCGCTCGGGGACCGCGAACACAAGGGGGCGCGGAGCGCGGCTCGCCGTGACCGTCATGACCATGTCAGTGTCGCACCCCGCGGCCTCGGGTGGCGTATCGACGTCAGGTCGCCACGAACGCACCGAGCAGCAGGTACGCCACCGGGGCGGTGAAGAGCAGCGAGTCGAGACGGTCGAGGATCCCGCCGTGACCGGGAAGCAGGGTCCCCATGTCCTTGATGCCGAGGTCGCGCTTGATCAGCGACTCGGCGAGATCGCCCGCGGTGGCGCACACCGCGACCGCGAGCCCGAAGAGCGCGCCCTGCCAGAACGCGCCGTGCAGCACCAGCCCGATGAGCAGGAGACCACCGACGAGGCAGGCCAGCGTCGACCCGCAGAAACCCTCCCAGGACTTTTTCGGCGAGATCGCCGGCGCCATCGGGTGCTTGCCGAAGACAACGCCGGCGGCGAAGCCGCCGACATCGCTGCACACGACGGTGGCGATGAAGCACACCGCTCGGCGACTGCCGTCGTGCGGCGCGGCAAGCAGGATCGCGAAGCCGGCGAGCAGCACGACGTAACAGAGCACCCACAGTGACGCCGCCACATCCTCGAGCAACGCGGGGTGCCCGCCACCCTCGAGCAACCGCCAGCCGAAAAGGGTGACGCCGGTGAGGGCTACTCCCAGGGCTAGCGCCTCGCTTCCCTGCGCGTACGCGCAGGCGTACGACGCGCCGGTGCCAACAGCGAGCGGAAGGACCGGCACGCGCCGGCCGGCGGTGCTGCGCAGCACCGTCGCCAGTTCGTAACAGGCGTAGGCGATGGCGACCGCGACCACCCCGACGAACAGCGGACGGTAGGTGAGGAGCGAAGTGAGGACGAGGCCCCCGAGGCCGAGGCCGACGGCGATCGCGAGCGGGACATTGCGCCCAGCCTTCGACGCGCGCCCGGACGCTCCCGCGGCGGGCGGACCGGCAGACGCTGACGTGGTGGACATGGGCAGCTGGAGGGCCTCAGACCTCGAGCAGCTCGCCCTCTTTCGTCTTGAGCAATTCGTCGACCCGTTCGACCCACTCGTGGGTCGAACGCTCCAGTTCCTTCTCGCCCCGGCTCGCGTCGTCCTCGCCCACCTCGCCGTCCTTGACGAGTTTGTCGAGCTGGTCCTTCGCGTGCCGCCGAACCGAGCGGATGGACACCTTCGCGTCCTCCGCCTTGCTTCGCGCGACCTTGATCATCTCCCGGCGACGCTCCTCGGTGAGCTGCGGAAACACGATCCGGATCAGGGTCCCGTCATTGGTGGGGTTGACCCCCAGATCGCTGTCGCGGATCGCGCGCTCGATCGCGCCGAGTGAGCTCTTGTCGTACGGGGTCACGATGGCCATCCGCGGCTCCGGCACCTGGAACGAGGCCAACTGCTGCACCGGCGTGGGAGACCCGTAGTAGTCGACGACGATCTTGGCGAACATCGCCGGCGTGGCTCGCCCGGTGCGGATGGTACCGAAGTCGTCCCGCGCGACGGACACGGCTTTCTCCATCTTCTCCTCCGCCTCGAGGAGCGTGTCGTCGATCATGGGGTCCCTTCCGTTCCGGCCGTGACGAGCGTGCCGATCTTCTCCCCGTGGACGGCGCGGGCGATGTTGCCCTCCGCCAGCAGGTCGAACACGACGATGGGCAGATCGTTGTCCATGCACAAGCTGAACGCGGTCGCGTCCATCACCTTCAAGCCGCGACGGAGCGCCTCGGCGAAGGAGATCGTGTCGAAGCGGACCGCGTCGGGTTGCGTGCGCGGATCACTGTCGTACACCCCGTCGACGGTCTTCGCCATCAGCAGCACCTGCGCGCCGATTTCGAGCGCGCGCTGGGCGGCGGGCGTGTCGGTGGTGAAGAACGGCACCCCGAGACCCGCCCCGAAGATCACGACCCGGCCCTTCTCCAGGTGCCTGATGGCGCGCCGGGGCACGTACGGCTCAGCGATTTGACCCATCGCGATCGCGGTCTGCACGCGCGTCTCGGCGCCCTGCTTCTCCAGGAAGTCCTGGAGGGCGAGACAGTTCATCACGGTGCCGAGCATGCCCATGTAGTCCGCTCGGGCCCGTTCCATGCCGCCCTCGTAGAGTTGGGCACCGCGGAAGTAGTTCCCGCCGCCGACGACGACCGCAATCTGCGTACCGGCGGCGGCGAGCTCGGCGATCTGACGGGCGATGGCCCGCACCGTGGCCGGCTCGACGCCGATGCCGTGACCGCCCGCGAACGCCTCACCGGAAATCTTTAGCAGCACCCGCCCGTACGCGGTGCCCTGCTCGAGACCCGGATCTCCGACCACGACCGCTGAGCCTAGCGGGGCGACTCCGAGGTCAGGCCGCGCCGACCTCGAACCGGACGAAGCGGGTGATGGTCACTCCGGCGGCTCCCAGTGCGGCACCGACGGTCGTCTTGCTGTCCCGTACCGAGGCCTGCTCACCGAGCACGACCTCCTTGTAAAAGCCCTGCAACCGCCCCTCGACGATCTTCGCCAATGCGGCCTCGGGCTTGCCCTCCTGGCGTGCAAGCGCCAGCGCGATCTCCCGCTCTTTCGCGACGACCTCCTCGGGGACCTCGTCGCGGGTCACGTACTGGGTCGCGCGGAAGCTCGCGACCTGCATCGCGGCACTCCGGGCGACGTCGACGTCGTCTCCGACGAACTCCACCAGGACGCCGATCTGCGGCGGCAGGTCGCTGGACCGCCTGTGCAAGTACGTCGAGACCTTGCCCTCGAAGTGCGCCGCCCGGCGGAGCTCCATCTTCTCGCCCATTGCCGCAGACAGCCGCTCGATGCTCGTCGCGACCGTGACGCCGTCGGCGAGGGTTTCGCCGAGAAGCTTCTCCGCGTCGCCTATGCCGGTCTTCGCCGCGTGCGCGGCGATGTCCGCGGCGAGCTGCTGCACCTGCTCGTTCTTGGCGACGAAGTCGGTCTCGCAGGCGAACTCGATCAGGCTCCCGTCCCCGCCGGCGACGATGCCGTTGCTCGCGGTGCGCTCGGCACCGCGCTTCATGGCTTTTGCCGCGCCCTTCTTGCGGAGCTCGTCGATGGCGGCTTGCTCGTCGCCGTCGGCGGCGTCGAGCGCCACCTTCACATCGGTCATGCCCGCGCCGGTGATCTCGCGGACGCGCTTGATCGCCGCGATGTCCGCCATCAGGGCTTCTCCGCTGTCTCGGGCACCGCATCGGGCGCGACCTCGGGCACCGCGTCCGGTGCGACATCAGGTGTCGACGCGTCGGGCGGCGCCGCGGACGTGGGCGGCGCCGCAGCCGTCTCGCCGGTGAGCAACTCGCGCTCCCACTCGGGCATCGGCTCGATCAGCGGCTCGCCTTCCGCGCCGGCGTCACTCTGCTGCGCCGCGGCGCGCTGCAGCAAACCCTCCGCGACTGCGTCGGCGATGACTCGGGTCAGCAGTTCGGCGGACCTGATCGCGTCGTCGTTCGCCGGAATCGGGAAGTCGACGACGTCCGGGTCGCAGTTCGTATCGAGGAGCGCCACCACCGGGATGCCGAGCTTGTGAGCTTCGTCGACGGCGATGTGTTCCTTGTTCGTGTCCACGATCCACACCGCGCTCGGCACCTTGGACATGTCCCGGATTCCCCCGAGAGTGCGGTCGAGCTTGATGCGCTCGCGCGACAGCACGAGCTGTTCCTTCTTCGTGAGGACGTTCGTACCGCCGGTGAGTTCGATCTGCTCGAGCTCCTTGAGTCTCTGCAGCCGCATGAACACCGTCTGGAAGTTGGTCAGCATCCCGCCGAGCCAGCGTTCCTTGACGAAGGGCATGCCGACGCGCTTGGCCTGGCCTTCGATCGCCTCCTGCGCCTGACGCTTGGTGCCGATGAACAGGATCGAACCGCCGTGCGCGACGGTCTCGCGCACGAACTCGTACGCCCGGTCGATGTACGTCAGCGACTGCTGCAGGTCGATGATGTAGATGCCGTTGCGCTCGGTGAAGATGTAGCGCTTCATCTTCGGGTTCCAGCGCCGGGTCTGGTGCCCGAAGTGGACACCGCTCTCCAGCAGCTGACGCATGGTCACGACGGCCATGGTGGGTTGCTCCCTGTGGTCCCTGGTTGTCACGCCCATCGGCGATGGGCGTCCTGGCGCCCGGTCGTCGGCCGCAGTCGGACCCGAGGAACTCGAGACCAGGGAGGGCCGCCGCTGCCATCGCGGCCATCAGACGATGGCTCGCTGCCGGACAGAGGGCGCGCGAAGTCGACCGCGCGAGACGGTCGCCGAGGCCAAGCATACGCCAGCCC
>CAXTUZ010000097.1:0-3438 GCA_964247525.1 uncultured bacterium
CGACGACGGCGACGTGTAGCACCTGCGGTGGCCGGGGCGAGATCCAGAGCGTCAACCGCACCTTTCTCGGCCAGGTGGTCACGGCCCGCCCCTGCCACACGTGCAGCGCGACCGGCGTGGTGATCCCCCGCCCCTGCACGACCTGTGGGGGAGACGGTCGGGTGCGCTCGCGCCGCACGTTGTCGGTCAAGGTGCCCGCGGGGGTCGAGGACGGAATGCGTATCCGGCTCTCGGGCGAAGGAGAGGTCGGCCCGGGTGGCGGCCCGGCCGGGGACCTCTACGTCGAGATCAGCGAGCGCGAGCATCCGGTGTTCACCCGGGAAGGTTCGGACCTGCACTGCGAGGTCAGCATCCCGATGACCACCGCCGCGCTCGGCGGATCCATCCCGCTCCGGACGCTCGACGGCGAGGAGACACTCGAGATCCGGCCGGGGACCCAGCCCGGTGCCGTGCTGACCCTGCGGGCCCGGGGCGTTCCGCATCTGCGCTCCGACGGACGTGGGCACCTGCACGCGCACGTCAGTGTCACCACGCCGACCAAGCTCGACACTCAGCAGGAGGGCCTGCTGCGCCAGCTGGTCGAGCTTCGCGCCGGCAAGGACCGGGTGGCGGTGGTCGGCCAGGACGAGGGGGTGGGTACCGGCGGGCTCTTCTCGCGCCTTCGCGGCCGCAGCCGGTAAGCCCGCTGATGACGACGCGACCGTGCTTCCATGCAACGTCATGGCCCGATCGCGGCGAGTACGTCCTCACCGGTGAGGAAGGTCATCACGCGGCGCGCGTCCGGCGGATGCGCGCCGGTGAGGACGTGGAACTCGTCGACGGGCGGGGGGCGTTCGCGCGGGCCGCCGTGCCCGGCACACGCCGTGACGGGCTCGTGCTCGACGTCCGGAGCACCGGTTTCGAGCTCCGGCCCGATCCGTGGCTGATCGTGGCGCAGGCCGTACCGAAGGGGGACCGGGGCGAACTGGCGGTCGAGCTGGCGACCGAGGCCGGTGCCGACGAGATCGTGCCCTGGTTGGCGGAGCGATGCGTGAGTCGCTGGTCGGCCGAGCGTGCTCCGAAGGCGCTGGCCCGCTGGCGGTCGAGCGCGGCGGCGGCCGCGAAGCAATCCCGTCGGCGCTGGTGGCCCCACGTGGCGGAACCGGCATCCAGTCCGGAGGTAGGCGACCTGCTCGGGCGCGCGGCGTACGGAGTCGTGCTGCATCAGGACTCCGCCGAGTCCCTGGCTCAGGCCGACGTGCCCTCGGCGGGTGTCATCGTCATAGCGGTCGGACCGGAGGGTGGCATCGGCGCCGACGAGCTCGGGGTGCTGGGAGCCCGCGGCTGTCATCTGGGTCCGACCGTTTTTCGTACGTCCAGCGCGGGCGCGATCGCGACGGCGATCGTCGCGGCCCGCAGCGGGCGCTGGCACCGGCGCCTAGACTGAACGTGTCGGCGTGCTGCCACCGTCAAGTGAGGAACGAGCCACCCTGAGCGAGACAACGTCAGATCCCCTCACGATCGTCGTTCCGCGCGCGGTCGACATGGTGGCGCTGCTGGGTGACCAGGACTCGGTCCTGCGGGCGGTCGAACGCGCGTTGCCCGGGGCCGACATCCACGTGCGGGGCAATGAGATCCGGCTCCGCGGGAGCGACGCGGCACTCGCCGAACGGGTGCTGTCCGAACTGATCAGCCTCGTTCGCCGCGGCCAGGTGCTGAGCCCCGAACAGGTCTCGCGCAGCGTGGCGATGCTCCGTGGCGGCGAACCGCCCCCCGGTGAGCGGCCCGCGGATGTCCTGACGCTCAACATCGTGTCGAGCCGCGGCCGCACCGTGCGCCCGAAGACGTTGAATCAGAAGCGGTACGTCGACGCGATCGACGCGAACACGATCACCTTCGGCATCGGCCCGGCGGGCACCGGGAAGACGTATCTCGCGATGGCCAAAGCTGTGCAATCACTCCAGTCCAAGCAGGTCAACCGGATCATCCTGACGCGCCCGGCGGTCGAGGCGGGGGAGCGGCTGGGGTACCTGCCGGGCACGCTGTACGAAAAGATCGACCCCTACCTCCGGCCGCTCTACGACGCGCTGCACGACATGCTCGACCCGGATGCGGTGCCGCGCCTCATGCAGGCGGGAACCATCGAGGTCGCACCGCTGGCCTACATGCGGGGGCGGACTCTCAACGACGCGTTCATCATCCTGGACGAGGCGCAGAACACCTCTTCCGAACAGATGAAGATGTTCCTGACGCGCCTGGGTTTCGGGTCGAAGGTCGTCGTCACCGGTGACATCACCCAGATCGACCTTCCTGCCGGGACGCGAAGCGGTCTGCGGGTCGTCCGCGACATCCTGGAGGGCCTCGAGGACGTCCACTTCGCGCAGCTGACCTCCGCCGATGTGGTCCGGCACCGGCTGGTCGGTGACATCGTCGACGCGTACGCCCGGTGGGACGAGCTGCACGCCGCCGAGACCGGGCCGGCGCGCGCGCGCCGTCGATGAGCGTCTTTTTGGCCAACGAGTCGGGCGTGGTCCTCGACGATTCCGACCTGGTCGGCCTCGCCCGGTTCGCCCTCGAGCAGTGGCACGTGAACCCGCAGGCGGAGGTGTCGGTGCTCGCGGTCGACAGCAAGGCGATGTCGGACCTGCACGAACAGTGGATGCAGCTGCCGGGGCCCACCGACGTCCTCGCCTTTCCGATGGACGAGCTGACCGAGCACGGCTCGTGGCAGGCCTCGCCCAGCGTGGCGGGGCCTGCGTTGCTCGGCGATGTCGTCATCTGCCCGCAGGTCGCAGCCGTGCAGGCGACCGAGCGGGGGCACCCGCTCGGTCACGAGTTGCACATCCTGGTCGCGCACGGGTTGCTGCACCTGCGCGGCTATGACCACGGCGATCCTGAGCAGGAGCGCGAAATGTTCGAGCGGCAGGATCGCGTGGTCGCCGCGTGGGAGACCCGCGAACGTGCGGCGGCCGGCGGTGACCGGTGAGCGGCAACGTCGCCCTGGTCGTGCTCGCCGCCGGCCTGGTCGTCATCGCCGCAGTGCTCGCGTGTCTCGAGGCGGCACTCGGCCGGATCAGCCGGCCGCTGGCCGCGTCCTTCCTCGAGGCGGACCGCCGCGGCGCGGAACGGCTCGCGGGGCTGGTCGCGGTCCGTGCCCGTCCGCTCAACCTGCTGCTGCTGATCCGGACGGCGCTCGAGGTGGCCGCCGCGGCCGCGATCACGGTGGTGATCGTTCATGCGCACGGCGCCGGTCTCGCCGCCATCGGCATCGCGACGGCGATCATGACGCTCGTGTCGACGGTGCGCGACGGGCTCGGCGATCCGGCGACGACGCATGTCAACGCTTGCGTGCAGGCGATCGCCGACCTCGAGGCGTGCATCAAGTCGGGCGCGAAGACGATGGCCGGCTGCTCGAAGAAGCTTCTCCTCGACGAGGCGTACGATCCGGCGATCCAGACC
>CAXTUZ010000097.1:3448-4450 GCA_964247525.1 uncultured bacterium
GCTGATCGGGGTCGCCGCGCGCACGCTCGGGCAGCAGCACGCCCAGCCGATCGCGCTCGGCTCGGCGCCGGCGGTCGGGTTCGTCACGGGCATCTTCGGCCCGCTGCCCCGGCTGCTGATCGCGTTCGCGAACGCGATCACCCCGGGTCGCGGGTTCCGCGAGGGGCCGTTCGCCACCGAGGCCGAGGTGCGCGCGCTGGTCGACCTAGCGGCCGAGCGCGGCGAGGTCGACGCCCGCGAGCGGCAACTGATCGACTCGGCGTTGAACCTCGGCGACACCATCGTGCGCGAGGTAATGGTTCCACGGCCGGACATCGTGTTCGTGGAGCGCACCCGCACCGTGCGTCAAGGACTCAACCTGGCGCTTCGTAGCGGTTTTTCGCGTATCCCGGTCGTCGGCGAGAGCGCCGACGACCTGGTCGGCATCGTGTTCCTCAAGGATCTGGTTCGGCGCTCGCTGGCCGCGAGCAAGGTGACCGCGCACGTCGAGGACGTCATGCGGCCCGCCTCCTTCGTCCCCGACAGCAAGCCGGTCGACGAACTGCTCCGCGAGATGCAGCTCGGCAGGATCCACATGGCGATCGTGGTGGACGAGTACGGCGGCACCGCGGGGCTCGTGACGATCGAGGACATTCTCGAGGAGATCGTCGGCGAGATCACCGACGAGTACGACCGCGACGAGCAACCGGTCGAGGCGCTCTCCGCCGGACGCTGGCGGGTCACCGCACGACTACCGGTCGACGAACTCGGCGACCTCGTCGAGGCGGACCTGCACCGCGACGGCGTCGACACGGTCGGCGGCCTGCTCGCCCACGAACTGGGGCGGGTGCCGATCCCGGGGGCGAGCATCGAAGTCGGCGGCGTGCGGCTGGAAGCGGAGAGCGCCAAGGGACGGCGCAATCAGATCGGCACGGTCGTGGTGTCGCGTCTGGTCCCCGCCGCGGTCGCCGCGCGAGCCAGGCCCACGCCGTGACAACCCCGGGCGCGCCCGCCGAGGCCGGC
>CAXTUZ010000097.1:4460-7784 GCA_964247525.1 uncultured bacterium
CGCCAGGGCCGCGCGTCAGCGCGCGTACCTGCTCGCGGGCAGCGGTCCCGAACGCGCCGAGGGCGCGGCGGTCCGGGACACCGACGGACGTACGTACGCCGCCGCGACCGTCGAGCATCCGGACGCCTCGCTCAGCACGTCGGCGTTGCAGGGCGCGCTGAGCGCGGCGTATTCCAGCGGTGCCCGAACCTTCGAGGCGGTGGCACTGGTCGCGGCGGAGCCGGCTCTCTCCGCGCGGGACCGCCGGATCGTTGACGGACTGGCGCCGGGCATCGGGGTCCTGCTCGCGGACCCGGCCGGCACGACCGTCGCAGACGGCCGCTAACAGTTGTACCGCAGCGGTTTTGCCTGCTTCGTCGGGCGCCCGAACGTCGGGAAGTCGACGTTGACCAACGCGCTCGTCGGAACGAAGGTCGCGATCACGAGCAGCCGGCCGCAGACCACGCGGCACGCGGTGCGCGGCGTGGTCCACCGCGACGATGCGCAGCTCGTTCTCGTCGACACCCCAGGGTTGCACCGGCCGCGGACGCTGCTCGGGCGGCGGCTGAACGACGTCGTCCTCGCGACCTTGAACGAGGTGGACGTCGTCGCGCTGTGCGTACCGGCCGACGAGAAGGTCGGCCCGGGGGACCGGTTCATCGCCCGTCAGCTCGCGGGTCTTCGCCGTACTCCGCTGGTCGCGGTGGTGACGAAGACCGACTCCGCCAGCCGGGAGGTGATCGCCGAACAGTTGCTCGCCGTCTCCCGGCTCGGGGACTTCACCGAGGTGGTGCCGGTCAGCGCGCTGGCCGGCGATCAGGTGGGGCTGCTCTCCGATCTTCTCGTCGGCGTCCTGCCCGAAGGGCCCGTGCTCTACCCCGACGGACAGCTCACCGACGAGCCGGAGCTGGTGATGATCGCCGAGCTGATCCGGGAAGCGGCCCTCGAAGGCGTACGGGATGAGTTGCCGCACTCGCTCGCCGTGATCGTCGAGGAGATGGTGCTCCGCGAGGGCCACCGGCGGGGACTTCTCGACGTGCGCGCCGAGGTGTACGTCGAGCGCCCGTCGCAGAAGGCGATCGTGCTGGGCGCCGGTGGCGCCCACCTGCGCGATGTCGGCACCCGCGCACGTTCCCAGATCGAGGCGTTGCTCGGCAGCCCGATCTATCTCGACCTGCACGTGCGGGTCGCGAAGGATTGGCAACGCGACCCGCGACAGCTCCGCAAGCTCGGGTTCTGAACTCAGCGCGCGAGCTGCAGCGACCAGGACGCCGGGCTCAACGCGTCGAGCGCGGTCAGCGAGTGCAGCGAGAAGGCCTGGAAGGCCGACGCGCCGGACAGAATGTGCTCCTCGACCTTTCCGCTCCCGACGCCGTTCAGGATCGTCAGGACAAGGTCCGGGGACAGGTCGTTGTCGTAGCGGGTGAGGTTGAAATCGCTGGTCGCCGCCGCGAACGGTGCGAGCGGGGTGGCGATGTGCAGGCTGAAGGTGCGGTACCCGCTGGCGCGGGTGAGGGTGTGCACCTCGGTGTGTCCGCTGCCACCCGAGCGGAGCACGCCGACCAAGTCTCCGCTGCCCGCCGCATCTCCGACGAGGAACCTCCAGGTGCCCGGCGTCGTGACCGGAAGTGCGGTCGCGGCGTGCAGGCGCCAGGTCTGATAGTTGCCCGCCTCCGCGAGCACATGCATCTCCACCCGTCCACTGCCGGTGCCCGCGTACGCGATCCCGAACAGGTCCGAGGCCCGGTCGCCGGCGAAGCTTCCCAGGGCGAACTGCCACCGGTCCGCCGGGGCGGGCTCGAGCGCGGTGGCGACGTGGTCGATGTACCGCTGGTACCCGCTCGCCTCCGACAGGACGTGTACCTCGACCTTGCCGGAGCCGGTGTTGATCGTATGGATCGCGAACAGGTCGTGCTTGCCGTCGCCGTTGCTCGGCGCGAGGAACAACACCCACTCACTCGGGTCGGTGATCCCCAGCGGCGTGACGACCCGGCGGCGGAACGACTCGTAGCCCGAAACGTGCGTGAGCTCGCTGACCTCGACCCGTCCACTCGCGGTCCCGGTCTCCTGGATCGCGAACAGGCTGTCGGCCGCGCTCGAGCCGACGAGGCGTCCGGACAGGATGGACCAGTTGGGACTGCCCAGTCCCGTCGTGGCGTCCCATCCCGCCGTGGGCCGGTACGCTCCGTTTCCTCCCCCGCTGGTGACGTCGAACAGCCCGGGGGTACCCCGCGCGGCGATCAGTGCGGGGTTGATGTCCCCGATCCCCGCGAACGCGCCGGCGCGGGCGATCGTCAACGCGAATCCGGCCGCTGCCAGCGGTGCCGCGAGGCTCGTTCCGCCGTAGGCACAGGGATTGCTCGGGCAGCCCGACGAGACGATGGACAGGCCACCTTTCATCGGATCGGCGGCCAGCGCGATGTCCGGGACGCCGCGGGCCCGCCGGGTGGGACAGTCCGAGGCTGCGCCTGCCGCCGGCAGGATCGGCGCCTGCGCCGCGGTGGCGCAGTAGACGGCGCTGTAACCCCCGCCGCTGGAGCCTTTGGTGTTCGACCAGGACTGCGAGGGCGTGCCGGTGGTGATACTGGTTCCGCCGACGCCGGTGACGTACGGGAGCGATGCGGGCGTATCGACCCAGTTCCCGTTGTCGCCTCTGCAGTCGCGGGATCCGTCATCGCCGCTTGCCGCGAAGATGGTGATTCCCGCGGTCGTCGCGGACATGACCGCGTCCTCGTCGGCGGTGAGCGTGCTGTCGGGATTTCCGGCGAAGAAGCTCGGGTAGTGGTTGGGCTCGCAGTCTCCCCACGAGGTCGACAGCGCGAGGGTCCGCCGGCTCGCCGATTCGTCGGCGATCTGGTTCAGCGCCTGCGAGAACCCGAGCGGGTTGTTCGGGGCGAAGTAGGCGGCCTGGCGGAGGGTCGGCGCGAGTGTCACGATCGCTTCCTGGTCCAGCGCGACCTCTTCCTGGTCGGTGCGGTCGGTGTTCCCGCGCCCGACATCGACGCGGGTGTACGCGCCGGTGGCCACCGGGTCGTAGGCGGTGCCGCCGTAGATCGCGTTGGCCCGGACGTAGGCGGTCAGATCGGCCGGATTCCAGCTGCTGAACTGGACGGTGGCGATGGTCGGGGAGTTCGCGTCGGGGACCGCGGTGCCGGTCGCCGCCACCCCGTACAGCGAGCGCAGGTCGACCTGGCTCAGCGTCCCTGGGATCGTTCCGCTGTTGAGCGGGTGGAACGCGGGCCGGGTCTCGTCACCGCCCGCGGCAACGGTGACCAGGCCTCGCAGCGAGGGCGGGAGTGCCGGGAGGGACTGCCCGCTGGCGATGTCGGGACGCACCGCGCGTGC